>JBEKUL010000026.1:0-71620 GCA_049515055.1 Steroidobacteraceae bacterium | reverse complement strand
CTCACGGGTCCGGCTCAGCGGGCCTTCGAGGGACGCGTGGAGATCTGAGCTGGAAGGGGAGCAGAACGACATGACGAGCAATCAGGTGCGCGGCATTCCCTCGGATACCACCGAGGAACAGACCGTCGTGCAGTACCTGCAGCACAATCCCGATTTCTTCGAACGGCACCCGCAGCTGCTGGCGCGCATGCGCCTGCAACATCCGCGCAATGCCTCGACCGTGTCCCTGATCGAGCGTCAGGTGGAAGTGCTGCGCGAGAAATACGAAGCGCAGGAGCACAAGCTGGCGGACTTCGTGCGCGTGGCGCGCGCCAACAATGTGCTGGCGGAAAAGATTCATCGCTTCACGCGCCGGTTGCTTTCCACCAGCAACCGCGCCGATGCCATCACCCAGATCGAGGCCAGCCTGCGCGAGGATTTCGACACCTTTCACGCCGTGCTGGTGCTCGCTACCAGCCGCGAACCGCTGGTCCCGGACGCCGACCGCTTTGTGCGCTCGGTGTGCAGCGACGATGGCAACTATCGCAGCTTTGAAAGTCTGTTCGCCTCCGCCAAGCCGCGCTGCGGCCAGATCCGCGACAGTCAGCGCGAATTCCTGTTCAGCGCCGAGGCCACCGAGATCGGTTCCGTGGCCCTGATTCCGCTCAGCGGCAACCCGCCGCTGGGATTGCTGGCGCTGGGCAGCGTCGATCGCGACCGCTTCCATCCCGGCATGAGCATCGAGTTTCTCTCGCGCATGGGCGAGCTGATCAGCGACGCGCTCGCGAGAATGTAAGCTCGAGTCCCGCGCCCGTGTCACCCGAGGCCCTGCAGTGGCTCGAGCGCTTCGAGCGCTTCCTGGTCACGGAACGGCGGCTGTCGGCGCATACCGTCAGCGCCTATCGCCACGATCTCAAGACGCTGCAGCAATGGTGCCAGCGCAATGGCATCGAACACTGGAGCGCGCTCGATCACCAGCACGTACGCAGCTTCGCTGCCCGCAGCCACGCACGTGGCCTGCAGGGCCGCAGCATTCAACGCCGGCTGGCGGCGCTGCGCACATTCTTTGGTTTTCTGCTGCGCGAGGGCGCGCTCAAGCGCAATCCGGGACTGGACGTGCCCTCGCCCAAGGCCGGCAAGCGACTGCCGCAGACGCTGGACGTCGATCAGATGGCGCGTCTGCTGGCGTTCAAACCCAGGAACGTACTCGAAGTACGCGATCTGGCACTCATGGAACTGTTCTATTCGGGCGGTCTGCGGCTCAGCGAGCTCACCAGCCTGAAGCTCAAGGATCTCGACCTCGAGGACGGCAGTGCGCGCGTGCTCGGCAAGGGCAGCAAGCAGCGCATCGCTCCCGTGGGCCGCAAGGCCATCCAGGCGCTGCGTCAGTGGCTCGCGCAGCGCGGCTCGCTGGCACGCGCGGACTGCGAGGTGCTGTTCGTGGCGCGCAACGGCGGTCCGTTGAGCGCACGCGCCGTGCAGCTGCGCGTGGCCGCGCGCGCGCGCGCGCAGGGCCTGCCGCAGCACGTGCACCCGCACCTGTTCAGACACTCATTCGCAACCCATCTGCTTGAATCCAGCCGCGATTTACGCGGCGTGCAGGAGCTGCTCGGACACGCCAACATCAGCACCACGCAGGTGTACACCCACCTTGATTTCCAGCACCTTGCCCGCACATACGATCGAGCCCATCCACGCGCCAAACGCCGCGGATGAGTCATAACCTATGAACGAACGGTTCGATCCCCATTCGACCACCATTCTGGCAGTGCGCCGCGGCGGCGCAATTGCGCTCGGCGGCGACGGTCAGGTCACGCTCGGCAACACCGTCATGAAAGGCAACGCTCGCAAGGTGCGGCGCCTGTCCAACGGCAAGGTATTGTCGGGCTTCGCCGGCGGCACCGCCGATGCCTTCACGCTGTTCGAGCGTTTCGAGGGCAAGCTCGAGAAGTACGGCAATCTGACGCGCGCGGCCATCGAGCTGGCCAAGGATTGGCGTGCCGATCGCTACCTGCGCCGGCTCGAGGCGCTGCTGCTGGTCGGGGATCCGCAGAATCTGTTCATCATCTCCGGCAACGGCGATGTGATCGAGCCCGAGTTCGACGCGGTCGCAATCGGCTCCGGCGGTCCGTATGCGCAGGCTGCGGCTCGCGCGTTGACCGAGAACACCGAACTCGATGCGCGCACCATTGTCGAACGAGCACTCGGCATTGCCGCCGATATCTGCATCTACACCAACCGCAACCTGGTCATCGAGGAATTGCGCGCGTGACCCCGCAGGCCATCGTGCTGGAACTCGATAAGCACATTGTCGGCCAGGCCGCGGCCAAACGCGCGGTCGCCATCGCGCTGCGCAACCGCTGGCGGCGCATGCAGGTTGACGAACCGCTGCGCCAGGAAATCACGCCCAAGAACATTCTGATGATCGGCCCCACCGGCGTCGGCAAAACCGAGATCGCACGCCGCCTGGCGCGCCTGGCGCAGGCGCCATTCGTGAAGGTCGAAGCCACTAAATTCACCGAGGTCGGCTACGTCGGCCGTGAGGTCGATTCCATCATCAAGGAACTGGCCGACGTGGCGGTCAAGATGACGCGCGAGCTGGAGCTGGCGCGGGTGCGCGACGGCGCGCGCGATGCCGCCATCGAGCGTGTGCTCGATGCTTTGCTGCCCAAGCCGCGCAATCTCGGCTTCTCCACCGATGAGCCGTCGCAGCCGCGCGATGCCGACACGCGCGCCAAGCTGCGCGACATGCTCAAGCGCGGCGAGATCGATGAACGCGAAGTCGAGATCGAAGTGCGCGCGCAGGGCGTGGGCGTCGACATCATGGCGCCTCCGGGCATGGAGGAAATGCAGCAGCAATTGCAGTCGGTATTGTCCAATCTGGGCGGCAATCGCACGCGCACGCGACGCGTCAAGGTGCGCGAGGCGCTCAAGCTCATGCTCGAGGAGGAAGCCGGCAAGCTCATCAACGAAGAGGAGCTCAAGACGCAGGCGCTGAGCAACGCCGAGCAGAACGGCATTGTGTTCATTGACGAGATCGACAAGATCGCGCGCCGCCAGGAGACTGTCGGTGCGGATGTCTCGCGCGAGGGCGTGCAGCGCGACCTGCTGCCGCTGGTCGAGGGCTGCAGCGTCAACACCAAGTACGGCTCACTCAAGACCGATCACGTCCTGTTCATCGCCTCGGGAGCGTTTCACATGTCCAAGCCCTCGGACCTCATCCCGGAATTGCAGGGCCGTTTTCCGATCCGCGTGGAGCTCGATTCGCTCACTGTCGAGGATTTTGTGCGCATCCTGACCGAGCCCGACGCCTCCCTGACGGCGCAGTACCAGGCATTGCTGGGCACCGAGCAATTGAGCGTCGAGTTCGCCAGCGATGGCGTGCGGCGCATTGCCGAGATCGCCCATCAGGTCAATGAACGCACCGAAAACATCGGCGCGCGCCGCTTGCATACGGTCATGGAGCGACTGCTCGAATCAGTATCGTTCGAAGCCAGCGGGCGCGGCGCATCGAGCCTGCGCGTGGACGCGGCCTACGTCGATGAGCATCTGGGCGCGCTCGCCAAGGATGAGGATCTGAGCCGCTATATACTCTGAAGCGCGCCGCGAGGCGTGGCCCGGCAGCGCCACGCGTACGATCACGCCGCGCTCACTTCTTGGTCGGGACTCGCTTGGCGACCGGTTTGTTCTTATCCGGGTCCTTCGGCCGGCTCTTGCCAAAAGAGCCGCGATAAATCTTGCCGCGCCGCGTCTTGCGATCGCCTTTGCCCACGTGCTGCTCTCCTGCTCAAAATGCGCTGCGTCAAGCGCGCGCGCAGTCTATGGATTCCCGGCTGCGCGCGCAAACGGCTCAGGACTTGTTCTGGCTGCCGTATATCAACAGCGCCGCACCGGCCACGATCGCGCCGACGCCAACCCAATCGGGCACGTCGATGCTCTTGGTGTTCGACACGGCCAGGTGCAGCGAGCCGATATCGGTCGCGTGGGTCTCCCGGGTATAGCTGAAGCGGTGGTAGATGAGCCCCAGTACACCCCCGACGATGAGCAGCAACGCCAGTACCTTTAATGCATTCACGGCGCGATCCTCCTCGTGTTCGATCGGCGCAGTGTAACAGCGAGCCGCCGCGCCCGCGCGCCTGCGGCGCGGCTCAAGAGCGCGTCAGCCGAAGCGCACGGCCTCACGCACGAGCTGGCACATCGAGCGGGCCCGGTCGCGGGCCTGCTCGATGCTCGGAGCCAGCGCGAGGGTCACGCCCATTCGCCGGCGACCGCGCACCTCAGGCTTGCCGAACAGACGCAGTGCCGTATCCGGCTCGGCCAGCGCTCGCTCCAGATCGCCGTAACGAATGTCCGCCGAGTCGCCCTCGATCAGCAATGCACAGGATGCGGCCGCTCCGCGCTGGCGTATCAGCGGTACCGGTAGCCCCAGGATCGCGCGCGCATGCAATGCAAACTGCGACAGATCCTGCGAGATCAGGGTGACGAGGCCGGTATCGTGCGGGCGCGGCGAGACTTCGCTGAAATACACGCTCTCACCGGCGATGAACAATTCCACGCCGAAGAGGCCATGGCCGCCGAGGTTTGAGGTCACGGCCGCCGCAATGCGCTGCGATTCGGCCAGGGTCGAGGCGCTCATCGCCTGCGGCTGCCAGGATTCGCGGTAATCGCCCTCGATCTGCAGATGGCCAATCGGCTCGCAAAAGCTCGTGCCGTCCCGATGTCGCAGCGTCAGTAACGTGATCTCATAATCGAACTGCACCCAGCCCTCGACGATCACGCGACCGCCGCCGGCGCGCCCGCCCTGCTGCGCGTAGTGCCAGGCCTGCTCGATCTGCGATGCCTCCCGGATCACGCTCTGGCCTTTGCCCGATGAGCTCATGACCGGTTTGATCACGCAGGGCAGCCCCAGCTCGCCGATCGCCGCCCGACAGGCGCCCTGGCTGTCAGCAAAACGATAGGGCGAGGTCTTCAGGCCGAGCTCTTCGGCTGCCAGTCGTCGTATACCTTCGCGATCCATGGTCAATCGAACCGCGCGCGCCGTCGGGATGACGCGATAGCCCTCGGCTTCGAGCTCGAGCAACTCCGCGGTCGCGATGGCTTCGATTTCAGGAACGATCATGAGCGGGCGCTCCTGCTGCACCAGCGCGCGCAACGCGCGCGCATCGAGCATGTCGATCACGTGTGCCCGGTGTGCCACGGCCATGGCCGGCGCACCGGCGTAGCGGTCGACCGCGATCACTTCGCAGCCGTAGCGCTGCAATTCAATCACGAGTTCCTTGCCGAGCTCACCGGCGCCCAGCAGCATTACGCGTGTGCCCGAAGGCGACAGAGGCGTGCCGATCATGGTCATTGCTGCTTAAGTCTAGAACTTATCGTCCGGCGGATGCAGCCGCCGCTCGACGCGGCTGCGATGGATCAGGCCGCGCACCCTGGCACGACTGGCTGACTGGCTTTCCAACACCACCAGATGCTCGACGCCCGCACCCTGGAAGATCTCCAGCAGATCAGCGACCCGTGATGAGCGCATGGTCCGCCAGTCGATTGCCGGCATCTGCGAGGCGCGCGTCATGCACTCGGCCACGCATCGTGCCGCGTTGCCGTGCATGGCCTCAGCGGTGACGAGACCCACGACGCTGAGCTCGCGCGCGACCACAACGGCGCGCACTCCGGATCTGAACATCTCGTCGAGCGCTGCGCTGAGCGTGCAGTCCTCGCTCACGGTGAGCGGCGGATCGGACAGGAAATCGGTCATCGCACGAATAGCCGGATCACCGACCCTGAGCACACGCTGCTCCAGCGGCGAGCGCAGCAAGGCGCAGTGCGCAGCAGGGCGGGCGCACTGCTCAGGGCCGATCAAGAAAGGCGCTGATGATCGGATTGAGCCACTCGGCCCGACCCGAGAAGGTCGCATGATCGGTGCCGGGAAGAACGCACAGCTCAGCCTGCGGCAGCGCGCGGTAAATCTCGAGCGTGTGCTCGAGCCGGATCGCATCGCGATCCCCGGAGATCACCAGTACCGGCTTGCCGATCGTGGCCAGCAGCGCTGGGTTCAACTCGTCGGTGGTCGGTGAGTTGAGCCAGAGCTGCGTTAATTTGCGCTCCACGCTCTGCATTCCCGGGCTCTGCGCCGCGCGCAACCCGGAACGCTCCTCGGCCGTCAGACCCTCGGGCGCGATGTTCACGCCGCTGATGACCAGGCGGCGCACGAGCTCGGGATGGCGCGCGGCGAGCATGAGCGCCAGAATGCCGCCGTCGCTGAAGCCGATGACATCGGCATTGCGCAATTTGAGCACTCCCAGCAGCGCGGCGGTGTCCTGCATCATGAGCGTGTAGCTCAACGGACCGGGCACCTCGGGACTGTGGCCCTGTCCGACCTGATCCGGCGCGATGATGCGGTGATGCTGTGCGAACAGGTCAATCTGCCGCTCAAACGAGTGCTCGCCCGAATCTCCCCCACCGTGCAGCAACACCAGCGTCGGCCCGGCACCGCGTACCGCGTAATAGATCCGGTGGCCGTTGACCGTGATCCAATGCCAGCGTTCGGGTTGGATCACGGCCCGCGCGCGCTGCGGCACCCAGAGCAGTATTGGCCATATCAACACCGCGCAAAGCACGGCGCCGCGCAGGCGTTGGCGCACGCTAGTGCGCCGCCGCGGCAATGATTGCATCGGCCAGAGCGCCATAGTTTTCATCGAAGTGATGCCCACCGGCTTTGCGTACGACCTCGTGAGTGGCCATGAGGGGCGCCGTGCACAGGCTGCCCGCCGCCTCATCGGCGCCGAAGATGCATTGGACGCGCAGCTGCGGCATTTTTTTCAACTCCGGCTCAACAGGTAGCGTAGCCGGGCCGCTGCTGCGCATGCCGAGCCAGCCGCTGGGCTCGACCTCAAAGGCTGTTTCACGCTCCGGTGACAGCAGCGTGAGCAGCCGCACGTTCGCGCGCACACCCGCTGGCAGACGACTGACCAGGAACGGCAGAACATCGGCGCCAAAAGAGAAGCCGATCAGCACGACCTGTTGGCTCTGCCAGAGCTGCTGGTAGTGATGCATGATTCGCGCCAGATCTCGAGCGCCCAGCTCGGGCGAGCGTCGCCGCCAGAAGTAGCGCAGTACATCGACACCCACAACATTGACGCCTTTGGAGGCAAGCACATCGGCCAGCGTGCGATCCAGATCGCGCCAGCCGCCATCGCCCGAGTAAAGAATCGCGAACAGCTCGTGCGTAGGCCTGGATGCCGGTACTTCGACCAACGGCAGATCGGCCACCCCGCCACGCAGCTGGTCGGCCTCGATCTGGCCGAGCGCGCTGGCGTAGACCCGCCTGAGTGAGCGCACGGCCGGGGCCATCGCGGGTGGGGAAGTCACGGCGGCGGCAAAGGCGCGCGCTGCCGCCGTGGCCGCCTCGTCGAGCCAGAGTCGAGTCGCAACATTGCCGCCGAGCGGCTCGGGCCGCAGCTGCTGCGACAGATCGTCGCGTCGCAGCGCCGGGTGATCGCACACGGGCGCACGCAGCGGCAGTTCAGGCTCCGGATCGAGCATCACGGCGGCCCGAAAAGCCAATGCCGGGGCCTGGATCTGCGCGAGGTAGACCAACGCGGCGCCGCTGCCGCGACCGAGCAGCGCCGGCTCCTCGAATCGCATCGTACCGGCAGCGCGCTGCTGCACATGACTGTAGTCCTCGAGAATCCCGGGCATGAAGATGCAGCCTGACTTGAGCTGATTCAAATGCCTGATAAGCTCTGGCGTATCAAGGCCGGCGACGAAATTACCCGCGCGCGCCAGGCTGCGCGCCGCCTGCTCATCATCGCGGCTCCAGCCCTCAGCCCCCGAGAATACAAAGGCTATGCCGTTCTGGCGCAGCCACGCCGGAAACGCGCGGATCGGACCGAATTGCTCGGTAAGCAGCGCGCGCGGCCAGCGCGACCAGACGAGCAGAGCGATCGCGATGAGCAGCGTCGCCAGCACAAGGCCCAGCAGGAGTTTGGAGCGGCGAATCACGAGGCGCATTGTGGCAGAGCGCGCGGCCCCGGCAGGGCGCCTGGGGTTATGCTCGATAGGTTGTGATAGGAATCGCCCCCGTGCCGGACATTGCCGCGACCGAAATCAAGCTGCGCAAGCGCTCGCGCCTGCTCGAGGTAGCATTCGCCGATGGCAGGCGCTTTGAGCTGCCATTCGAATACCTGCGCGTGAATTCGCCATCGGCGGAACTACGCGGGCATGGCGGGGCTGAGACGCTGCTGATCGGCGGCAAGCAGGATGTGCTCGTGCAGGCCGTCGAACCGATCGGCCACTATGCGGTGCGGCTGTTATTCGACGACGGCCACAGCACGGGCCTGTATACCTGGAAATATCTCTATGAGCTCGGTGAGCAGCACTCGAGCAACTGGTCGGCGTACCTGGCGCGCCTCGAGCGCGCAGGACTGTCGCGAGCGCCTGGCAAATCGTAACGCTTGGCCCAAAAAAGAAAGGCCGGGCGATATACCCGGCCAAAATCTTCACAAGACCCCCACTTGGTTGCGCCTTTTGGGCCACAACCGGGCGCGATTCTGGTCGATATGACGGCAAATTGCCAGCGTTTTTAGCGCTCTGGCAGCGACGCGGGCACGCCACAGAGGCGATCAAAATAGGACAATTTCAGTCCTTTCCGTACGCAACTGTCGCGACTGCGTACAATCGCGACGCTGTAACAGAAGGCTGCGTGCATCGCGGCGCTGTCTCCAGCGGTGAGCGCGCCGCGACATAATAATATGGGCCGACTCCAGGCACGGTATACACACATGGCAGAGCGTCCGATCCAGACCGCCGACTTCGGCTACGAGGACGTCCCCCGTCAGGACAAGGCGCGCCGAGTGCGCGGCGTGTTCGACTCCGTAGCCGAGCGCTACGACCTCATGAACGATTTGATGTCGGGCGGCGCGCATCGGCTGTGGAAGCGCTTTGCCCTCGCGGTGACCGGATTGCGCCGCGGCGCGCGCGCACTGGATGTCGCGGGAGGCACAGGCGATCTGGCTATAGGACTGGCACAGCAGGTCGGCCGCCAGGGCCATGTGGTGCTGGCCGACATCAATTCACGAATGCTGCAGATCGGCCGCGATCGGCTGATCGATCGTGGCCTGGGGATGGTCGAGTGCGTGCAGGCCGATGCGCAGCACCTGCCTTTCGCCGACGGCAGTTTCGATTGCGTGACCATCGGCTTCGGGTTGCGCAACGTTACCGACAAGGCCGCGGCCTTGTCCTCGATGCAACGCGTGCTCAAGCCTGGCGGTCAATTGCTGGTGCTCGAATTCTCCAAACCCGTAATGAGCCCGGTGAGCCGGATCTATGACGCCTACTCCTTCACGGTACTGCCCTGGCTAGGCCGCATGGTCACCGGTGATGCCGACGCCTATCGCTACCTGGCCGAATCGATACGCCGCCATCCGGATCAGGAGAGCCTGCTGCAAATGATGCGCGGCGCCGGCCTCGAGGGCTGCCATTACCACAATCTGACCGGCGGGCTCGTGGCACTGCACCGCGGCTATCGGTACTGAGCATGGCGGCACTGCCCGGCGCCCTCATTCAGCGCGCGCTCGACGCCGCGGTCACGCGCGCGCTGGCGGACTCGACGCGCGCGCGCGAGCTCACTGCTGCGCTGGCGGGACGCCGAGTCGCGCTGCAGATCAGCGGCACTGACTGGATAATCCTGGTGCAATCCAGCGGCAGCGCGCTGCAAGCCGGACCTCTGCAGTCTGGCGCGGTGCCCGATGCCACGATCATCGGCACGCCGTTCTCATTGTTGGCATTGACTGGCGCGGATCCCCAGTCCGTCATCCAGCGCGGCGCGGTGCGCATCGAAGGCGATTCCGAGATCGCGCAGCAATTTCGCGAACTGGCGCTTCTGCTTGCGCCCGACCTGGAGTCGGCCATGGCCGATTTGCTCGGCCGCAGCGGCGCACACGTGCTCATGCGAGGCCTGCAGGGGGCGGCGGCCTGGACGCGGCGCACGGCATGGACCGGCATGCACAACCTCAGCGAATACCTCGCACATGAGCGCGGCGATCTGGTGTCCAGAGCCGAGTCCGAGCATGTCATGCGCGGTATCGATGAATTGCGCGAGCAGGTCGATCGCCTGGAGGCGCGCAGCGCCCAACTGGAGCGGCAGATCCAAGCAACGACCGGCGGTGAGGAGCCGGTTTGATGCAATGGCGCGTGTTGGCGCGGCTGATCCAGATCCAGCGCGTGCTCGAGCGCCACGGGCTGGACGATCTGGTACGCGCAACGCACCTGTATCGGCCGCTGCGGTTCGTCTATTACATCTCTCCGTGGACGTGGTTTCAGCGCCGCTCGCGCCTCACGCGCGCCGAGCGATTGCGCCTCGCGCTCGAGGAGCTCGGCCCGATCTTCATCAAATTCGGCCAGGCGCTCTCGACGCGGCGCGATCTGCTGCCCGCCGATGTGGCCGATGAGCTCGCGCAGCTGCAGGACAACGTGCCACCCTTTCCAGGGGAGCTGGCGCGAGCCTCGATAGAGCGCGCCTACGGTGTGCCGCTGGATCAGCGCTTGCGCAATTTCGAGCTGATGCCGCTGGCAGCGGCCTCGATCGCACAGGTGCATGCGGCGCAGCTGCCGGATGGTCGCGAGGTCATTGTCAAGGTTCTGCGCCCGGGCATGCGAGCCATGATTGCGCTCGACATCGCGGTGCTCTACACCATCGCTGGCCTGGCCGAGCGCTGGTGGGCCGAGAGTCGTCGGCTCAAGCCGACCCAGATCGTGCGCGAATACGAGCGCACCATACTCGATGAGCTCGATCTGATGCGCGAGGCCGCGAACGCCTCGCAGCTCAAGCGCAACTTCACCGGCTCAGCGCTCCTGTACGTGCCGGAGGTGCATTGGGACTTCTGCCGTGCCGAAGTGCTGGTCATGGAGCGCATACGAGGCATACCGATTGGCGACATCGCGCGCTTGCGCGAGCTGGGCACCGACTTCAAGCGCCTGGCGGAGAACGGGGTTGAAATCTTCTTCACGCAGGTCTTTCGTCACAACTTCTTTCACGCCGACATGCATCCGGGAAATATCTTCGTGCTGCTGGCCGACCCGACGCAGCCGCGCTATGCGGCGGTCGACTTCGGCATCGTCGGCTCCCTGGACCTGCGCGACCAGCGCTATCTGGCCGAGAATTTTCTCGCCGTATTCAATCGCGATTACCGCCGCGTGGCCACGCTGCATGTCCAGTCCGGCTGGGTGCCGCCCGAAACGCGCGTAGATGAGATGGAATCGGCGGTACGCACGATCTGCGAGCCGATCTTTGATCGCCCGCTCAAGGAGATCTCCTTCGGCGTGGTGCTGCTGCGGCTGTTTGAGGCGCTGCGGCGCTTCAACGGGCAGATCCAGCCTCAATTGCTGCTGTTGCAGAAGACGCTGCTCAACGTCGAGGGCCTGGGCCGACAGCTCTATCCCGAACTGGATATCTGGCACAGCGCCAGTCCGGTGCTGCGTCGCTGGATGCGCGAGCGCACCAGCCCGCGCACGATTTTGCAGGAGCTGCGCCGCGGATGGCCCGATGCGCTCGAGATCATCAAGGCATTGCCGCCGCTGACCAAGCGTGTGATCGAACGCATGCAGGACGGGCAGCTGCGCGTGCCGCTCGATACGAGCTCACTGGATCGACTGCGCCGCGAGTGGCTGCAACAGCGCCGGCGCAGCGATCGCGCCATCATCGGCACGGTGCTGGTGCTCGGCGCCATGCTCTGGCTGGCTTTTCCCCTCGAGCCGCGCCTGGCCGGGTGGCTGCTCGGTGCGCTTGGTCTGGGACTGTGGCTGTCAGTCTGGTTCAGGCGCTCGCGCTAAAGCTCAGGCTGCGATCCGATGCGCGCCGCGGCGGCGCAGAGCATCGATCGATGCCAGCAGGTCCAGCGGCGAGACGTTCGCGCCCGCCGTGTTGTATCTGCATACACCGCGGCGGCGCAATTCCTCATCGACAATCAGCACGAAGCGTGTGCTCAGGCCGAGCAGCTCGTCGCGCAAGGCACGCGCCGGCAGATCGACGATCCCTGGCATCCCCACCTCGATCACAGGTTCGATCCTGACCGGGGGGTGATTGGCGAGGAGCTCGCCCACCCAGATCGGATCGAGGACAGCCCCTTCGCGCCTGTAAGAGAGCGCACGCACGCCGCGCATCTGAAATTTCTCGCGCACGATGGCAAGCCAGCGATCGGTCTCCAGACCCTGGTACTGAAAATCGCTCGGGTGAGAAAAGATCATGGCCCAGTCGCCCTGCAGCCACTCGCGCAACACAGGGCTCAGGATGCTCGCGCGCAGGTACTGCGCGGCGCAGCGGCCCGAAGTTGCACCTGAATTCACACTCACTGCTGCCATGTTCTGTCTCCTGCCATCGCGCACAGCGCCAGATGAGGCTGCAGTCTAGGGGCGCAGCGATCACAAAGCAGTCGCAGCGCAGTGACATTGGAGTCACATCGCGGCGCGCGGCTCGATCCACACTGCCCGGGCGCGCGCGCACTGCTCGCCGTCCTCATCGAACAGCGCCGTACCGACCTCGTACTTGCGCCCGCTGCACTCGAGCTTCCAGCCGATGACCACGCAGGGCTCATCGATATGCACGCAGCGATCGATGTGCGCGGTGAACTGTCCGAGCAGCATGGGCGCGGCATCCGAGCGAGCGGCGAAGTAGCCCGGACAGTCGAGCGCCGCGCTCATGAATTCCGCACGCACCTTGCCGGTGCCGTCCGCGAGCGAGGCGTCGGCGATCCACGGCGCGGCCACCAGTCCCGCGCCGCCGAGCCGGCCCGCAAAAATGCGCAGCCCATCGCCGCGGCGGCGTTGCGGACCGCAGACAAAGCAGCCCGGATAGGCGTGGCGGGCGAAGCCGGCGAATTGCCTCGAGGCCTCGAGCGCTTCCAGATAACTCGGAGCGGCCGGTACGTCGAGTTGCAGGGCCGCGGGCCATGCACGGGCCAGGACCTGACCGGCATGCAAGAGCTCGAGCACTCCCTCAGGCTCTGAGCGCAGCTCGAGCTGGGTGTGCAAAGGAATCGGTCGCTCGAGCCGCACACTGAGCCGCTCGGCGGCGTGCCGCATGATCAGGCCGGCCGCGTAACCCCCGTTGGCGCAGCCCGGCGGACCGCAGAATCGCTCCTCGACCACGAGACCGGGCATCGCGCGCTCCTTAAGATCTATGCCGTGCGGATCTATGCCGTGCGCTGAGTCAATGTCGCGGCGGCCGCAATGCGGCGAGCCATTCCTGCGGGGATTCACCGCGCTCGAGGACCTCGACCAGCGCCGATCCGACCACCACGCCATCCACCAGTCCGCGCAGGCGTTCGATCTGCTCACGGTTGCGTATGCCGAAGCCGGCGCATATGGGCAAGGTCGCGACCGCGCGCACGCGCTCCAGATAGGCAGCGATTTCGGCCGGCGCGGCGACTTTCTGGCCGGTCGTGCCCGTCATGGTCACGGCGTAGACAAACCCCTGGCTTGCAGCCGTCAATTTCGCGAGCCGCTCAGGCCCCGTGACGGGCGTGACCATTTGCACCAGCGCGATGTGGTGCGGCTCGAGCGCGTCGCGCAGTAATGCGCTCTCATCGAGCGGCAGATCCGGCACGACGAAGCCGCAGATCCCCGCGCCGGCGGCTCGGCGCGCCAGGCGCTCGAGTCCGAAGGCGAGCAGTGGATTCAGATAGCTCATGAGCAATAGCGGCGCTTTGACCGGCCGCATGAGTTGCAATTCTTCCAGTATCCAGGCGAGGGTAACCCCGGCGCGCAGTGCCGCCTCGCTCGAGCGCTGGATCGTGACGCCATCGGCCATCGGATCGCTGAACGGCACGCCGATTTCGACCACGTCAGCCTCACTGGCCACGGCGCTCAGGTGCTCGCGAAACTGCGCGCGGCTCGGATAGCCCGCGGTCAGAAAAGCCACGAGCGCAGGCTGACCCTGCTTGGCTGCGCCGCGCAGCGCGAGCACGATGCGCTCGATCGGCGTATTGGCGAGCGCGGCGCTCATGGGGGCGCCTCGGGATTGGGCGCGTTGAGGGTCTGCAGCAGGGTAGGCAAGTCCTTATCGCCCCGCCCCGACAGTCCGATCAGCACGCGCTTGCCCGGATGCGTGGCAGCCCAGCGGCGCGCACCGGCGAGCGCATGCGCGGTCTCGAGCGCGGGCAGGATGCCCTCGCATTCAGCACATTCGCGCACCGCATCGAGCGCTTCCTGATCGCTCGCCACCTCGTAGCGCACGCGACCGAGCGCGAGCAACAGCGCGTGCTCGGGGCCGACGCCCGGATAATCCAGGCCCGCCGAGATCGAGTGCGTCTCCTGGATCTGCCCATCCTTATCCTGCAACAGCAACGAGTAGCTGCCATGCAGCACCCCCGGTCGGCCCAGGCCAAGCGTGGCCGCGTTCTGGCCGAGCTGCGCACCGCGCCCACCGGCCTCGATGCCCAGGATTTCAACCTCGGCATCACCGAGGAAGGCGTGAAACAGACCGATGGCGTTGGAGCCGCCGCCCACGCAGGCGATGAGCGCATCGGGCAAGGATCCGGCGCGCTCGAGTATCTGCGCGCGCGCCTCGCGTCCGATCACGGCTTGCAATTCGCGCACGAGATACGGGTAGGGATGAGCCCCGACCGCCGAGCCCAGCATGTAGTAGGTCCCGGTCGGATCACCGACCCAGTCGCGCAGTGCCTCATCGATGGCCGAGCGCAAGGTACGATCGCCGCTGTTCACGGCGACGACTTTGGCGCCGAGCAACCTCATGCGGCCCACGTTGGGCGCCTGTCGCTCCATGTCGAGAGCCCCCATGTACACGGTGCAGGGCAGGCCGACGCGCGCGCAGGCGGCAGCGCTGGCCACGCCGTGCTGTCCGGCGCCGGTTTCCGCCACCACCCGGCGGGCGCCCAAGCGCCGGGCGAGCAGCGCCTGGCCGATGGCATTGTTGATCTTGTGTGCGCCGGTATGCGCCAGGTCCTCGCGCTTGAGCCAGACTTCGGCACCCCAGCGCCGGGACAGGTGCGGCGCCGCAGACAGCGGCGTCGGCCGCCCGACCCAGTCGTGCAATTCGCGCTGCAACTCGGCCTGAAACTCGGCGTCGATGAGCCAGCGGCGCACGCCGCGCTCGAGCCGCTCGTGCGCCGGTATGAGCGTTTCGGGGACAAAGCGGCCGCCATAAGGGCCGAAACGCCCGCGCTCATCCGGCAAGCGTCCGGCGAGCAGATCCGCCAGCAAGGATGCGCTCTCAGCGCTTGTTTGCGTCACGCTCATGATCGGTTCCTGCGAATGCCGCGCGTGCGGCCTGGACAAACTCCACGATGCGCTGCGGGCTTTTGTGCCCGGGCGCCGACTCCACCCCGCTCGAGACATCAACCCCGAATGGTCGCACGGTCGCAATCGCAGCGGCGACGTTGGCCGCCGTGAGGCCGCCAGCCAGGATCAATTGCGTCGCGCCTGCCAGCAGCATAGCCTGCCGCCAGTCGGCGGGCCCGCCGCTGCCGCTGCGCGGACCCTCGAACAGCAGGCGCGGCGGCGGCGCGCTCGGGTTTATCAACGCGCCGCGAACCACGGGCAGCACCGTCAGGTTCGCGGGCAAACGCAGCCCCGCCACATCGTCCAGATCAGTCTGCAGCACATCGGGCGCGAACTCGCTCAGGATCTGATCGAGCAGCGCCTGCCGCGGATGCAACGTGACGGCCACGCACAGCAGGCGCCCGCGCGCCGGGGCGGCCAATTGCGCGGCGCGCCGCGGCTGCAGCTCGCGCACCGAAGGGGCGAACACAAAGCCGATCGCGTCGACCTGCGCCTGCAGTGCCGCGCTTACCGCCTCCGGGCTCGTCATGCCGCAGATCTTCAGCCACATCGACGCGCCTGCCGTCCGGCGGCCAGCAACGCGCGCGCGCAGCTCAGCGGATCACGCGCGCGCATGAGCGCGCTGCCCACCAGCGCCAGCTCGTAGCCGGCGCGCACCAGGCGCGCGGCATCGGCCTCGCTGTCCACGCCGCTTTCGGCCACTCGCGGCACATCCGGCGGCAATTTTGCCGCGAGCGCCTCGAGCCGGCCGGGCACGACCTGCAACGTGCTCAGATCGCGGCAGTTCACGCCCACGAGCAGCTGTGCGCGCCGGCCGTGCTGGCGCACCAGCTGCGCGGCCAGCTCGAGGTCGGGCTCATCGAATGCCTCCAGCAGTGCGAACAGCTGCAATTCGGCCACGGCATCCAGCAGGCTGGCGATCTGCGCTGGAATGCGGCCCTGCAATGCGGTGGCCGCCTCGCGCAAGTGCTCGAGCTCCCCGTCGAAGCGCGTGGGTTCGGTCAGCACCGAGATCGCCGCCGCGCCGCCGAGCGCGTAATCGCGCACGCGCGCGCTGATATCGGCCTGGTGCGCCTGCTGCAATGGACCCAGCGCCGGTGAGCGCAGTTTGAGCTCGGCGATCAGATCAAAGCCCAGCGCGGACAGCTGCAGCGGCGGCGCCGGCGCGACGCGCTCGCGGCTCGAGCGCGCCATCGCCTGCAGAAAATCCGCGCTCATGTGCTGCGCGCCTGCTGTGCTTCATCACGCCCGAAGCGCTCCAGCCGCGTGAGCAGCGCCAGCCCGGCGCCCTGGTCGATGGCCGCGGCCGCCTGCTCGAGCGCGGCACGCGGCGCGCTCGCGCGACCCGTAAGCTCAAGTGCGAGCGCCGCGCCCAGCAGCAACGCATCGCGATGCGCATCGGGCCCCGCGCGCCGCTCGCCCGCGAGCACGCGCCTGAGTTCGCGCGCGTTATGGGCCGCATCGGCGCCGGCCAGCGCGCCTGCTGCGCACGGCGCGAGCCCGTAATCGGCCGGTGTGCGCTGCTCGGTACGCACGCCGCCCGGACCGACGTCAAACAATGTGAACGGGCCGATCGGCGTGGGCTCATCCCAACCCTCGGCGCCGTGGATTACAAAGGCGCGCTTGACGTCGCTGCCCAGCACAGCCTGCGCCATGAGCCTGGCGGTCGGCAGGTCAAAGGCGCCGACCACGAGGTAGGGTGGAGCGGCCGGATTGCTCAACGGGCCAAGAATATTGAACACCGTGCGCACGCCCAGGGCGGCGCGCACCGGCGCGATGGCCCGGGTGGCCGCGTGATAGTACGGCGCAAACAGGAACGTGAAGCCGGTCGCGGCGAAACAGCGTCCGGCGGCCGCCTCATCCAGCGGCAGCGCCAGCCCGAGCGCCTGCAACACGTCCGCGCTGCCGGCGCGGCTCGAGATGCCGCGATTGCCATGCTTGTAGACCGGCAGGCCGCAGGCGGCCGCCAGCAGAGCCGCGCCGGTCGAGAGATTAAGGCTGCCGGAGCGATCGCCGCCAGTGCCGACGATATCGACCGCATCGGCGAGTGCCGGCAGATCGGGGCGTCGCGCCAGCGAGCGCATGGCGCGCGCAAAGCCGCGCAATTCCTCGGCACTGACACCCTTGGCGCGCAGTGCCGCGAGCACCGCTCCGGCCAGCGCCGGAGCCAGATCGGGCGCGGTCAGCGCGCTCAGCAGTTCCATGGCCTGCGTCTCATCCAGGCTCGCGCCATCGAGCAGCTGCTCGAGCGCGGCGCGCAGCGCCAGGGGCTCATTCACAGAGCGTCCTCGGCGCGCGTACCGTGCTGCCAGCGCAGAAAATTGCGCATCATCAGCGCCCCGTGCGGCGTCAGTACGCTCTCGGGATGAAACTGCACTCCCTCGACGAGCCACTGCCGGTGCCGCACGCCCATGATCTCGGCGGCCGCGGTGCGCGCGCTCACCTGCAGCTGCGGCGGGATCGATTCGGGCGCCGCGATCAGTGAGTGATAGCGGCCGACCTCGCAGGCTTCCGGAACCTGCTCGAACACGCCGAGCCGATCATGCTCAATCGATGAGGTCTTGCCGTGCATCAGACGCGGCGCACGCACGATCTGGCCGCCGAAGACCTCGACGATGCACTGATGGCCCAGGCACACGCCGAACACAGGGATGCGCCCGGCGAAGCAGCCGATCAGCGGCATCGAGACCCCTGCCTGGGCCGGTGTGCCGGGGCCCGGTGAGATGCACAGATGCGTCGGCTCCAGAGCGAGCGCTGCATCGGGCGTGATCGCATCGTTGCGATAGACCAGCACCTCGGCTCCGAGCACGAGAAAGCCCTGCACCAGGTTGTAGGTAAAAGAATCGTAATTATCGATCAACAGGAGTCGAGCGCTCACAGCCCGGCCTCCGCCATCTGCAAGGCACGCAGCAACGCCGCGCTCTTGGCCAGAACCTCGTCGTATTCGGCCACCGGGTCGCTGTCGGCCACGATGCCCGCGCCGGCCTGATAGCTGTACTGCGCGCCGTTGAACACCAGCGTGCGAATCGTGATGGCCTGGTCCATGTCGCCGAGCGCGCCGAAGTAGCCGACCGTGCCGCCGTACAGACCGCGACGCACGGGCTCGAGCTCCTCGATGATCTGCATCGCGCGCACCTTGGGCGCACCGACCAGCGTGCCGGCCGGAAAGGTGGCCGCAAACAGATCGAAGGCATCGCGCTGCGCCGCGAGCTCGCCGTTCACGCCGCTGACGATGTGCATGACATGGCTGTAGCGCTCGATGCAGCGATAGGGCTCGACCTGCACGCTGCCCGCGCGCGCGACGCGTCCGAGATCATTGCGCGCCAGGTCCACCAGCATGACGTGCTCGGCATTCTCCTTGGCATCGGCGCGCAGTTCCGCCTCCAGACGCGCATCCAGCGCGGGGTCCGCGTGTCGCGGCCGCGTGCCGGCAATCGGGCGCAGTTGCGCGCGGCGCCCGTTGAGCTTGACCAGGGCCTCGGGCGAGGAGCCGACCACGGTGAGCGCGCCCAGCCGGCAGAAATACATGTAGGGCGATGGGTTGATGAGCCGCAGCGCGCGATAGACCTGAAACGGATCCAGATCATGGCGTCCCGCAAAGCGCGAGGCGAGTACCAGCTGATAGACGTCGCCCGCGCCGATGTACTCCTGCGTGCGCCGCACGCCCGCCAGGTACTGCTCGCGGCTCAGTGCGGGCGCCGGAGTGGAAAATCCCCCGCCGCTGGCGATGCGCGGCACCGCGCCGCGCAAAGCCTCGATCAGCTCGCGACGCAAAGATGCGCGCTCCTGCTCTGTGCCGGCGTGCAACAGGGCGATTCCGCGACTCACGTGATCAAACACGAGCAGCGAGCGCGGCGCGACATAATGCAGCAGCGGCACCCCCGCCAGCGGCGGCAGGCGCACCGGCAGGCGCTCGAAGAAGCGCACGACGTCATAGGCCGTGTAGCCGACCAGTCCCCCGGCCAATGGCACCTGGCTGAGCGCGGGGTGCAATACGGGCGCCGCCGCCAACGCGGCGCGCAGACCTTCCAGCAGCCCCTGGCCATGCTCCGGAATCGCGCGCCGCTCGGCGCCAATGTGGAAGCCGGACTCATCGAGCCGCACTTCCAGGCCCTCGCCCAGGCCGATGAACGAATAACGCCCGAGCCGCTCACCGCCCTCCACGCTCTCGAGCAGGAAGCGCGGCGCAAACGGCGCGAGCTTGGCGAACGCCGACACCGGCGTGTCCAGATCCCCAGCGATGTCGAACGGAGGCTTCATAAAGAAAAACCCATCCCGGAGGTGCTCCGGAGATGGGTTCTGTGTGATTCTGACCTGTAGGTTGTGATTACAGCGTGCAGCAACGCCCAGTGCCCACTCCATAGAAGTGGCACCACCACGAGCGACCCCCCGGGGCCGTCACCGATGCAGCGTTGATAGCCATAGCGAGGCCAGTATGGCCAGCGCCGCCGCGCGGCGTCAAGATTACCCTCAACGCGCCGCGGACCCTGCCGACAGCGCGTCGGGCATCGTGTCCGAGCCTGCCGCGCTGTACTCGAGCACCACGGCCACCGCCTGCACGACGGCCGCGATGCGCACCGCGCTCTGGATCATCTCGCGCGTGATGCCGTGCGCACGCAGCTTGCGCTCGTGCGAAGTGATGCACAGGCCACAGGCGTTGATCGCCGATACGGCGAGCGACAGCAGCTCAAAGTCGAGCTTGTCGATGCCCGGATTGGCCAGGATATTCATGCGCAGCCGCGCTGGCATGCTCTGGTACTCGGCATCCTCGACCAGGTGCAGGAAGCGATAGTAGACGTTGTTCATGCCCATGATGGCCGCCGCGGCGCGCGCGGCCTGCAGGTGCGCGGCATCCAGATGCTGCTGCGCGGCTGCCTCGATTGCATGGGTGAAGGCGTTGTTGCGTGCGGCGATCGCCGAGGCCAGCGCCACGGCCCAGATCTGCCGCTCGCTCAGGCCCGGCGCCCCCTCGCGCGTCAGCACGCTGCCGAGGTTGAGCTTCAGATCGCGCGCATAATCCGGGATGGTATCGCGCATCAGTTCCAGTGCCGTACGCTCCATGTCAGGCTGCCTTGAGGGTCTCCTGACCCTTCTGCCAGTTGCAGGGGCACAGCTCATCGGTCTGCAGTGCATCGAGCACCCGCAGTACCTCCGAGGGGTTGCGGCCGACCGAGAGGTCGGTGACGTAGACGAAGCGGATCACGCCCTGCGGATCGACGATATAGCTCGCGCGTTGGGCGACCCCGGCCTGCGCGTCGATGATACCGAGCGCGCCGGTCAATTCTCGTTTGATATCCGAGAGCATCGGGAAAGGCAGATCCCGCAGCTCTTCCTTGTCGCGGCGCCAGGCCAGATGCACGTACTCGCTGTCGGTGCTCACGCCAAAGAGCTGCGCGCCGCGATCGGTGAACTCACGATTGAGCTTGCCGAAGGCCGCTATCTCGGTCGGGCAGACGAAGGTGAAGTCCTTGGGCCAGAAAAACACGATCTGCCATTTGCCAGCCTGCTCCTGGCTGCTGAACTGGCGGAAGGCCTTATTCGGGTCGTTCGAGACCACACCGGTCAATGCGTACTCGGGAAACTTCTCACCTATGCCTAACATGTCGCGGCCCTCCTATGGAACCATTCGTGGCGCGCGGATCGCCGCCGTGTGCAGGCATACTGCCTGCCCGGATCATGTTAGTCTAATCGATTGAATTGATATTATCGATAGACGACATATATCGGTAGGACATGCCGGAACTCAAGCTCAAGGACCTGCGTTACCTCGTCGCCGTCGCCGACACGCGTCATTTCGGGCGCGCGGCGGCCAGGTGCTTTGTGAGTCAGCCGACGCTGTCGACGCAATTGCGCAAGCTCGAGCAGCATCTGGGCGTGCAGCTGATCGAACGCCAGCCGCGCCGCGTGACGCTGACAGAGGCTGGCGAGCACATCACCAGGCACGCCCGGCAAATGCTTGAGACCGGTGAGGCCATCCTCACGCTGGCGCAGACGCGGCGCGACCCGCTGGCCGGACAGCTG
This sequence comes from Steroidobacteraceae bacterium, assembly GCA_049515055.1. GTDB lineage: Bacteria > Pseudomonadota > Gammaproteobacteria > Steroidobacterales > Steroidobacteraceae > FEN-1191. The sequence goes on along the minus strand of JBEKUL010000026.1, from coordinate 50,329 downwards.
CGCCTCGCGCTGCTGCCCACGATCGGCCCTTACCTGCTGCCGCAGGTAGCGCTCAAGCTGCGCAAGGCTATGCCGCGGCTGGAACTGATGCTCTACGAGTACCAGACCGCACCGATGCTCGAACGGCTGCACAACGGCGAGATCGATGTCGGGGTGCTGGCCTTACCGGTCACTGATGAGGGACTCGCGAGCCGCGAGCTCTACGAGGAGCCCTTCGTGCTGGCTTTGCCCGAATCCCATCGGCTCACGGCGCGCGCGCAGGTGCGCATCGATGATCTGGATGGCGAGACCTTGCTGTTGCTCGAGGATGGCCATTGCCTGCGCGACCAGGCGCTCGAGATCTGCGCGCGCAGCAACGTGCACGAGAAGCAGGACTTTCGTGCCACCAGCATCGAGACCTTGCGCCAGATGGTCGCCGCGGGTGTCGGCATCACATTGCTGCCAGCCCTCGCCAGCCGCGGGGCCTACGGGCAGGCTCGCGGCATTGCCATACGAGCCTTTGCGCGCCCGATTCCCAGCCGCCGCATCGGGGCGGTCTGGCGCAAGAGCAGTGCACGTGCGAGCGCGATTGCCGCGCTCCTCGATCAGATCGCGCGTCACAGCGGTCTGGCCTGAAAGGCCGGCTCCGCGCATGAGACCCGGCGAGCAGATCTCGGTCTATGACCGCATGTGCTGGCCCACCGAGGAGCTGGAGCGCGCGCTCGAGTGCGGCACGCATCGGCGCGAGCTGCGAGCCTATCTGGGGGCATCCGAATTTGATCTGTTGCGCACCCTGGCGCGCGCCGCGGCGCGCACGCGGCCGCGGGCCGGATTACCCAAAGTCTATGTATTGCCCGGCATCATGGGATCACAGCTCGGACGCGCACGTGCGCGCGGACAGCCCGCGGATCTGCTCTGGCTCGATCCGAGCGACATCGTGCAGGGACGGCTGGCGCAGCTGCGTTGGGGCGCGCGCCGCTCGCTGCAGACCCTCGGGGCGATCCCCTACAGCTACCTGCCCCTGAAATTGCGCCTGCGCGCGGCGGGCTTCCAGGTGCTGCTCTATGACTATGACTGGCGCGCCGACCTCAATGTGCTGGGCGCTGCACTGGCGGCGCGGCTGCGCGCCGATTCGGCCGGTGAGCTCGCGCTGATTGGCCACAGCATGGGCGGATTGCTGGCGCGCGCGGCCATGGCACCCCGACACGGCGCGATCGCCAGGGGCGCGAGCCGCCGCGTCACGCGCCTGATCGGACTGGGCACGCCGCACGACGGGGCCATGGCAGCGGTGCAGGCGCTGCGCGCCACGTACCCATTAATCTGCCGGCTCGCAGCCATCGATGTACGGCATGACGCCGAGGCGCTGTGTCGCGAGGTCTTTCACAGCTTCATGAGCATCTACCAGCTCTTGCCGCTGCGGGCCGGGAGTCTGGATCTGTTCGATCCGCGCTGCTGGCCACGGCAGGGGATGCTGCCCGACGCGGCGCGGCTCAGCGCCGCGCGCGCCTTTCGCGCATGCCTGGCGGCGCCCGATGAACGCTATGTCTCCATCATCGGCACCGGTCAGCGCACCGCCACCGCGCTCACGCAACGTGGCGGGCAGTTTCATTATGAAATCAGCACCGCGGGCGACGGCACGGTCGCGGCCGCGTGCGCCACCCTCGCCGGCGCGCGTAATTATTACGTGCGCTGCGAGCACAGTGAACTGCCGCGCAATGAGCGCGTCGCCGCCGCTTTGGTAGATCTGCTGCGCACGGGCCGCACGCGGCGCCTGCCGCAGCAGCGCGCGCGCACCGGCGGCCCGATCGTCGTGGTCAGCGACAGCGCATTGCGCCGCAGTTTTGCGCGCAAGATCGACTGGCATGCGCTCAGCCCCGCCGAGCGTCGGCGCTATCTGAAGCGCCTGAGCGCCGCTCCCGCGCAGTATCGGGCAGCGCGCACGAACGCGAAGCGCTGAGGGCGCGCTGCGTAATTAAAGACTCAGGCTCTGGCGCGACACTGCAGAATTTGCAGTGTGCCTGTGCAACACTGCGCGACCCATGAATCGCGCCGATCCATTTGCATTCGTACGCGACCTGGCCTCACGCTGGGACCTGATTGCCATCATCGTGGTCATCGGGATCCTGACCTTCTTTGCCGAGGCCAGCCGCGGACTGCTGGTGCCGTTGACCCGGCTCGCGGCGACGCCTTTGTCGCTCGATCCGGTGCATCTGCCCGTCTACGCCGCGCGCACGACCCTGCGCATGTTCGTCGCGCTCGTGTTCTCGCTGCTGTTCACGCTCACCTATGCGACCTGGGCGGCCAAGAGCGCACGCGCCGAGCGCTTGCTCGTGCCGATCCTGGACATCCTGCAGTCGGTGCCGATCCTGGGATTCGGTTCGGTCACGATCGTGTTCTTCATGTCACTGGTGCCTGGGCGCGTGCTCGGCGCCGAGTTCGCGGTCATTTTTATGATCTTCACGAGCCAGGCCTGGAACATGGCCTTCAGTTTCTATCAGTCGCTGCGCACGGTGCCGTATGAGCTGCGCGAGGCCGCCGATTCCTTCCGCCTCTCGGCCTGGATGCGCTTCTGGCGCCTGGAGGTGCCGTTCGCGATGCCGGCACTGCTCTGGAACATGATGATGTCGATGTCGGGCAGCTGGTTCTTCGTGGTCGTGTCCGAAGCCATCAACGTCGGGCACACCAACATCATTCTGCCGGGCATTGGCGGCTACGTCGCGCTGGCGATCGAGCAGGGCAATCTGCGTGCGATCGGCTGGGCGATCCTGACTATGCTGATCGTGATCCTGCTCTACGATCAGCTGATTTTCCGTCCGCTGGTGGTCTGGGGCGATCGCTTCCGCATCGATCAGGAGCAGGGCAGCCAGGTGCCGACTTCCTGGGCGCTCACGATGCTGCAGCGCTCGCGCACCATGGGGGCCTTCCATGCGCTGTTCTATGCGGTCGTGCGCTGGACCAGCCGCAAGACCCCGCGGCCGCAGGCCTTGATCCGCATCGCCAACGCGGGCGCGGGCCGGCGCGCGGATCTGCTGTGGTTTTTATTGCTGGTAACCGTGGTCGGGTGGGCGCTCTGGCGTATTGCGCACATGCTGATCGGCGAGACCTCGCTGCACGAGGCGCTGCAGGTCGCGGGCCTGGCCACACTCACACTGGCGCGCGTGATGATCCTGATCGCGCTCGCGAGCCTGCTGTGGGTACCGATCGGGATCTGGGTCGGGCTGCGTCCGCGCGCAACGCAAATTGTCCAGCCGATCGCGCAGTTCCTGGCCGCCTTTCCCGCCAATCTGCTATTTCCGATCGTCACCTACTTCATCGTGATGTGGACCCTCAATCCGGACATCTGGCTCAGTCCACTGATGATTCTGGGCACGCAGTGGTACATCCTGTTCAACGTGATCGCCGGCGCGGCGGCGATGCCCTCGGAGCTGCGCTACGCGGCGCAGAATCTGAACGTCGGCGGCTGGCTCTGGTGGCGCCGGGTCGGACTGCCCGCAGTGCTGCCCTATTACGTGACCGGCGCCATCACGGCCTCGGGCGGCTCATGGAATGCGTCGATCGTCGCCGAAGTCGTGAGCTGGCATAACGTCGAGGTGAAGGCGCACGGCCTGGGCGCCTATATTGTAGAGGCGACCACGGCCGGAGATTTCCATCGCATCATCCTCGGCATCACGACGATGAGTCTATTCGTGGTCGCGCTCAACCGCGTATTCTGGCGGCCGCTGTACTATTACGCCGAGCGTAAATTTCGCCTGACCTGAAGAACGTGCACTTATGAACTCCGTCATGAGCCACGCAACCACTGCCCTGCTGCAGGTCGACGGGGTCTGTAAGGCATTCCCCAAGCCCGACGGCGGGGACCTGGCGGTGCTCGAGGGCGTGCAGCTGCGTCTCGAGCAGGGTCAGATCGTGGGGCTTTTGGGCCGCTCGGGCTCGGGCAAATCCACGCTGTTGCGCCTGATCGCGGGCCTGGACGCGCCCAGTGCGGGCTCGCTCGCGTTTCGCGGCCAGCCGATCGACGGGCCGCCCAGCGGCATCGCCATGGTGTTTCAGAGCTTCGCGCTGTTCCCATGGCTCACGGTGTTCGAGAACGTCGCGCTCGGCCTGGAAGCGCAGCACATGGAGAAGGGGCAGATTCGCAAGCGCTCGCTTGCGGCCATCGACCTGATCGGCCTGGATGGCTTCGAGTCCGCCTACCCGCGCGAGCTCTCCGGCGGCATGCGCCAGCGCGTGGGCTTCGCGCGCGCTCTGGTCGTGCATCCCGACGTGCTGCTGATGGATGAGCCGTTCTCGGCGCTCGATGTGCTCACCGCCGAGACGCTGCGCACCGACTTCCTGGATCTGTGGGCGGAAGGGCGCGCGCCGATCAAAGGCGTGATCCTGGTCACGCACAACATCGAGGAGGCGGTGCTCATGTGCGATCGCATCCTCGTCTTCGGCAGCAATCCGGGCCGCATCCTCAACGAGATCGACGTCAAGTTACCCCAGCCGCGCAAGCGGCTCGATCCGGTATTCCGCGAGCTGGTCGAGCGCATCTATGTCGAGATGACTTCGCGCCGGCCCGGCGATGCGCCCGCCAGGAACGAGCGCTTTCCAGGCCTTGGCATCGGCAGCGTGATGCGGCGGGTGTCCTCGAATCTGCTCTCCGGGCTCCTGGAGACGATCGCCGCCCCGCCGTTCAACGGTACCGCCGATCTGCCGAAGATCGCCTCGGACCTGCAGATGGAAATCGATGAGCTGTTTCCGGTCGCCGAGACCTTGCAGCTCATGCGCTTCGCCGAGGTGGAAGGCGGCGACATCCGGCTCACCGAGGCCGGTATAGCCTTTGTCAACGCCGATCTGGATGAGCGCAAGCGCATGTTCGCGCGCCATCTGCTCAGCTATGTGCCGCTCGCGGCTCACATCCGCCGCGTGCTCGATGAGCGCGCCACGCATTCGGCTCGCAAGAGCCGCTTCATCGATGAGCTCGAGGACTTCATGGGCGAGGACGATGCCGAGGACACGCTGCGTGCCGTGATCAGTCTGGCCCGCTATGCCGAGGCGTTCGCCTATAACGATGAGACGGCCACCTTCAGCCTGGAGAACCCGGTCTGAGCATGCCGCGCCCGGGGCGCCCACGGGGGTGATCAACTCGCCGTCAACAGCTCCGTATCGGCCTCCACCACGCTCGGGCCGCCGGACTTGACCGTGCGCGCCAGGCTCAAGGTCTGCGGCAGCAGGTACTCGGCATAGAAGCGCGCGCTCTGCAGCTTCGCGCGGTAGAACTTCGCGTCATCCCCGGACTCGCCGAGCCGGCGCGTCGCGATCGCGGCGCTGCGCGCGAGCATCGCTCCACCCAGCACGCGGCCGCACAGGTGCAGATACGGCACCGCAACTGCGTAGGCGCGCGCCGGCGTCTCGGCGTATTGATACAGCAGCGCCTCGGTGGCGTCGCGCAAGACGGTGATCGCCTCGATGCTGGCGTTGCGTATGCTGCGCATCGCTGGCTCGCTGCCGCGCAGATCGTTGATCTCACGCAGCAGGTCGGAGAGCAATCCGGCCACGGCCGCGCCACGGTCGCGCGCGAGCTTGCGGCCGATCAGGTCATTGGCCTGAATGCCGGTCGTGCCCTCATAGATCGAGGTGATGCGCGCGTCGCGCAGCGTCTGCGCCACGCCGGTTTCCTCGATGAATCCCATGCCGCCGTGAATCTGCAGCGCCAGAGAAGCGAGCTCGCTCGCCTGATCGGTGCTCCAGCCCTTGACGATGGGGATCAGCAGCTCTCCGCGCGCGAGCGCGATGGCGCGGCGTTTCTCATCGGGCTCGGCACGCGCACGATCGAGCGTGAAGGCGCAGTACAGCGCCAGCGCGCGCATGGCCTCGACGTTGGCGCGAATCGTCAGCAGCATGCGCGCGACGTCCGGGTGCTGCACGATTGGCGCGGGCGGCGCATCGCCGGCAGCGCCGGGCGCTCGCCCCTGCACGCGGCTGCGCGCCCAGGCGCTGGCCTGCTGCAGAGCAAGCTCGGAGATGCCCACGCCCTGCACGCCGACCGACAGGCGCGCCGAGTTCATCATGATGAACATGTACTCCAGACCGTGGTGCAACTCGCCCACCAGATAGCCGATGGCGCCGCCCTGATCGCCATAGGACATTACGCAGGTCGGGCTCGCGTGAATGCCGAGCTTGTGCTCGATCGATACACAGTGCACATCATTGGGCTCACCGAGGCTGCCGTCGGCGCCTACCAGACGCTTGGGCACAGCGAACAGCGAGATACCCTTGATGCCCGGGGGCGCGCCCTCGGCGCGCGCGAGCAGCAGGTGAATGATGTTTTCGGACAGATCGTGCTCGCCGTAGGTGATGAAGATCTTTTGCCCGACGATGCGGTAATGATCCTCCTCGGGGCTCGCGCGAGTGCGGATCGCGGCCAGATCCGAGCCGGCCTGCGGTTCGGTCAGGTTCATGGTCCCGGTCCATTCCCCGCTCACCAGCTTGGGTAGTAGGCGCGCCCGCAATGGCTCTGCGGCCGCGGTCTCCAGCGCCTCGACGGCGCTGCGCGAGAGCAGCGGGCAGAGCATGAAAGCCAGGTTCGCCCCGCACCAGATTTCCTCCACTGCGGCAGTCAGCGTCAACGGGGCGCCCTGGCCACCTTCCTCGCTCGCCGCGCTCAGCTGCGTCCAGCCGGCCTCGATGAACTGCCGATAGGCGCTGCGAAATTCCTGCGGCATCCGCACCGCCCCGTCGCTGAAGCGCGCGCCGAGCCGATCGCCCAGGGCATTGATGGGGGCCAGTACTTCCTCGGCGAAACGAGCGGCCTGCTCGAGGATCGAGCCGGCCAGCTCGCTCGAGAAATCGCTGTAGCGCGGCAGTTGCGCCAGCTGCTGCACGTCGAGCAATTGCTCGAGCACGAAACGCAGTTCCTTGAGCGGCGCGCGGTACATGGACTTATGACAAGTCTACGCGAGATGCACGCCGGCCCGCCTGCCGGAACGCGAGCAAGATCACGCCATGGATGGTCTGCCCCTGCCAACATTGCGTTATGACTACTCCCGCGCCTGAGCTGCTTGGGCTCGACCCCGAGCCTGAGTTGGAGGCGCCGGCACCCGCAGGACGCAACAGCAACTCCGCGCAGCTGGGCCAGCGCCTGTTGCGTCTGCTCGCACCCTTGCAGGTGCAGCGCCTGACGCTGCATGGCGGGGAGGGCGAGTTGCTGTGGATGAACCGGGGGCGCTGGGGAGCGGCCGATCAGCGTTGGCTACGCCACGCCGAGCAAGGCTTCGCACTCAAAGACAGTGAACCGTATCTGGAGCGCGAGCTCGAGGATGGCAGGCGCGCACTGTACTTTTGCGCGCGCACACCCTCGGGCGAACGCACTAGCCTCGCCTTCGCCGTCATCGAGGCGCCGGACGGCGCGCTCGACGCCGCACCCATTCGCGCACGGGTACTGGCCGCGATGCACCGCTACGGTCTGAGCATGACGGCGCGCATCAAGGTGGACGCCACTGCGCCGTCAACGCCGGCGCCCGAGGCAGGCGCGGACCCAGCCGGCGCACATGCGCCGCTGAAGCCTTTGCGCCTGCGCCGCTATTCGCGCTTGCGCAGCGCCGGCGCCACACGCCGTTATGAGATTGCGGCCGAGCCGACCTCGATGTCGGCGGATCTGGACGGCGCCCGTCGCCTCATGCATTGGCTGCAGCGGCGCGGCACGCGCGCTTCGCGCACGCCTGCGACTTTCACGCTGCCTTTGAGCACTGAATCAGTGCTCAGCCCGGACTTCATGATGCAGTTGGCACCCATCATCCAGGCCGCCGCCCTGGCGCAGGGCGTGCTGGGCTTACGCATTGCGAGCCCCCTGGCGGCGCAGGATGGCCTCGCCACCGAGCGCTTCATCGCCGCGTGCGCGGCGCAGGGATGCTTCGTGGCACTGGATGACTTCAACCTCACGGGCGCCGCCTTCGCGCTGCTGCGCTCGAGCGCGGTGCGCTGCCTGAAGCTCGATCCGGCGCTCACCGCGGACGTGCTGAGCGACAAGTTCTCGCGCGCCAGCGTGGTCGCGATCGTCAAGGCGGCGCGCGTCCTGGGGCTGTACTGCGTGGCCAAGGATCTGAAGTCCGCGGCCAGCGCGCGCTGGCTCGGCTCGGCGGGCGTAGACTACGCCTTCGGATGATGCAAGCCTCAGCGAATCGGCCCCCTGAATCGCACGCCGCGGCCGTGCCCGTGCCCGCGGCGCCGCCCCATAACGTCATGGATCGCGAGTTCATCGCGCGCAACCATATCGTTGAGCGCTACCTCGGCGGCCGTTTGCCGCTCAGAGGCACACAGGATTTCGAGCGCTATTGCCGCGAGCACCCGCAAGCCCTCGATGAGATCGGGCTCACCGAGCGCGTCAGCGCCGCGCTGCGCCTGCTCGAGGCCGGCGGCGTCGCACTGCCCTGGGAAGTGCGCAAGCCATGGTGGGAGCGCCTGCCACTGCTGCTTGGCGTGAGCGCGCTCGCGCTGCTGCTGGGCATCACGAGCCTGGTGCTCGCGCATGCGCTGGCCACGCGCGCTCACACGATCGCCTCCTTGCGCCAGCGTCTGACGCTGCAGTCGCTCGAGCCGGTCACCTCCACGCGCGCGATCCTGCTGGTTCCGAGCCGCACACCCTCGAGCCACAGCGTCGCGAGCATCGGCGGGGCCGCGGCGGAAATGGCCGATCTGAGAATCGACGTCTCGTGGTCGCCGTTTTCGAGCTTTCGCGTCACCATCGATCGCCTGGATCAGGGCCGCGTTGCCATATTGCACAACGTGCTGCGCGATTCGAATGGCCATCTGCATCTCGGACTCAACAGCTCGGCACTGGGCCCCGGGGATTATCAGCTGACCATTGAGGGCATGAACTGGCGCGGCGATACGGTCGCACAGGCCTGGACGACCATCACGGTCACGCACTGAGGCCACCGGCGGCTGCGCCGGATCAGTAGAGCACGCTGCGCGCTCTCGCGCGCACCATCGAGCGCGTCGAGATGGCCCCGGCGGCCGCCACGATGAATACCGCGCCGATGACGCCGAGCAGCCACAAGGCCAGGTCGAATCGATAGTTCAGATCCAGTGCGTGCGCCAGCCAGGCGCCACCGAGGGAGGCGCCGCTGGCCGCCAGTATCCCGGCGAGCGCGCCCATGAGCGAGAATTCAGCCAGCACGCTCGCAAAGATCATCGAGCGGCCGGCGCCCAGCACGCGCAGGATTGCGATCTCGTAGCCGCGCTCATCGCTGCTGGACTGCACGGCTGCGGAAAGCACCGTGAAGCCGGCCAGCAAAGTGAACACAAACACGCTCTGTACGGCCGTGACGGCCTTGTCGATCACCGAGCGCACCTGCGCGAGCAGATCGGCGATATTGAAGATCGAGACGCCCGGGAAGCGGTGCACGAGCGCCGCCATGGCACCGCTTGAGGGCTGCAGATAGGCGCTGGTCATGTAGGTGCCGCTCGACGCATCGAGCACGCCGGGCGGCAGCAGCACGAAGAAATTCGGCCTGAAGCTGTCCCACTTGACCTCGCGAAAGCTCGCCACCGTGACCTCGAGCGGCTCGCCGGCGACGTCGAAACTCAAATGATCACCGAGCTTGAGCCGCAGCGAATCCCGGTACTCGAGCGCCAGCGAGACCAGTGGTTTGCCGTAGTCGGCCGCCGTCCACCAGCGGCCAGCGACGATACGATTGTCCGACCCAAGCTGTGCGCTCCAGCTCAGGTTCTGCTCGCGCTCGGCGAAGCGCTTGCCGCGCGCGTCGGCAAACTGCAGGCTCGCCACGCTCTGACCGTTGATCGCGCTCATGCGAGCGCGCGTCATCGGCAGCATGCGCTCGAGCTTCGCGCCTTCGCCGATGAGTTCGCGCTGAAACTCCAGGCGCTGCTCAGGCACAATATTCAGGAAGAAATAATTGGGCAGCTCAGGCGGCAGACTTGCGCGCCAGTCAGTCACCAGGTCGGCTCGCAGGATCGCCAGCGCCAGCAGCAGCATGATGGCGAGCCCGAAGGCCACGATCTGCGCAATGGCCTCGGTGCGGCGGCGCGCGAGATTGGCTACACCGTAGCGCCAGGCGGCGCCGGCATTGCCGCGCACCTGCGCCGCGAGCCGCAGCAGCACGGCCCCGCCAGCCGCCAGCGCCAGCGCCGCGCCTCCCAGGCCCACGACAAACCAGAAGCTCAGGCGCACGTCATCCAGCGCGGCATAGACCACCGCGACGATGGCGAGCGCCACGGGCGCGGCCGCGACCCACAGGCGCAGCGCCGGCGGCCCCGAGTCGCGGCGCAGGACGCGCAGCGCCGGCACGCGCATGAGCTGCAGCAAGGAGGGCAGCGCGAAGCCCGCGAGCATCGCGAGCGCGATCATGAAGCCGGCCAGCGCCGGCCAGGCACCCGCGGGCGGCAGATCGGAGCGCAAGAGTCCCTGCAGTACGCGCACCAGCCACAATTGCGTGAGCCAGCCCGCCGCGGTGCCGATCAGGCTGGCGAGCGCTGCAAGAATCAGCAATTGCCACAGACTGATCGAGAGCACCAGCGCTCGCGAGGCGCCCAGTGTCTTCATCAGTGCGACGATGTCCAGATGCCGCCGCACATAGCTGCGCGCGCTCATCGCGATCGCAACCGCGCACAGCAACACTGCGACCAGCCCCGCCAGCGCCAGGAAACGCGTGGCCCGCCGGCTCGCATCGGCGATCTGCGGACTGGCTTCGGCCACATCCGCGAGCCGCTCCCCGGCCGCGCCGTGCAGCGCATGCCAGCGGCGAAAGGCCTGCAGCTGCGTGCCCGGGCCCGCAAGCAACAGGGCGTAATTAACCCGGCTGCCCGGCTGAATCAGTCCGCTGCCAGCCAGGTCAGCCTCGTTGATCAGCAACGCGGGCGAGAACTCGATAAAGGTCGCGCTCTGATCGGGCCGCGAGATCAGGATCTGTGTCACTCGCAGCGCTCGCGAGCCGACCATCAGCTCGCTGCCAAGGCCGGCGCCGAGCTCGGCTGCAAGCCTGGAATCGGGCCACGCCTCTCCGGGCGCCGGAATGCTCGCCGTTGGCTCTCCGGCTGCAAAGGCTCGAGTTGCGATGCTCAGGTGGCCGCGCAGCGGATAGCGCTCGCTGACTGCCCGTACATCGGCGAGCTGGTTGCTATCGCCCTTGAATATGGCCGAGAGCGTACGCGTCAGATTCGCTGTCAGCAGGCCCAGTGAGTGCGCCTCAGCGGCCTCGGCTGGCGCAATCGGCATATCGGATTCGACCCGCAGGTCGGCTGCCAGCACCTCGCTGGCCTGCGCCTGCACGGCGTGCCCGATGCGATCGGCCAGGAAACCCACGCCGCTGAGGGCCGCGACCGCAACGCACAGCGAGACCCACAATACCGCGAGCTCCCCGGATTGCCATTCGCGCCGCAGTGAGCGCAGAGCCATGATGAGGCTGGGCATCGGACTGCCCTAAGCTCGTATGGCGCCGGCATCCATCGACAGGATGCGATCGCAGCGCGCCGCGAGCGTGTGCTCGTGCGTCACCAGCACCAGCGTGGTATCCGATTCGTCGTTGAGCTCAAAGAGCAGCTGCGCGATGCGCTCACCGGTCACGGTATCCAGATTGCCCGTGGGCTCATCGGCGAACAGTACGGCCGGACGGCCGACCGAGGCGCGCGCCAAAGCGACACGCTGCTGCTCGCCACCGGAGAGTTGCCGCGGGTAATGGGCAAGCCGCGCTTGCAGCCCGACGCGTGCGAGCCAGGCGCCGGCGGCAGCGCGCGCATCGGTGCGATGCGCGAGCTCCAGCGGCAGCATCACGTTCTCCAGCGCGGTCAGCGAGGGCACCAGGTGGAAGGACTGGAATACGAAGCCCACACGCGCAGCGCGTAGCCGTGCGCGGGCGTCCTCGTCGAGCCCGGAAAGATTCACGCCGGCCAGCCAGACTTCCCCGCAGCTGGGCAGATCCAGCCCCGCGAGCAGCGCCAGCAACGTGGATTTGCCGGCCCCCGAGGGACCCACGATCGCTATGGATTCGCCCGCGGCCACCTGCAGCGAAATGTCGCGCACGATGGTCAGTGGCCCTTCCGGGCTGCTAACCTGCTGGCTCACATTCCGGGCTTCGAGAACGATGTCGCGCGTCATTGGCATCCTGGTGGCATGGCTGATCGTACTGGCGGCGTCGGCGGCGCTCGCCTCGCAGTCGCAGGTCATATTGGTATACGGGGACAGCCTGAGCGCCGGCTATGGCATCCGCGTCGAGCAGGGATGGGTCAACCTGCTGCAGCAGAAGATCCTGCAGGAAGGGTACGGATTCCGCATCGTGAATGCCAGCGTCAGCGGCGAGACCTCGGCCGGCGGCCTGTCCCGCCTGGCGCATGCGCTGTCCGTGCAGCAGCCGCGCATCGTCCTGCTCGAGCTCGGCGCCAATGACGGCTTGCGCGGCCTGCCGCTGACACAGACGCGCACCAACCTGGATCAGATCATCACGCAACTGCAGGCGCATGGCGTCGCCGTATTGCTGCTCGGAGTGCGATTGCCACCCAATTACGGCGAGCGCTACACGCACGAGTTCGCTGCCATGTACGATCAGCTCGCAGCCACTCACAAGATCGCATTGCTGCCGTTCCTGCTCGAGGGCGTAGCCCTGAGGCCCGGCCTGATGCAGGAGGACGGCCTGCATCCCAATGCGCAGGCGCAGCCCTTATTGCTCGAGAATGTATGGCCCAGGCTCGCGCCGCTGTTGCGCGCGGCCAGCGCTGGGGCCTGATGGAGCGCTTCTGGCTGAAGCAGTATCCGCCGGGAATTCCCGCGGACGTGGATACGAGCGTGTGGCCATCGCTCAAGGCACTGATCGAGGATGCCTGCGAGCGCTATGCGCAGCGCACCGCCTACCAATGCATGGGCACGCCGATCAGCTATGGGCAGCTCGCCCAGGGCTCGGCCGCCTTCGGCGCGTGGCTGCAGCGCGCGGGCCTCAAGCCCGGCGATCGCATCGCAATCATGCTGCCCAATGTATTGCAGTATCCGCTCGTGATGTTCGGTGCCTTGCGGGCGGGCCTTGTGATCGTGAACACCAACCCGCTCTACACCGCCGTGGAGCTCGAGCGCCAGCTCAAGGATTGCGGTGCCAGCGCGGTGGTCGTGCTCGAGAATTTCGCCGCCACGCTGGCACAGGCGCTGCGCGCCACCAGTGTGCGCCACGTCATCGTCACCGGCGTCGGCGACCTGCTGCGCTGGCCGAAAGGTGCGCTGGTCAACCTCGTGTTGCGGCACGTGCAGCGGCGCGTGCCGCGCTGGCGCATCGAGGGAGCGCGCCGCTTGAGCGAGGTATTGCGCGAAGCCGGCCAATGGCCGCTCGCGCCGGTGAGCCTCGATCACGATGCGCTGGCGTTCCTGCAATATACCGGTGGCACGACCGGCATCTCCAAGGGCGCGATGCTCACGCACGGCAACATGGTGAGCAACGTGCTGCAATGCCGGGCCTGGTTCCAGCAGGTCGCGCTGGATCGGGCAACCTTCGTCTGCGCCCTGCCGCTGTATCACATCTTTTCATTGACGGCGAACTGCCTGCTGTTTGCTTCCCTCGGCGGCTCGGGACTGCTGATCGTGAACCCGCGCGACTTCCCCGCGTTCGTCAAAGAGCTCAAGGCCCATCGTCCGATGTTCTTCATGGGCGTGAACACATTGTTCAACGCGCTGATGAATACGCCGGGCTTCGGCCAGATCGACTTCTCGCGGCTGGTCGCCACCATTGCGGGCGGCATGGCATTGCAGAGCGCGATTGCCGCGCGCTGGAAGCAGATCACCGGCTGCGCGATCACGCAGGGCTGGGGATTGACCGAGGCCTCGCCGGTGGGTTGCTGTAACACGCTCGTCGGGGCGTACGCCGGGCTGAGCGGCTCGATCGGCTTGCCGCTGCCATCGACCGAAGTATTCATCCGCGATGAGGATGGCCACGATCTGGGCACCGGGGCGAGCGGGGAGATCTGCCTGCGTGGACCTCAGGTCATGCGCGGCTACTGGAATCAGCCCGCCGAGAGCGCGCAGGTGCTGATGCCCGATGGGGCTCTGCGCACCGGCGACATCGGGCACATGGACCAGCTGGGCTTCGTGTTCATCGAGGATCGCAAGAAGGACATGATCATCGTCTCGGGGTTCAAGGTCTATCCGAACGAGATCGAGGATGTAGTCGCCCATTGCCCGGGGGTGCTCGAGGTTGCAGCGGTGGCGAAGCCCGATGAGCACTCCGGCGAAGTGGTGGCGCTGTTCATCGTGCGCTCCGACCCGACCCTGACCGAGCAGCGCATCAAGGATTTCTGTCACCAGTATCTGACCGGCTATAAGCGGCCGCAGGCGGTGTATTTCCGCAAGGAGCTGCCGAAGACCAATGTGGGCAAGATCCTGCGCCGCGAATTGCGCGATGAGCTCAGGGGCGCGGCCGCGCCGGCGGCCTGAAGCTCGCGCCTGGCTACCAGCTAGCCCAGCGAGTCGGCAATCTGCTGCTGGATTGCCTCGGCGGCCGCGCGCGGATCGGCGGCATCGCGAATCGGGCGCCCCACGACGATGTAATCCGCCCCAAGCTCGAACGCCTGCGGCACCGAGACCACTCGCTTCTGATCATCGATCGGCCGATTATCCACCGGCCGCACTCCGGGCGTGACCACGAGCAGCCGCCGATCCAGCAGCTCGCGCAGCCGCGGCAGCTCGAGCGCCGAGGATACGACGCCGTCGCAGCCGGCCTCGAGCGCGCGCCGTGCGCGCGAGAGCACCAGCTCCTCGACGTCACACTGGAAGCCCATATCGTCAAGATCGCCGCGATCCAGGCTCGTGAGCACGGTGACGGCCAGGACCTTGACCTCGCCCTTGGCGCGCGCGGCCGCCTCCATGATCGCCTGATTGCCGTGCACGGTCGTGAAGCTCACGCCGCGATTGCGCAGTGCGCGCACCGCGGCTGCCACCGTGACCGGGATATCGAAGAACTTGAGGTCGACGAATATGCGCTTGTCGCGCGCCGCCAGCCAATCCAGCAGCTCGAACAGCTGCCCGCCCATGCACAGCTCCAGTCCGAGCTTGTAGAAGTGCACCGCATCGCCCAGCCGCTCGACCAGCGCGCGCGCCGCGAGCCCATCGGCCAGATCGAGCGCGAAGATCAGACGTTCGCGGGTGGGTATCGACTGCGCGGCGAATGTGGCCGGAACGCTCATGTGCGCTCCTTCGGATCGAACAAGCGCCTGTGCTCGAGGATGGCGTAGCGATCGGTCATGCCGGCAATGTAGTCTGCCACAGTGCGGGCGCGCCCGTCGATGCCATCGCGCGCTTCCAGCCGCAGCGCGCCGTCGCGATACTCTGCCGGCAGCAGCTTGATCTCGCGCATGAAGGCCGCGAACAATTCAGTCACGACGCGCTTGGCCTTGGTGGTCATGCGCAGCACGCGCTGATGCCGATAGAGCTGCTCGCGCAGGAAGCCCTTGAGCTCGAGGTGCTCGGATTGCATGGCCGCGCTCATGCCGATCAAGGGCTGGGAGTGCGCACGCACCTCATCGATATGCGCCGGAGCCGCGGCGCGCACGCGTTCCAGACTCTCTTCAATCACGTCGATGACCAGCGCATTGGTGACGCGGCGCACGGTCTCATACACGCGTCGCCGGCCCTGCAGCTGCGGATACAGGCGCTGCACCTCCTCGTACTGGCGCGCCACCAACGGCACGGCGCAGGCCTCCTCCAGCGTGATCAGGCCGGCACGAATGCCGTCATCGACATCATGGTTGTTGTAGGCGACCTCATCGGCAAGATTGGCCAGTTGCGCCTCCAGCCCGGGTTGGCGGTGCTGCAGGAAGCGCTCGCCGATATCCCCGAGCGTGCGCGCCTTGGCCGGAGCGCAATGCTTGAGGATGCCCTCGCGGCACTCGAACGTGAGGTTCAGGCCCGGGAAGGAGGCGTAATGCTCCTCGAGCTCATCGACCGTGCGCAATGACTGCAGGTTGTGCTCGAAGCCGCCATAGTCGCGCATGCAGTCATTGAGCGCATCCTGCCCGGCATGACCGAAGGGCGTATGGCCCAGATCGTGCGCCAGCGCTATGGCCTCGGTCAGCGTCTCGTTGAGCCACAGCGCGCGCGCAATCGTACGCGCGATCTGTGCGACCTCGATCGAATGAGTCACGCGGGTGCGATATAAATCGCCCTCGTGATTCACGAACACCTGCGTCTTGTAGGTCAGGCGGCGAAAGGCACTGGAATGGATGATGCGATCGCGGTCGCGCTGGAATTCGGTGCGATACTGCGGCGGCGGCTCCGGGTAGCGCCGCCCGCGCGAATGCTGCTCGTGCGCGGCATAGGGTGCAAGCTCACTCATGCCCGCATCATGCGGCGGGTCCGAAGCGCGCCGCCAGCGTCTCACGCAGCGCATTGTCGGAGTAATCGGCGGTCAGCTCGGCCGCGCCGAGCCCCTTGAGCAGCACCAGGCGCACGCGGCCGGCTTTGACCTTCTTGTCGATGCGCATGTAATCGAGCGCGCGCTCGGCGCCGATCGGCGGCGCCTCTACCGGCAGGCCGGCGCGCTGCAGCAGCGCCACGAGCCGGTCGAACACGGCGCTCTCGAGCTGCCCCATGCGGCGCGACAGATCCGCCGCGAGCACCAGGCCCACCGCCACGGCTTCCCCGTGCAGCCATTCAACATAGCCGGTAGCCGCCTCGATCGCATGCCCGAAGGTGTGCCCCAGGTTCAGCAGCGCGCGCTCGCCCTGCTCGCGCTCGTCACGGGCTACGATCTGCGCCTTGATCTGGCAGGAGCGCCAGATCGCATGCCCGAGCGCGCCGAGCTCGCGCTCCAGCAGCTGCCCGATATGATCTTCAATCCAATCGAAGAATGCGGCGTCGCGGATCAGGGCGTATTTGATCACTTCCGCCAGTCCGGCGCGCAATTCACGCTCCGGCAGGCTCGAGAGCAATTCGGTGTCCGAGAGGACCGCAACCGGCTGGTGAAAAGCGCCGATCAGATTCTTGCCGCCCGCGTGGTTGAGCGCGGTCTTGCCGCCGATCGATGAATCGACCTGCGCCAGCAATGTGGTGGGTACCTGAACGAAGGCGACGCCACGCTGGTAGCAGGCGGCAACGAACCCGGCCAGATCGCCCACCACGCCCCCGCCGAGGGCCACGACCGTGGCGTCGCGCCCCAGACGATTGGCGACCATGACATCCAGCACGCGGCTCGCGTACTCGAGCGTCTTGTGCTGCTCGCCGTCGGGCAGGATCACTTCAACGCACCGACGCTCACCGAGACTGTGCTTGAGCCGCGCCAGATACAGCGGTGCGACGACCGTATTGCTCACGAGCAACAGGTCGCGCCCCGCTATGCGCTCGCTGATGAGCTCGCGCGAACGCAATAGCCGCGCGCCTATCAGGATCGGGTAGGAGCGCTCGCCCAGCTCAACGGTCAGGGTTTGCATGGGAGCGTCGAGCGTTCGCGTCGGCCGCGCCGCGCTGCGCATCGCGAAAAGCGCGCGCGATCGTCTTGGCCACGTCCTGGGCGCGCTCGTGATTGGTCGATATCGTGAAGTCGGCGATCTCGCGGTAAAACGGCTCGCGCACCTGCAGCAGCTCGCCGAGGCGCTGTTCCGGATCCGCGCCGTAGAGCATCGGCCGGTGCCGCGTGCGTCCGGCGCGTTGCGCCTGCTGGCGCACGGCGGTTTCAAGATAGACCACCCAGCCACGCGCTCTGAGGTCGCGGCGCGTATCCGGATGCACGATCGCGCCGCCGCCCGTGGCCAGCACGATACGCTCGAGCGCGCTGAGCTCGGCGAGCACCTCGCGCTCGCGCAGGCGGAACCCGGCCTCGCCCTCGCGTTCGAATATCAGCGAGATATCAGCCCCGGTGCGCTGTTCGATCTCGTGGTCGGTGTCGCGGAAAGGATAGTCCAGCAGCCGCGCCAGGCATTTGCCCACCGCCGTCTTGCCCGAGCCCATCGGGCCGATGAGAAAGATATTCTGCTTGCCGATCAAGCGGCCATGATAATCGCCCGCGCGAGCGCCGGTCAGCTCATTGCCAGCAGCTCGGCATCGTCGTGGCGCTCTGCAGGCCCGTGTTCGTCACTGAGAAAAACAGGCAGCTCGTATCCTTCAGCTGATCGACGGTGATGGGTACCGCCGTGATCGTATAGGTCGGCAGCACCGGGGGCGCGGCGGCCGTTACGGCGACGGTCACCTGGTAATAACCCGAGCCGACGCTCTCCGGAAAAGTAGCCCCGACGGGCCCATAGCCGAGATCGGAAGGCGTGCTGCTGTAGGCGTTGTTGGTATTGAAGTAGCGCTCCTCGCGCCCGGCCAGATCCAGCAGCGCAGTCTTGGCCTCGGTGCGCCGCGACTTACGCACACTGGTGTTGTATTGCGGTATGGCGATAGCCGCCAGGATGGCAACGATCGTCACGACGATCATAAGCTCGATCAGTGAAAAACCGGCCGGCACGCGCCGGCGCGCAGCTCGATGTTGTGTCATCTGGCGTAGCACTCCCATTGCGGTGACTAGCGCAGTTCGACCCAGGTCAATCGGCTGACCGTGGTGTTCGGCGGCAGATTGACCTGCGTGGGCTGCGGTGGCGCGCCGCCCGGGGGCGGCGGGGCGATGCCTTCGCCCACGAGCCAGGACGTGCCCTCCAGGGTGTTCACGACGTTCAGCGCGCCGGTCTCGTTGGTGATCAGGCCGACCATGTTCGTGTCGTGGTAATTCACGAACGCGGTCGAGTATGTGGGCGCTCCAGTGCCCGATGAGCCGGGCTGCACGAAGGTTCCCCCGGAGGTCACCGAGAGCACGTAGGTGACGCCCGTGTCCGTGTTGGTCGCGCAGGACAAGGGCGAGTTGTTCGCCGGAATCGTCGAGTTGACGATGAAGGCGCTCTGGTCAAGTACGGGAGGCGATACGATCTGCTCGACCACCGGCGCACCCGAGCTGCTGGTGGCTCCGGAGTTGCCGGGCAGATTGGCGTACCAGCCGAAGACGCCGCCGCTGCAGGCGGCCGAGCATTGCTCCCAGGTGATCGGGTTATTCGTCGTATCGACGATGCCGGCCGCGGTGTTGACGGTCAGCACCTGGACCTGCAGATTCGCCGGCGCCAGAGTCGGAAAGTTAAAGATGCTACCGGTCGCGCCCTTGACCTGCGCGACGGTCAGCCCCGCGTATGGGGCGGTGGCCGAGAGCGCATTCCAGGCGCTCATATTCCAGTCCCAGATGCCATACAGACTCTGCGTGCCCGAGGCGTAGCTCGTCGACGTGGTGTTGGTGAATTGCGTGCGCTGCCCGGTGCCAAAGGCGACCAGGACCATGGGCAAGCCGCCGGTCACCTGTGGGGTCGCCACCAGGATGGGCGCGGTGGTGATCGGCTGACCTGTAGCGGTCTTGAACAGCGGCGCCGGCACCCCCAGCTGGCTGGTCACGGCCCAATTGAGCGGGTTGGTGCTGGTCAGGTCGAAGCGCCAGAGATTGCCCTTCAGATCCCCGGCATAGACGTAGTCGGTGACGTGATCGCCGTCCAGGTCGGCGGTCGCAACGGCGCCGATGCCATTGCCGCCAGCCGCGCCGGCGCTCAGGTAGTAGAAGCTGATCGCGCCGCTGATCTGATTGACCGTCATGACATAGATGCCGGCATCCCCGTTGGTGCTGCCATAGCCGTTGCCGAACACGGCGCCCCAGGTGCCGTTATGAAAGCGGCGGATCTGCGGCGTGCTGTAGGTGTTGCCCAGGCTGTTGCCGCAAGTGCCCAGGTTGATGCAGCTGATCGTGCTCGAGCTCCACTCGCCCTTGACCACGGTCGCGGCGTTGGCCTCCGTGAAAGTGGTCGAGCTCGGGTTCGTGATGTCGAGCGCGAAGATGGCCGCGCCGCCAGCGCCCAGACCGCCGATCAGCCAGGTGTGCCAGGCACTCTGATAGTACAGATCGCCCGTGCCAGGAGTGGCGTCGACAAAGAAATTGTGGGCGTAGAGGGGATTGGCATAGTCGAGGGTCGCGTCGAGGGCCTCGGTGGCCGCTACGGCGGAATACTGGTGAATCGTTTTGAGCACGGCCCCCGGCATGTAGGCCATGACTTCCTTGCCATCATTGGGCGTCGTGGAGTTGCTGACGATCTGGCCGGCGGCGTTGAGAGATCCGGTCTCAAAGCCATGCAGAAAGCCGTCATTGGCACCCACGTAGATCATGTTCAGACGCGCCGCCTGCAGCGCCTGGAAGGCCACATAGGACTGGCCCGCATTCTCGAGCATGGTGTCGCTCGCATCGATGCGGTCAAACCAGCTCTGAGCGTACGGCGACTGCGGCGGCCCGACCCAGGTTGGGCTCGAGTCAACGATGTCGCCCAGAACGCCGTCGCGCGCCCGGAACAGCCCGGCCCCGAGATTGTTGATCTCGTTGGTGCGATCCCCGCGCAGGTAATTCACGCGGTTGGCGTTGGCCGTGCTGTCGCCGGCGTCGATCGTGCTTTGCTCGGTCGCGGTGATGGGCGTGCCAGTGCCATTGCCCGGCCACTCGAAGGCAATGCCCGCATTGCCCACGGACGATGCGGTATCCAGGCCGTTCCAGGTCATCATCACACGGCTGGCCGGGGCCTCGGCGGCGGTCTGTCCGGACACGCCTGTGGTCGCGCAGGTCGCGCCCGCTGCCACTCCGGTCAATACGCACTGCGCGTCCCAGTTGGACAGCGCGTTGATGGTCAGCACGCCGGCGGTGTCGACCAGCCCGTTGGCGGTGACTCTGCCGGTCCAGTCACTGGGGTTGTAATAGGCAAAATAGATCTGCGCGCCGGTCTGCACTTTCGCGGTCTGTTTTTCATTGACTGCCGCGGAGCTCGCCGATTGATTGGCCGGCGCGGCCTTGAAGCACAGGATCTCGTGAATATTGGTATCACCGCCGGTCGAGCCGGCGAAGCCGAACAACAGGCTCGCAGGCAGCGCGCCATTCGTGCCCACGATGCTCTGATTGGTCAGGATTGGACTGTAGGCACCGCCATTGATGCTGTATGACAAGCTCAGCAAACCGTTCTGCGTGATCTTCAGGTTGTAGAAGATCGGTGTGGCGGCCGGGCGGGTCTGCGCCGCCTCATTGGCGATCTGGATCGTCGCCGGCAACTCGACAAAGGCGTTCGGGATGCCTGTCAGGCAGGTATTGCGCACCGCGGCCTGCTGCAGACCTGCGGTATTCAATACCGAGGGCGGGTAATAGCTCGGATAGGTATCACGCAGATAGGGCCAGGACACGTTGCCGGCCCCGCGCAGCCCGATGCGCCCTGGCTTGTAGCCGTAGCCGAACGCGGTGTTATCCCCGCTCGCCGTGTTGGTGCCGTTATAGCCCGGCATCAGATTGGCGCCGTTGAGGAAATTGCCGAACTCATCGATGCCCAGTCCGATATAGCCCCCGGCCAGACCGTCGTAGGGATTGTTCGAATTCGAGCAGGTGTAGCCCAGGCTGCCGCCCCATGCGCCCAGACCGTCCCAGTGTGCGGAGCCGGTGGGATTGCCCGCAGGAAACTGCGTCGCATCGATCAGATAGAAGCTGATGCCGTCTGCGCCGTCGCCGCCGGCACCGCCGCTATCCCCGCGGTAGGTCACGGTCTTGAAGCTGATCTGCACGCCCTGGCCGGCATTGAACGGCGTGGAGCTGACGATGGCGCCGTGCTCGGCATGGCCGTACGGGAAGCCGTTGGTGAAGCGCAGCGCGCCCTGACCCACAGGATCAGGCACTGGCGTAATGGTGCCGTTCTGCCCGCCCACGAGTATCGGATCGTTGTCCTGCGCCTGCCCGTAATAGGAGCTTGCGATGCTCGTGCAGGACGGAATGATTCCGGCGGTCACGCCGGTAGTGCCCGTGCCGGCGGTGGTGCCCGCAGTCAGGCAGGCGCCCAGGAAGTAGTACCAGCTGTTGGCCGTCGCCCCGGCGGTGAAGTCCTCGGTGTAGGTCGTCTGCGCCTGGGTCAGCGCCGACGCAGCGGCGCCGAGCAGGGCCAGAAGCGCAGCGATTGGAGCTCTCGAATTCATTACAAACCTCCGACGTTGCACACTGTGCAACTGATCGATACGGTACTTTCAACCAGAGCGACGGTGCTCGAATTGAGGCCGAAGCTGTAGGCATCGACCTGGTAGACCTCGCCGCGGCCAGTGGCGACCGAGCCCAGATCTGTTATGTAGAAACGCGGCCGCGCGTAATAAGCATCCGCGACTGACGTATCGTTGACCGCCAGGCCGGCGATGTTCATCTCCGGCGGCGTATAGGCCACGCCAATGTTCGTGCCGGCGCCCGGCCACGCCGTGACGGCCGCGCCGCTGATGCTCGGCAGCGTGTTCAGACAGATCTGCGTGGTGCCCAGGTTCGCGTCCATCAGCGTATTGCTGCAGGTCACATCGGCCGATGAGGCGATGCCGCTGGCGACCGCATAGGGGGCGCTGCTCTGGTTCGCGAGCCACCACTCGGCGTATTCCTGCGTACTGATCGCGGACTGCACGGCGCGATGCTTCTCGCGCATATTGCCCGCGATGCGCTCCTGCACGCCGAAGCTGCGAAAGATGCTCAGCGCCATGATGGTGACCACGAGCAGCAGCAGCAGGCTCGAGACCAGTACGAAGCCATGTTGAGGGCGCACACAACGGTATCGCGGCTGCTGCATGTTCAGATCCCGGTTTTACTCATGACGCCGACCACGCGCTGAAACACGATCGTGGCCTGCTCACCCGTGCCGGTGGTCCCGAATATCGGGTTGGTGAAGCTCAACGAGATGCGCACCGCGATCACGCTGTTCCAGTCCCCGGCCGCCGTCACCTGTGCTGCATTCATGTAGGTATCGACGTTGTTGCCGCTGCCGGTGGTATTGACCCCGTAGAGCACGCTCAGGTTGGTGACGCCACTGACGAGCGGATACTGCGTGCCGTTGAGCGTGCAGACGAGCTGGTTGTTGACCACGCTGAAGGTGTTGACATAGGTGGCTACTGCACCGCTGGTATTGGATGTGCCCGTGCAATTGAGGATGCCATCGCCGCTGTTGGTGGCATAACGCGAAGTGATCGAGTCGCCGGGCGGCGCGGCGGAGTAAGTGCCGGTCATCGGCTGCCCCGCCGTCATGCCGCCGCCTGCGAGCAGCACGGAGGCCGCCGTATTGATCGTCGGGGCAGGAAAATATCCCGCGACCTGAACCACATCGCCCATCATCGTCATGCTGAGCCGCTCGGCGTCCTGCAGCTGCGCGAGCAGGTTCTGCGTACCGAACGCTCGCCGGTTATCAAACACGACCGTCGACAGCCCGCCCAGCAGGAACAATCCGATCAGCAGTGCGACCAGCACCTCAACGATCGTGAAGCCCTGTTGCCTGCGCGCTGCGCGTGCGATGGCGTGGTTTGCCTTCATGCCTGCTACGGCTCCACGTACAACGTGTAGGTCGGCAGGGCCATCGCGTTGCCCTGTGACTGGGTATTGATGCCCACGTTGCGCTCGCTCCAGCTCAACTGAATGGTGCAGTCGATCGGGTAGCCCGCAGTCGTCGGCTTGGCGCAGAACACCGTGCTGGTGACGTTCGGCAGCAGCGTATTGATGGCGCTGACCCATTGGTGCAGGTCATAGGCGGCCATCTGCTGCGCGCTGCATGGCGCGTTGCCGCCGCCGAACGCGCAGTTATAGACGTTGGTCAGCACCGCGTCGGTCGAGGCGGTGATATTCGTCAGTGAACTCGTGATGGTCTGGTTGGCCGTCGCGGCTTGCGTCGACCAATAGCCCCGGTTCGCGCGCATCGAGGCAGCCAGACTCGAGGCCTCGAGCGCCGCGAGCGCGCGCAGCGAGGCGGTGCCAGTACTGGCGTAGGCCAGAGCCTGGATCTTGGCGATGCCGAGCATGCCAACGCCGATGATGATCAGCGCCACCAGTACCTCGACCAGCGTGAAGCCGCGCCAGGCTCGCGAACGCGCTCTCACAGGCAGGTACCCCCGTAGGGCAGCACCGTCATCATCCCGACGAGCGTCAGGGATAAGCAGCGCGTGGAGGAGCTGTTGATCGGTGAGGCATGCAGCGTGAGCAGGGCGCCGGCGGCCGGCAAGCCCACCGCGAAGCCTTCCCGATTGAACGTCACCCACTCGATGTTGTTGCTGGCGTTGAACGTGTCGGTGCTACCGAAGGGACTCTGCACCTTCAACAGCGTATCGCCCGCCCCCAGCTGACCATTGCCGTTGACGTCGGAGAACACGATCCAGCCGTTTTGCCAGGCCGAGCTGGCCAGGCAGGTCGCGCCGTTCGAAGATACGCACAGTGAGACGGACTGGCCCTCCTTGACGGCCTCAAGGCGCGCGTACTGCAGATCACCGAGCAGTCCGTTGACCTCGGCGCTGATGCGATTGCGGTTGGTCACGTACCGGTATGAGGGCAGGCCCAGCGCCATCAGCAGCGAGATCATGGCGATCACGGTCAGCATTTCGACCAGCGTGACGCCGCGACTGGAACGACCGTGAAAGCCCTTATTCATGGAGCCTCACCATACGCAGGCGAGCTTGCACGAATCTGGCAATACGTCGCCAGGACAGCTCCTGAGCTCACCGCCGCGCGCAAAATGCGACACGGCTCACACTCACGCAGCGCGCTACCGGGGCTACCCTGGCTACCCCGGCTACCCTGTCGGAGCGAGCGCCTCGAAGCGCACATGCATACGCGCACCGCGCCCAAGCGCACCATGGCCGATGCTGAAGCTCGCCCCATGGACACGCGCAATCTCATCGACGATCGCGAGCCCCAGGCCACAGCCGATGCCCGGGGATCCCGGTCGCCGGTAAAAGCGCTCCCGCACGCGCGCGCGCTCGCTCTCCGGAATGCCCGGACCATCATCCTCGACTTCCAGGTAGGGATGATCGTCCTGCATGCCGCTGCGCACCGTGACGTGGCCGCCGCGCGGCGTGTACTTCAGAGCATTGTCGATCAGATTCTCGAGCAGATCCTCAAGCAGCCATGCATCGCCGGGCACGCAGGCCTCCACGGTGTCGGCTCCGAGGTCAATGCCCGCCTTATCCGCTCGCCCCACCTGGCGCTCCACGAGCTGCTGCACCAATGGCTGCAACTGCACGGGCTGGAATTGCCCGTGCAGTGCCGAGACCGGCTCGGCGCGCGCCAGGGCCAGTAATTGATTGGCCGAGCGCGCCAGTTGTGCGATACCGCCCTGCAGTGCCACGAGCTCCTGTTGCAGCCCCTGCGCGCGCGGCTCGCGCAACAGCAATTCGATCTGCGCCAGCAGGCCTGCCACGGGCGTGCGCAATTGATGCGCGGCATCGGCGACGAAGCGCTGCTGTGCGCTCGCCGCATCGTGCAGGAGCTCGAGCACGCGGTTGAAGGCCACGATGACCGAGCGCAGCTCCCCGGGCACGCGCGCCTCGTCGAAGCGCTGCAGGCGACGCATCGAATGACTTTCGACCTGCTCGGTCAGCGCGTTGAGCGGTCGCAGCCCGTAGTACACGGCGATCCAGACCAGCAGCAGCGTCAGATCGAGCTCCGCGAAATCCACCAGCAATTTGCCGAGCAGCATGAGCCGCTGGGTGCGGGCGCGCCGATCCAGGGTTTCGGCGACCGAGATCTGCACCGCACCGACCGCGGTCGGCGCCTGGATGCTGGCTACCCGCCAGCGCAGTCCCTGAAAAGCGAGGTCGCGAAATATCGCCCCTGCGGCCGTGCGGGTAGCGGCAGGCCATTCGCGCGGCAGCCGCGCGCTGCCTGCGATCAGCTCGTGCTGCGCTCCAGTGATGGCGTAGAGCATCGTGCCGTCATCGGCCCCTGCGTACAGCGCACTGCCGACCGCTGGCGGCCGAAACACCAGGCGCCCGGCCTCGACACGAATGTCGGCGGCAAGCGCGAAGGCGGTATTGGCCAGCGCCCGGTCGTAGGCATCGCGCGTGGTGGCAGCGGCGATCCAGTAGTCCACCACGCCGCCGATCAGCATGAGCAGCGCCAGGGCCGGCAGCAGCAGCAGCAATAGCCGTCGGCGCATGGTCATCATCGCGCTGGCTCGCCGGGCTCATCGAGCCGATAACCCAAACCGCGCACCGTGCGTATGACGGCCGCACCAAGGAGCTTGGAGCGCAGGCGCGACATATGAGTCTCCACCGCATTGGGCGTCAGATCCTGCTCCCAACCCGACAGCGCCTGCATGAGCCGCTCCTTGGTGACGATGCGCCCGAGGTTGTGCGCCAGGCTCTCAAGCAAAAGCCATTCGCGACGTGTGAGCTCGATCGGCTGCGAGTCGATCTGCAGCTGGCGCCCATTTAGATCGATTGACAGGCGGCCCAGCCGCACCATGCCGCTCGGGGCGAGATTGGCGCGGCGAATCAGTGCCCGGCAGCGCGCCGCGAGCTCGGCCTGCTCGAACGGCTTCATCAGGAAATCATCGGCGCCAAGCTCGAAGGCGCGGATCTTGTCGGCGAGCGTGTAGCGCGCGGTCAGGATCAGCACCGGCATGGCCTGGCCATGCTGGCGCAATGCGGCCAGAAGGGACAGTCCATCCGCGCCCGGCAGCCCGATATCGACCACCGCGAGGTCGAAGTGCTCGTGGCTCAGTGCCGCGCGACCCAGCTCCGCCGATGGCGCGTGATCGACCGTGAAGCCCGCCAGGGTGAGCCCGCGCACGATCGCATCGGCCACGAGCGCGTCATCTTCGATCAGCAGTATGCGCATGAGGCTAGTGCCACAGGGCGCCAGGGCGCGCGAGGCTGACGCCGCCCGGCCTTCAGCCGCGCAGCGGCGCGGCTGGGACCGGACTCAGTTCGCGTTGTGGCAATTCACATTAGTCCCGTAGGGACTGATCGTTCCGGGAGGACTCTGCTGGATATTCGTGATGTACGCGGCGAGCATCGGCAGCCAGAATTTCGAGGTCGTCGAGGCCTGCGTTCCGGTCACACTCGACGTGGCCGTCAACAGGACCTGGACCCAAAGCGCGTGATCTTCCGGATAGGTCACGGCGATGCTGGCCGAACCGGTGCTATCGGTGGTCACCGAACCCGGACTGACCACGGCCACGTTGCCCGGATCGAGCTTGCCGTTGTTGTTCACGTCCTCGGACGTCTCATAGATGCCATTGCCCAGGGTATCCTCGTTGAGGCATTCCGCATTGAGCAGCTGACACCAGCCGCTGATCGTGCAAACCGCGCCGCTGGTCGGGTCCGTACCTGTAAACCAGTAGCCCTTGCGATACGCCGCGTCGGAATCTGGAACCGTATAATCTGGCGCCACAGGCGCTGGTGCCCCAAGCGCCGGAGGCACTGGCAGCGACGCAATTGGCAGCGACGCGACGGTCAACGTTACAGTCGCGCCGGGCACGGGATTGCCCGCCGAATCGAGCGCCTGCACCACGAACGGCACGCTGAACTGCGTCTTGGCGCTGTTCTCACTGATCGTACTGCCCGTGCCCAGCGAGAGGAACACGGTTTGTCCACCGACGGTCAGCGTGACCGTGTCCTGGATGGCTGTGCCCTGCACGGTCGCGGTCACCGACACGCCATTGCTGGCGCTGGCCGTGCTCGTAGCCGTGTAGACGGTCTGGGCGACACCCTGCGTGTTAGTCACGGCCGAGGCCACCGAGATGCTGCCGCCGGTCTTGTCGGTCAATTGAAAGTCGACGGTCTGGCCTTCGACCAGATTGTCCTGCGCATCGCGCACGATCGCGGTGATCGTGCTCTCGCCCGAGGTCTCCACCGTGTCCGGACTCGCCTGAATATCGATCTGGCTGGGCACTGTCGCAACAAAGTTCACCTGCAGCTGCGCACTCACGCCAGTGCCCGAGGCCGTGATCACGGCCGGTCCGGCCGTCGTCGATGAGACGGTCACGGGCGTGGCGACGGTTCCAGCCGTGCCGGTCGAGTCGGTCGTCGCCGTCGTCGTGGTCGCGTTGTTGGCGAAGAGGCCGCGCGTGGTGGAAAAGTTCACGGTCGATCCGACCACCGGATTGCCGCTGTTTTTCCACAGTACCGAGAGACTCTGCGCGGTGTTCAGCGCGATGTTCGTCCCGCCGCTCGGAACCGTGAAGGCAAAGCTCTGGCTGCTGACGTTCAGGCTCTGCGAGGCCGTGAGGCCAAGAGCCATGGCCGTCACGGTGTCGGTGCCGGCATTGGTCGCGGTCAGTACAAAGCTCGCGAAACCGTTCACATCGGTCGTCAGATTCGTCGCGCTGAGCCCATTGCTCTTGGCAGAGGCCACGGTCACGGCCTTGCCCTCTATGCCGTGACCGGCCGAATCGGTCAGCGACACATCAAAGGTGCCGACGCTGCCTTGAATCAGGCTGGCCGGACCAGTCAAGGAGATCGATGTACCGACCACGGCGACCACGACCTGAGCGGTAATTTTTCCAACCGTCGCGGTTACCGTGATATCGCGGTTCGTCTGATCCTGTGTCGAAAGGGACGCAGCCGCCTCGCCGTTGCTGTCAGTGGTTCCAGCCGTGACACCGCTGCTTGTGACGATCGGAGCCAGGGTCGCACCAGTACTCGCCGTCGAGAACGAGACCGGCACGCCCGATATGATCGCGTTGTTGGCATTCTTGGCAATCGCCGTGATCGTCGCCGAAGTGGAGCCGTTCGACGGAATCTGCGGCATGTTGGTCACGAGCGCGATCGAGGCGACGGTACTGAGGGTCGTAGCGCCGCTGCTGCTGCTCGTGCTCTGCGCGGCAAAGGAGCTGGCCTGATCGCCGCCACAGCCGGCCAGCGTGAGCGCCGCCGCCACAATACCCATGAAGTACCCATATTTGCGCATCGTATTCACCTGAGCTGTCGAACTCGTGTTAGGCACCTGCACTCACCGCTCCACCTGCGGTGTACTAATTGACGTTGACCCCTTCGCGTATGATCTTCGGCGTCACGAAGACCAGCAGTTCGTCCTTGTCATCCACCTTGGTCGTGTTCTTGAAGAAATTTCCCAGCACGGGGATGTCGCCGAGCCACGGCACCTTGGTCTGCGCATCGCTGTGCGTGGTCTCCAGAATGCCGCCCAGCACGACGGTCTGCCCGTCGCTGAGCACCACCTGAGTCTCGATCGTGCGCGTATTGATCGAGGGCACGTTGACGCCCCCGGACGCTACGACGACCTGGCCGACCGTATCATCCGAGACGGTCAGATCCAGAATGATGCGGTTGTCCGGAGTGATCAACGGCTTGACCTTGAGCGAGAGCACCGCGTCCTTGAACGCGATCGTGGTCGCGCCGCTCGAGGCGGACTGCTGGTAAGGAATCTCCACGCCCTGGCGGATCGTCGCCTCGCGCTGGTTGGCCGTGATCACCTTGGGTGAGGAGATGACGGTGCCGCGATTTTCGGTCTGTGCGGCGTCGAGCTCCAGATCCACGAGGAAGTCCGATCCCAGGATGCCCAGCGCGATGCTGCCTGCCGGAGTCGCGACCGGCAGATTCACGTTATAGCGGTTGGTCGCATTGGAGCCGGTCGGAAGCGTGATCGGATATTGCGAGCCGCTGCTGCTGAGGTTGCCCAGCGCCGAGCTGACGATGCTGTCGGTGCCGGCGGCCGTACCCGTGGTCGTGAACAATCCGTTGGTGCCGTTCTGTCGCGTCGCCGTCAATCCCATCAGCGCGCCCAGGTCGCGCTCATAATCGTTGGTGACGACCACGATGCGTGCCTCGATGAGCACCTGCTTGACCGGTATATCGAGCGTGGCGACCAGCCGGCGCACGTCCGCGATCCGGTCGGCCGTATCCTGCAGTAACAATGTGTTGGTGCGATCATCGACCGACACGTGACCGCGCGCCGAGAGCACGGAGTTGCTCGTGCTCGTCGAGGCCTGTACGCCGGGTAAGCCACCCCTGAGCAGGTTGGCAATATCGGCGGCCTTGGCGTAGTTGACCTGCAGGTACTCGGTGCGCAGGGGCTCGAGTTCCTGGATGTCCTTCTTGGCAGCCAGTTCGGCCTTCTCGCGCGTTGCGAGCTCCGCCGCCGGCGCCACGATGATGACATTGCCCTCCTGGCGCTTATCCAGTCCCTTGGTGCGCAGGACGATGTCCAGCGCCTGGTCCCAGGGCACGTTCTGCAGCCGCAGCGTGACGCTGCCGGTGACGGTATCGCTGACCACGATGTTCTGCCCGCTGGCATCGGCCAGCAGCTGCAGGACCGCGCGCGTCTCGATGTCCTGGAAGTTCAGCGTGAGGCGCTCGCCCTTGTATTCCCTGGGCCCTTCCGCCGCGGCCTGCGCGGCTCGCCTGACGGGCGAGACCTCGACCACATATTCATCATCCGACTGGTAGGCCAGGGGCTCCGAGTTGCCCGTGGTGTCGAGCACGATGCGCGCATTGCCGTTGACGCGCTGGGCGTCGAAGCCGCTTACCGGGGTGCCGAAATCCAGCGTGTCGTAGCGGCGCATGAGCCCCTTGGGCAGATCCGCGCCGCCGAAATCGATGATGATCTGCGTGCCCTGCTGCGTCAGATTGATCGGCGTGCGCGGATCGCTCAGGCGCACGATGAGCCTGCCCGCGCCGGTCTCACTGCGTCGAAAATCGATGCTGCGCAGACTGTGAGCAGCCGTGCTGCTCGGCGCACCGGCGGCGCGCGGGGCATTGCTGGCGGCGAGCTTCGATACCGTCGGGGCGGCCGAGACGCCGACCAGCACGACGATGTCGTTGCCGTTGACCCGGGTTTGATAAGGCTCCGTCTGATCCAGGTTCAGGACGACGCGCGAGCGGCCATTGGCCTCGGCCGCGAGCACCGTATCCACACCGGCGCGACCCACATCGATGCGCCGCGAGGGCAGAGCCAGCGTGGTGTTGGGCAGGTCGAGCGAAATGCGCGCCGGTTTGTCGATCGTGAAGGACAAGGGCTCGGGCGCGGGTCCGGACAGGTGCAGCGTCAATTGCAGCTGATTGCCGCTCAAAGTCTGCACATCGATCGACTGCAATGCATTGGTCGGAGCTGCAGGCGCGGTCGCTGTCGCAGCAGGCGCGGCCGACGCATCCGCGGTCCCCTCGGCAGCGCGCGCACTCGCGGCGACCAGCATGCCGGCAGTCCAGGCGACGGCGAGCCAACGCGCGCCTGCGCCCAGCGTAACGAACATGGACCGTTTCATTCTGTATGTCTCCCTGCCGATCATTCGTGCAACGGCAACCTATTCATTCAGCGCCAGTGCCGCTGGCCGTTCGATGTAGCCGCCCAATCCGTCCGGGATAATCTCCACCAGTGCGATTCTCGAGGGCGTGATGGTGGTCACCTTGCCGTCGTTAGTGCCGAGGTGCTCGCCCACCACCACGCGGTGCACGCGCCCGTCATGCGTCTGCACCAGGCCGTAGTTCTTGCCGCCGAGGTCGAGTGTTCCGACCATCTTCAGCGTGTCGAGCGAGAACTGCTCGAGGTATTCGCGATTGCGGTGGCTGTCGGGCCGCAGCGCCGCGCCGCCGGCGCCGCCCGGCACGAACGGCGAGCGCATTTCCTGATCGGTATAAGCGAAGGCCTCGTAAGGCTTGATCTCCGGCAGCGGCTCGACCCGTCCGCCGGGCTCCTTCTGCGTAGCGGCGATGAAGCGATCCAGATCCGAATCCCGGCCTCCGCAACCCGCCAGCCCCGCGCTCAGCGCGATCAGGATGGACGCCTGCAACCATGGGCGAGACGATGCGCGCATGGCTCAGCCTCCCGCCCCGTGCCGCTTGGCCTGATCGGCCTTGCGCTTTTCGGCTTCCGCAGCCGCGATTTCCTCGTCGTCGAGGTAGCGATAGGTCTTGGCCGTCAGGGCCAGCTGCAATTGATCAAAGCCGGAAGTCTTGTCCAGCGGCGTGATCTGGATATCGCCCAGCGTCACGATGCGTGGCAGGGCCGCGATGCCGCTCACGAAGGCGCCGAACTCGTGGTAGCTGCCGGTCAGCTCGATCTTGATCGGCAGCTCGGCGTAGAAGTCCTTCTTGACCTCCTGGCCGGGCTGAAACAGTCTCTCCTGCAATGCGGCCGCCAGGCCGGTCTGCGAGATGTCCACCAGCAGATTCGGCACTTCCGTCCTGCTCGGCAACTGGCGCAGCATCGCGCCGAAGGACTTCTCGATATCGGCGAGCTGCTGTTTGTAGAGCGCGAGATTGATCGCCTTGGAATGCTTGGAGCGATACTCGTTGCGCAACTGCTGCTCAGCGTTCTGGCGCGCCTGCAATTCCGGCACGCGATCCGTCCAGACGAAGAAATAGATCAGCCCCAGCGCGCACACGACGAAGCAGATCCCCACCCCGATGGCCCGTACCGCGAAGGGCCAGCGGCCCGGGTCGCGCGGGTCCAGGCCGCGCAGCTCCTGCATCAGATTCATGGGGCACTCCCGGCGCCGGCGCGCACCGGGCGTTTGCGCACGACGGTGTTGCCGGCGCTATCGTCGGCACTGACGACGCTGACCTGCTCGGCATCGAGCACGAAATGGCTGCCCACGGTGTTGTCCTTCGCGGCTTCGACTACCTCGAGGGCGGGATTGCGCAGCCATTGCGAGGCCGCGATGTTGCGCATCAGCGTCGAGACGCGTGTGGAGGATTGCGCGATGCCCTCGAGCTTGAGCTGATTGCCGCTCTCCTTGACGGAGGTCAGATATGTGCCGTCGGGCATCACCTTGACGAGCTCATCGAACAGGTGCACGACTTCGGGCCGCGAGCGCTGCAGCAGCTCGATGATCTGCATGCGCGAGATGAAGCGCTCCTTCTGCGCCTCCAGATCGTTGATCTGCTCGATCTGCTTGTCGAGCACTCCGATCTGCGCGCGCAGGCGCTGGTTGCGCTGCTCCTGCGCATCGATCATCGAGCCCACCAGCAGGTACGCGACGAAGGCCACGACGGCAGCCACGCCGGCGGCGGCGCCGAGGGCGATAAAGAAGGCGAGCTTGCGCTCGCGCCGCTGCTGGTCACGCCAGGGCAGTAGGTTAATGCGCGGCATCAGTCAAAACTCCGCAAGGCCAGACCGCAGGCGGTCAGCAATGCCGTGGCATCGCGCTGCACTGCCTGAGCTCGCGCACGCGCGGACAGCTTCATTTGTCCCAGCGGATCGCCGCGCTCGGCGTCAATGCCGACGCGGCTTTGCACGACATCGGCCACGCCGGGGATGTTCGCGCAGCCCCCGCAGATCAAGATCTTCACGGGCTGCTCGCGACCGGTGCCCGAGGCGAGATAAAACTGCAGCGAACGGCTGATCTGCTGCGTCATATCGTCGATGAACGGATCGAGCACTTCGGCCTGATAATTGCCCGGCAGCCCGCCTTCCTTCTTGGCACGCCCGGCCTCTTCCATCGACAGGCCGTAGGTGCGCATGATCTCTTCGGTCAGTTGCTGGCCGCCGAAAGCGAAGTCGCGGGTATAAACCACCTTGAGATTGTTCAGTACGCTGAAGGTCGTGCTGCTGGCGCCGAAATCCACGACCGCTATGCTGCGATCGATGCCGCCGTCGGGCATCTGATGCGTCATCAGCCTGCAGGCGTTCTCCAGCGTGAAGGCCTCCACATCGACGATGCGTGTGGACAGGCCCGCGGCCGAGACCGCCGCGCGTCGCTGGGCCACATTGTCGGTGCGCGAGGCCACCAGCAATACGTCGATCGATTCCGCGTCTTTGTCCGACGGGCCCAGCACCTCGAAATCGTAGCTGACCTCATCCATCGGGAACGGGATGTACTGATCGGCCTGCATTTCGACCTGCGCCTCGAGCTCGGATTCACGCAGGCCGCGCGGCATCTGAATCACTTTCGTGATCGCGGCATCGCCGCTGATTGCGATCGCCACTTCATGGCTTCTGGCCCCAGAGCGCTTGACTGCGCGCTTGATCGCCTCGCCAACGGACTCGGGGTCCACCAGCGTCTTCTCATTCATCGCATTGGGGGGCGTGGGCTCAGCCGCGTAGGACTCGACCCGATACTGGCCGCCCGCCAACGCAAGCTCGATCAGCTTGATGGAGGAGGTCGTAATATCGAGGCCAAGCAGCTGGCGATACTTACGGGAAAATAACAACACTCTTTTTTCCAGACCTTTCAGTAATCTGCGTGCTTTTCAACGAAATCCTGTCGTGTTTCGCCGGCAATATATATCAGGCATAAGTTAAATACGATGCGAGTCTGTCAGGAACTGGTCGTGGCGACCTTCACATTAAACTGCCAATGGAATCATGGGCCGTGATGCAGCTCTAAGTTCTGCCCGCCGGCTCTGACAGCGGGTTGCGGCATTGCGTCTTGGTTTTACCCGTCTGCCGCGCTGTATGCTTTATGCGCCGCGCCCAGCTTAGCTCCGCTGGGCCTCGCTTTTTGGAGGAGCGAGCGTCGGAAAGCAGCCACATGGGCGACAATAACACGTTTTTTAGGCTATTTTCGTGAAGATCGGCACATTGCGCATCACCTCTGCGGTACTGCTAGGCGCTGTGGGATTGGCGCTCCTGGCCGCCTACGCGTTGGTGGCGAGCTTTCTGTACCTCGAGCCTTCCTTGCCCACGGTGGATGCGATGGCTGCCGGCAACCTGCCGGTGCCCCTGCGCGTATATACCGGCAGCGGCCAGCTGATCGCCCAGATCGGGGAAAAGCGGCGTGTGCTCGTGGCCTACGAGGACATCCCGGCGCTCGTGCGCGAGGCCTTTGTCGCCGCCGAGGATCAGCGTTTTTTCACGCATCACGGCTTCGATTACAGCGGCGTGCTGCGCGCCGCGCTGGTCGACCTGACGTCGGGGGATTTCTCCCAGGGCGCCAGCACGATCACGATGCAGGCCGCGCGCAATATGTTCCTGAATTTCGATAAGACCATACGGCGAAAACTGCAGGAGATTTTCCTCACCTATCGCATGGAGCACGAGTTCACGAAGGAACAGATTCTGAGCACCTACCTCAATGTGATCTTCCTCGGACAGCGCTCCTACGGCGTAGCTGCGGCCGCTGAGACCTATTTCGGCAAGCCGCTGGATCAACTCTCGGTCGCCGAGGCCGCCACCCTGGCGGGCATCCCGCAGGCGCCTTCCCGCTTCAATCCGATCACCAACTCGAGGGCCGCCCAGTCGCGACGCCGCTACGTACTGCAGCAGATGCTAAAGCTCAACGACATCGACGCCGCCACGGCGCAGCGGGCCGCCGCCGAAGTGGTCTCGGCGCGCGATCACGGCATCCTGAGCGAAATCGAGGCCCCCTACGTCGCCGAGATGGCCCGGGCGGATCTGGTCAGCCGCTTTGGCGAGGATGCGGTCAATGCGGGCTATCGCGTCTACACGACCATCGATGGGCGCCTGCAGACCGCCGCGGATCGCGCGGTGCGTATCGGCCTGATCGAATATGACCGCCGCCATGGCTTTCGCGGGCCGCTCAGGCAGATCAGGCTCGATGAGCATGCCACTGACGCCGCCCTCGAGAGCGCACTCGGCGACACCGCCGAGATCGGCGATCTGTATCCGGCGGTCGTGGTATCCCTGTCGCCGCAGGCCGCGCGCGTCTATGTGCGCTCGCAGGGCTATGCACAGATCGACTGGGACGGTCTGTCCTGGGCGCGCCGGCGCATCTCCGATACGCGCACGGGTGCCAACCCGAAGCATGCCGAGGACATATTGCAACGGGGCGATGTGGTGTACGTCGTTACCAACGCTCACGGGGAGGCGCAGCTCGCGCAATTGCCGGAGGCGCAGGGCGCACTCGTGGCGCTGGACCCGAACGATGGCGCGGTCGTGTCGCTCGTGGGCGGATTTGATTACTTCGACAACAAGTTCAATCGCGTCACCCAGGCCCGGCGCCAACCGGGGTCCGGATTCAAGCCATTTCTCTACTCCGCGGCGCTCGAGAACGGCTTCACGCCCGCGACCATCGTGATGGACGCGCCGATCGTCTATGACGACAGCGGCCAGGAGAAGACCTGGCGGCCCGAGAATAATGAAAAAGGCTTCGATGGACCGATGCGGCTGCGCGAAGGGCTCGTGTTCTCGCGCAACCTGGTCACGATACGCGTGGTGCGCCAGCTCGGTGTCGACACGGCCATCGACTATGCCGCCAAATTCGGCTTCAGTGCGACGGATATGCCCAAGGATATGACGATCGCGCTCGGCAGCCTGCCGGCGACGCCATTGCAGATGGTCAGCGGCTACGCGGTATTTGCCAACGGCGGCTACCGGGTAGACCCCTATTTCATCGAACGCATCGAGAATGCGACCGGACAGGTCGTGTATCAGGCCAAACCAAAAATCGTCTGCGAGCTGTGCGAGCCGCCGCCGAGCGATGCGCCGAGCGGCGCCGCCGCCGCGCCGCCCAGCGCGCCGCCGCCGCCCGATGCGCTCGCGCAGCAGCCGCCCAATGCGCTCGCGCCGCCGCCGTCCGATGCGCTCGCGCCGCCGCCGGCCCCTGCGGCGGCGACGCCCGCCGAGACGAGGCTAGCGGCCGATCCTGATCATGCGCCGCTCAATCCTTTGCCGGCGCTCATTGCCCCCTCACAACTGGCCCCGCGCGTGATCTCGCCGCAGAATGTCTGGGTCATGGACGACATGATGGCCGATGTGATCAAACGCGGCACCGGCATACGCGCCGGCCTCGCCCTGCACCGCGGCGACCTCTCGGGCAAGACCGGCACCACCAACGAGGCGCGCGATACCTGGTTCAATGGCTTCAATCGCAATATCGTGGCCACAGTCTGGGTGGGCTTCGACCAGGAGCGCCCGCTCGGCGAGGGCGAGGAGGGCAGCCGCACGGCGGTGCCGATCTGGGTCAGCTACATGCGCGAAGCGCTGCGCGCGCAGCCCGATCGTCCGCGGCCGATGCCTTCCGGGCTCGTGACCGCGCGCATCTCGCCCAAGACCGGCACGCTCGCGAGCGCCAGCGAGGCCGATGCGATCTACGAGACCTTCATGGAAGATCATCTGCCCGCGGCAGACACGGCGCTCGGCAATACGATTCCGGTGTCGGGCCCGCAGAAGCCCGGCGGCAGCAGCGAGCCCTTATTCTGACGAACACAGCCAGGTGAAACGAGGAGGGGATCGACGATGAACCGCCGAGCTACTTCACCCCGCAAGGATAATCTGCGTCGCGCCCTGGCACAGGAGGCCGCGCGCATCATGGCCCAGCACGGCATTCACGATTTTCTCACCGCCAAGCGCAAAGCCGCCGAGCGCCTCGGCGTACAGGATGCGAGTGCTTTGCCGCGCAACACCGAGATCGAGGCGGCCCTGGCTGAATATCAGCGGCTGTTCGACGCGGGCAGCCACGAGCTCACATTGTCCGCACAGCGCCGCGCCGCATTGCATGCGATGCACTGGCTGTCCGGTTTCGAGCCGCGCCTCGTGGGGCCGGTATTGAGCGGCACCGCCACGGCGCATGCCGACATCCAGCTGCATGTGTTCGCCGACTGCCCCGAGAACGTGGCGCTCAAGCTCATCGACCGCGGCGTGGCGCACGAGGTCACCGAGCGGCGCGTGCGCTTCGATGCCGATCGCACCAAGGCTCTTCCCGGTCTGCGCTTTGCCGTGGATGACCGGCGCGTCGAGGCCACCGTGTTTCCGCTCGACGGCATCCGGCAGGCGCCCGTCAGTCCGGTCGACGGCCGGCCCATGCGTCGCGCGGATGCGGCCGAGATTCAGTGCTTGTTGCGCAGCGCGAGCGGCACGTAATTGCGAGCGACGGGGCCGGTATAGAGCTGGCGCGGCCGGCCGATGCGCATGCCCGGATCGCTGATCATCTCCAGCCAGTGCGCCACCCAGCCAGCCGTGCGCGCAATCGCGAACATCACCGTGAACATCGCGCGCGGGATGCCGAGCGCGCTGTAGATGATGCCCGAATAGAAATCGACATTCGGATAGAGCTTGCGCGATACAAAATACTCGTCCTTGAGCGCGATCTCCTCCAGCCGCAGCGCCAGCTCGAACAGCGGATTGTCGCCGCGCCCGAGCGAGGCCAGTACCGAGTGACAGGTCTCGCGGATGATCTTCGCGCGCGGATCGAAATTCTTGTAGATGCGATGCCCGAAACCCATGAGCCGGAAATGACTGCTCTTGTCCTTCGCCATGGCGATGAATTTCGGAATGTTCTCGACGCTGCCGATCTGCTCGAGCATCGCGAGCACCGCCTCGTTGGCGCCGCCATGCGCCGGGCCCCACAGCGCCGAGACGCCCGCCGAGATGGCCGCATAGGGATTGGCGCCGGTGCTGCCGGCCAGGCGCACCGTCGAGGTGCTCGCGTTCTGCTCGTGATCGGCGTGCAGGATGAACAGCAGATCGAGCGCCTTGGCGGCGACCGGATTGACGTCGTAGGTCTCGCAGGGCACGGCGAAGAGCATCTGCAGCAGGTTGCTGCAGTAATCCAGCTCGTTGCGCGGATACATGAAGGGCTGGCCGAGCGAGTGCTTGTGGGCCGCCGACGCGATAGTCGGCATTTTGGCGATGATCCGATGCGCGAAGATCTCGCGCTGGCGGGGATCGTGGATATCGGTCGAGTCGTGATAGAACGCGGACATCGACGCGACCACGGCCGAAACCATCGCCATCGGATGCGCGTTGTAGTAGAAGCCGTTGTAGAAGCGCAGCAGCGATTCGTTGATCATGTTGTGGCGGCTGATGCTGGTTGAGAACTCCTGCAGTGCCTTGGCCGAAGGCAGCTCGCCGTAGATCAGCAGATAGGCCACTTCCATGAAATTGCCTTTTTCCGCGAGCTGCTCGACCGGATAGCCACGGTAGAGCAATACGCCGGCATCCCCGTCGATATAGGTGATCTTGCTCTCGCAGCTGGCCGTGGCCAGATAGCCGGGGTCGAAGGTAAACACGCCCTGCTCGCGCGTGAGCTGACTGATGTCCAGCACGTCCGGCCCGATGGTGCCGGATCGCACCTGCAATTCTGACTTGACGCCGGTTTCGGGATTGACGAGGTCGAAATGCTGGGCAGTCATGCGCTGGATTCCTTGCAGGCGCAGGCGCCGCGAGTCGCGACGCCGCAACAAAGGTTTGCACGCCCTGAGCGCGGAATCAAGGCACTGCGCGCCCAGCGCGCGTCGCGAGCTCGCGTGCGCTCAGCGCGAGCCGGTAACGCCCGGATATTTCTTGCGGAATTTATCGACGCGGCCAGCCGTGTCGACGATCTTCTGCTTGCCCGTATAGAACGGATGGCAATTCGAGCACACCTCAACCTGCAGATCCTGCCCGACGGTCGAGCGTGTCTTGAATGTATTGCCGCAGCTGCAGACCACATTGATTTCGGCGTATGGGGGATGAATCTCGGCTTTCATGAGCTAAGCCCTCGCTGCGCAATCGGGTC
The DNA here is from genome assembly GCA_049515055.1 of Steroidobacteraceae bacterium. Classification (GTDB taxonomy): domain Bacteria; phylum Pseudomonadota; class Gammaproteobacteria; order Steroidobacterales; family Steroidobacteraceae; genus FEN-1191. Next base: position 11,209 of record JBEKUL010000026.1, on the reverse strand, counting down.
GGAAAAAGGCCGCGCAGTCTAGTCCCACTCCTGCGCCTCGACAAGGGCCCTCATGAGCCGGGCGCGCACCGACAGGATTATCCACAGTTTCTGTGCATAACTCTGTGCGCAGCCGTTGCCCGCAGGTGCTGCGCAGGCGCTAAAAGCGCGTAAGGGCCGGTTTGTACAAAAAATGACCAGGGTATTTCAGCCTAATAAATCAATCACTTACGAATCCATCCTCGCTCATCCCGGACAAAATGAGACGTAATCGGCTAATTTGCGGAAGCGCGGGTGCGCCGTTGTGAATAAAAGCATCGCCCCGCGCGCGCAGCCCGCAGCGCTAAATGCGCGACTGTCAGCAAATTCCCACAAACGCGGCCCGCGCCGCGGCCGGCTCGGGCAGAAATTCGGTCAGCAGATCGTTGAGAAAACTAAAGCCTACGGCGCTGGCTCGCCAGCACGCACCGTGGTGCTCGAGCAAGCCGCGCGTGCGCAGCCTTTCCAGCGCGCCGGCTATCGCCTCGATCGGCAATCCCGTGCGCTGCTCGAATTCGAGCTCATCGAATCCCTCCAGCAGCCGCAATGCATTCATCAGAAATTCAAACGGCAGATCGGCCGCCGGCACCGCGCGGCGCGCGGGGGCCGCGAGCGCACTCGACAGATAGCGGCGCGGTTCGCGCTCGCGCCAGCTGCGCTCGATGCTCAGCGCCGCGCCTTGAGTCGCACTCGACTTGCCGTGCGCACCCGCGCCGATGCCCAGGTAGTCGCCAAACTGCCAATAATTGAGGTTGTGGCGGCAGCGGCGGCCCGCGCGCGCATAGGCCGAGACTTCGTATTGCCCGTAACTTGCCGCGGCCAGTCGTTGCTGGCAGGCCAGCTGCATCTGTGCGGCCTGATCCTCATCCGGCAAGCCCTCGGGTGCTCGCGCGCCAAACAGCGTGCCCGGCTCGAGCGTGAGCTGGTAGTGCGAAATATGCGCGGGCTCGAGCCGCAGCGCCTCCTCTATGTCCGCCACCGCGCCCGCCACGCTCTGCCCCGGCAACGCGTACATGAGATCGAGGTTGAAATTCTCGATTCCGGCCGCGCGCAGCTCCTCGACCGCGCGCCGGGTATCGGCCGCCGCGTGGATGCGGCCGAGCTCTCGCAGCGACTCATCATCGAAGCTTTGCGCGCCCAGAGAAACGCGGTTGATGCCCGCAGCCCGGTAGTCGGCGAACCGACCGCGTTCGATCGTGCCGGGATTGGCCTCGAGCGTGACCTCCACGCTCGCGGCGATCGGCAATTGCATGCGCAGTCCCTCGAGCAGGCCCGCGAGCGATGCCGGCGAGAACAGGCTCGGCGTGCCCCCGCCGAAGAAAATGCTGCAGATCTCGCGTCCCTGCTGCACCCCGTCCGGCGCGAGCTGCGCGGCCAGGTCGGCTCGCAGCGCCTGAATATAGTCCGCCTCGGGCAGCTGCCCGCGCAGGCTGTGCGAGTTGAAGTCGCAATAGGGGCACTTGCGCACGCACCAGGGAAAGTGCACATACAGCGCCAATGGCGGCAGACTCGCCCCCGGGCTCATCGCCTCACCGAAGCTGCCGCATGAGCTCGTGCAGGGCCATGGCCCGATGGCTCAGTCGGTTCTTGAGCGCCAGCGGCATTTGTGCGGCGCTGTCAGGCTCGCGCTCGGCCATGAACGGCCTGTCGGGAATAAAGAGAGGATCGTAGCCGAAGCCCCCCTCACCGCGCGGCGTCAGTGCGATCGAGCCCGACCAGCTGCCGTGCGCGAGCACAGGCGCCGGCTCATCGGCGCTGCGCACGAATGCGAGCACGCAGCGATAGCGCGCCGTACGCGGCGCGTTGGGCAGCGAGCGCAGCTGTGCGAGCAGTCGCGCATTGTTGTCCTGCTCGCTCGCGCCCTCGCCCGCATAGCGCGCCGAATGCACGCCGGGCTCACCGCCGAGCGCATCGACCTCGAGGCCCGAATCATCCGCGAGCGCCGGCAGGCCGCTCAGCGCCGCGGCGTGCCGCGCCTTGAGCAAGGCGTTGGCCTCATAGGTGCTGCCGCTCTCGAGCACGCTGGCAATGCCAAGCGCGCTCTGCAGAATCAGCTCGATGCCGAGCGTACCGAGCAGCTCGGCGAATTCGCGCTGCTTGCCGGGGTTCGCGCTTGCGAGCACGACCCGTCTGGCGAGCGCGCCGGACAGCGCGCGCGGGGAATCAGACACCGAGCGCCTGAGCCTGCAGCGCGCACAGCTCGCCGATGCCTGCCGCGGCCAGGTTGAGCAGCGCATCGAGCTCATGGCGCCTGAAGGCATGCCCTTCGGCCGTGCCTTGAACCTCGATGAATGCCCCGCCGTTATTCATCACCACGTTCATGTCGGTCTCGGCTTCGGAGTCCTCGGCATAATCGAGGTCCAGCATCGGCATCCCGCGCACGATGCCGACCGATACGGCCGCGACCTGGCCGTGCAATGCAGTAGCGCTCAGCAGCCGGCGGCTGCGCAAGGTCTCGCAGGCCTCGGCCAGCGCCACGTAGGCGCCGGTCACCGAGGCGGTGCGCGTGCCGCCGTCGGCCTGCAAAACGTCGCAATCGATGGTCACCGTGCGCTCACCGAGCGCGGCCAGATCGACCGCAGCGCGCAGCGAGCGCCCGATCAGGCGCTGGATCTCCTGCGAGCGCCCGCTCTGCTTGCCGCGCGCGGCCTCGCGTGGGCTGCGCGTGTGGGTAGCCCGCGGCAGCATGCCGTATTCAGCCGTGACCCAACCCTGTGACTTGCCGCGCAGGAACGCCGGCACACCCTCCTCGACACTCGCCGTGCACAGCACGCGCGTCTCGCCGTACTCGACCAAGACGGAGCCCTCGGCGTGGCTCGTGTAGTGGCGCGTGAAGCGCACCGGGCGCAGGGCGTCGGCGGCGCGGCCGTTGTGGCGCAAAATTTTGTCCAGCGGATCTCTCCTAATCGAGGAAGCGCAGCGCGATGGCTGAGGTATTGTCGCCCGCGCCGCCGGCGTTGAGCAGCGCCTGGGTCGCGAGCGCCGCCAGCGTATCGCGCAGCGACAAGCCCATTGTCACGAACGCGCTCGCAATCACCGCATCATCCAGATTGGCCCAGAAACCATCGGTACAAAGCAGCAGCACGTCGCCGGCCAGCAGCGCAAGGCGTGTGCTGATACCCATCTCCGGCAGCATCGATTCTCCGCCGAGGCAGGATTCGACGAAGTTGCGCATCGGGTGATGCTGTACCTGCCCCGCACTGATGACCCCTTCGCGCACCAGCAGCTCGACGTGACTGTGATCGCGAGTGCGCTGCTGCACCCTTCCGGCACGCAGCAGATAGATCCGGCTGTCGCCCACGTGCGCCCAATACGCCGAGGACTGCTGCACGATGCATACCGCGCAGGTCGCACGCGGACGCAATTCGAGCGGTATGCGCGCCCCATAGGCTACGACCCCTTCGTGGGCAACTCCGATCGCGAGGTGCAGAAATCCCAGTGGATCGAGCAGCGGCAACGGTGTCTGCAGGAAGCGCTCGGTGACGCTGCGCTGCGCAATCTCAGCCGCCGCTTCGCCATCGGCGTGTCCACCCATGCCATCGCAGGCGATCAATAAGGTCGCCTGCTCGGACATCGCCACGGCAATGCGATCCTGATTGCTGTCGCGAGTGCCCTGGAGGCTCAATTCAGCATGTTCGACGCGCAAGCGAGCTCCGGGGCTTTCGGCTAGACTTCGCCGCGCTTTATACACCATCGACCGTCCCATGATCGCAAGCATGACGGGATTTGCGCGGCGCGAGCGCTCCGGCCCCTTCGGCGCCCTCGTCTGCGAGCTGCGCAGCGTCAATCACCGCTTCCTCGATGCGACGCTGCGGCTGCCCGACAGCTGCCGCGCGCTCGAGCCCGAATTGCGCCAGGCGCTCGCGCGCGAGCTCAAACGCGGCAAAGTCGACTGCACTTTGCAGCAGCGCGCGCAGTCCAATGCGGCCGCAAGTCTCGACATCGATCAAGCCGCACTCGCTCGCCTGTTGGCACGACTGCAGGAGCTCGAGGCAGCGCTGCCCGGGCGCGCGCAGATTGATCTGATTGAGCTGTTGCGCTGGCCCGGTATCGTGCGCGAGGACAGCACGGACGCCGAGGGCCTGCTGCTGGCCGTGCGCGAACTGTTCGCCGCTGCGCTCGATGAGCTCGCGCTCGCCCGCACGCGCGAAGGCGCGCGGCTCGCGCAGTTGCTCGAGCAGCGCTGCGCCATGCTGCACGCGCTGGTCGCGGCCGTGCGCGAGCGCCTGCCGGCAGCACAAACGCAGACGCGCGAGCGTTTTCTGGAGCGCTTGCGCGAGCTGGGTGCGCAGGTGGATCAGGATCGCATCGAGCAGGAGATCCTGCTGATGCTGCAGCGCTTTGATGTCAGCGAGGAGCTCGACCGTCTGAGCGGCCACATCGAAGAGGCGCGTCGCACGCTCGGCGGCGCGGAGCCGGCCGGTCGCCGGCTGGATTTCCTGTTGCAGGAATTCAACCGCGAGGCCAATACGCTGTCCTCCAAATCGCAGGATCTGGAGACCACCCGCGCGGCGGTGGAGATGAAGGTGCTCATTGAGCAGATGCGCGAGCAGGTGCAGAACATCGAATAGCCGTGAACTGATTGAGTGGGAAAACTATTCGTCATTTCCGCGCCGTCGGGTGCCGGCAAGACCAGCCTGGTGCGCTCGCTGCTGGCGACGCGGCCGAATCTGCTGGTGTCGGTCTCGCACACGACCCGCAAGCCGCGAGCGCTGGAGCTCGAGGGGCGGGACTATCATTTCGTCACCCGGGAGCGCTTCGGGCAACTTGTCGACGAGGGGGCCTTCCTCGAACACGCGACCGTATTCGGCAATGAATACGGCACGGGCCGGACACAGATCGAAGACAAGCTGGCAGCCGGCAAGGACGTACTGCTGGAGATCGACTGGCAGGGCGCGCGCCAGGTGCGAGGCGCCCGGCCTGATTGCACCAGCATTTTCATTCTGCCGCCGTCGCGCGCGACGCTGGAGCAGCGGCTGCGCGAGCGCCGCACCGACAATGCCGCAACCATTGCGCGTCGGCTCGCGGACGCCGCGACCGACATATCGCATTACGATGAGTTCGAATACGTGGTCGTGAACGATCAGTTCGAGCGCGCGGCGAGCGAGCTCGGAGCGATCCTGGACGGGGCTGGGGCACCGCTGCGCACGCACCGAGCGCAGATCCAGAGCCTGATCAAGACCCTGCTGCCGTGAACGCATCAGGGCGGCGCCGCGGCGCTGGCGCGCTGCGAGGCCGATGCAGTACACTGCGCGCCAATCCCCGGTATTTTATGGATATTTACCGCTATGGCCCGAGTGACCGTCGAAGACTGCCTCAAGAACGTCGACAATCTGTTCCAGCTCGTTTTGCTGGCAAGCCAGCGTGCCCGGCGGCTGGCCAATGGCGCCGAGGCGACCGTGCCGATCGAGAACGACAAACCGACCGTACTGGCGCTGCGCGAGATCGCGGCCGGCAACATCACGCCCGAGATGTTGCGCGAGCCTGAGCCGCGCCAGGACGCCCTGGTGAGCGAGCCCGAGCACGAAGCGAGCTTCCGCGCCCCTCAGTTCGGCTTGATCGAACGCGAGCTCTGATCGAAGCCGAGGTTCAGCACACGAGGCGGCTGTGGACTATGCGTCTTCGCTCTTGGGGTTGCTGCCCGGCGCGAAGCGCGGTACTCCGGGTGTCAAGGAGCTGCTAGCCAAGGTCGCGACCTACCTGCCGCCCGAGCAGGTCGAGCGCATACGCACCGCGGCTGAATTTGGCGCCGCCGCCCACCAGGGGCAGACGCGCGTCTCCGGCGAGCCGTACATCACGCACCCGGTGGCGGCAGCCGTAATCCTCGCCGATCTGCATCTGGATGCCGACACGATCGTCGGCGCGATCCTGCACGACGTGATCGAGGACACGCCGATCGCGAAGTCGGATATCGAGCAGCGCTTCGGCCACGACGTGGCCGAGATCGTCGACGGCGTGACCAAGCTCGACCAGATCCGCTTCAAGAACCGCGAGGAAGCTCAGGCGGAGAACTTCCGCAAGATGCTGCTGGCGATGGTGCGCGATCTGCGCGTGATTCTGGTCAAGCTCGCCGATCGCACGCACAACCTGCGCACCATCGAGTCCCTGGCACCGGCCAAGCGCCGCCAGATCGCGCGCGAGACGCTCGACATCTACGCCCCGGTTGCCGAGCGGCTGGGCCTGTACGCGATGAAACTCGAGCTCGAGGACCTGGGTTTCCGCACGCTGTATCCACAACGCTACCGCGTGATCGAACGGGCCCTGAAGCGCGCGCGCGGCAATCAGAAGGAATTTCTGACCAAGATCCGCCAGCAGCTGGAGAGCGCGCTCGAGAAGGCGGCCGTCGCCGGCGAGGTGGAATCGCGCGAGAAGCATCTGTACAGCATCTATCGCAAGATGCTGCGCAAGCGCACCACCCTGGCCGAGATCGTTGACGTGTACGGGCTGCGCATCATCGTTGACTCGGTCGACACCGTGTATCGCGCGCTCGGTATCGTGCACAGCGTCTACAAACCCATGCCAGGCCGCTTCAAGGATTACGTCGCGATTCCGCGCGTGAACGGCTACCAATCGCTGCACACGAGCCTGTTTGGTCCCAACGGCGTTCCGATCGAGGTGCAGATCCGCACCAGGGACATGGATCAGATCGCCGAATCGGGTATCGCGGCACACTGGAAGTACAAGCAGGATGACCGCGAGGGCTCGGCGCAGCAGGAGCGCGCGCGCAAGTGGCTCTCCAACCTCGTGGACCTGGAAGTCGGCGGCAACCCCGGGGAGTTCATCGAGAGTGTCAAAGTCGACCTGTTTCCCGACAAGGTCTACGTATTCACTCCGCGCGGGGAGATCTTGCGACTGCCGCGCGGCGCCACCGTCGTGGACTTCGCCTACGCGGTGCATACCGATATCGGCAATCGCTGCGTCGCGGCCAAGATCGATCGCCGGCTCACGCCACTGCGTACGGTGCTGCGCAATGGCCAGACCGTGCAAATCATCACCGCCAAGGGGGCGAGCCCGAATCCCTCGTGGGTCAATTTCGTCGCGACCGCCAAGGCGCGCTCGGCCGTGCGTCATTACCTGAAGAGCCTGCATCGCAGCGAGGCGGTGGAGCTGGGACGGCGCCTGCTCTCGCAGGCGCTGGCTGAGTTCAAGCTCGAGCTCGATGCGGTCAAACCGCAGGCCTTTGAATCGGCGGTAGCCGAATTTGGCCTCAAGGACGCGGATGACCTGTATGAAAAGGTGGGGCTCGGGGAGCGCCTCGCGCCACTGGTGGCCCGGCGGCTGCTACCGGGCGAGCAATTTGATGCGGCCGACGGCAGCGGCTCCCCGCTGGCGGTCGCAGGCACCGAGGGGCTGTTGGTCAGCTATGCGCATTGCTGCTACCCGGTCCCCAACGATCCGATCTTCGCATTCATGAGCACGGGTCGCGGCATCGTGATTCACCGCGAGGCCTGCGCCAATGTCGAGGATTACCGCAAGCACCCGGACAAATGGCTCTCGGTGAGCTGGCAGCACAAGCCCGGCCGCATGTTCCTCGCCGAAATCCGCATCGTCACCCTGAACCGCATGGGCGTGCTGGCAGCCTTGTCGGCCGCCATCGCCGGCACGCAGACCAACGTCAGCCACGTCTCGATCGAGCAGCGCGATGCGGAAACCTCGGTCATCGTGTTCGTGGTCGAGGTCGCGGATCGTGCGCAACTGGCCGGCATTATGCGCGTCGTGCGGCGCATGCCCGACGTGCTGCGGGTCGAGCGCTCATTGCCCGGCAATGCGCGCCGTCGTGAGCGCCAGGACGCGCTCGAGGACGACCGCACCGAGCAAGCACCGGCGCCATAACGAAGGGAGCACAGCAACTTGCAGCGACAAGTCATCCAGACCGCCGCCGCGCCCAAAGCGATCGGCACTTATTCACAGGCCGTGCGTGTCGGCGACATCGTCTATATATCGGGTCAGATTCCGCTCGACCCTGGCAGCGGACAGCTCATCAGCGGCGACATCGAGGCGGAGATCCGCCGCGTGTTCGAGAACCTCAAGGCGATCGCACAGGCCGCAGGCGGCTCGCTCGCCGATGTCGTAAAAGTCACCGTGTTCCTCACCGACATGGCGAATTTCCCCAGACTCAACGAGATCATGGCGACCTATTTCAGCGAACCGTTTCCGGCGCGCGCAGCGGTAGGGGTCGCGGCACTGCCGCGCGGCGCCAGAGTCGAGATGGAGTGCGTGCTCAGTCTCGCCTGATGCGCGCGCTCGCGCCCGCGCGCGCTGCGCCGGCACCTGCCGCCAGACGGGGCGCCGCCTCCGGAGCGCTGCGCGAGCGCCTCGCGCGCCTCGGCGTCGAGCAGCCCGGCGACATTCTGTTCCTGCTGCCATTGCGCTACGAGGATCGCACCCACGTGCAGCCGATCGGCGCACTGCAGGAGGGCATGCACGCGGTGATCGAAGGCGAGGTGATGCTCGCCGAGATTGTCGTGCGTCGGCGGCGCATGTTGCTGGTGAGGCTGGCCGACGGCTCGGGCTCCTTGACGCTGCGTTTCTTTTATTTTTCCAATGCGCAACGCCTCGCATTCGCCCGCGGCGCGCGGCTGCGTTGCCATGGCGAGTTGCGACGCGGTCCGTTCGGCCTGGAGCTCGTACATCCCGAATATCGGCATATCGCGGCGCTCGACGAACCCTTGCCGCAGACGCTCACGCCGGTTTACCCCAGCACCGAGGGCCTCACCCAAGGCCGCTTGCGCATGCTGGTTGATCGGGCGCTGCGAGAGCTCGAACACGACGGCGTCGTCGAGCTGCTGCCCGCCAGCGTGCTCGAGCGCTTGCAGCTGCCCTGCCTGAGGGCCGCGCTCGAGACCATGCATCGGCCCCCGTTGGGTACGCAGCTCAGCGAGCTGGCGGCGGGACGCCATCCGGCACAGCGCCGGCTGGCATTCGAGGAATTGCTGGCCCATCAGCTCGCGCTGATGGAGCTGCGTCGCAACTCGCGCCGCGAGCAGGCGCGCTGCTTACTGGACGCTGCCGCGCTCGAGCCGCGATTGCTTGCCGCATTGCCGTTCCGCCTCACGGCCGCGCAGCAGCGCGTGCTCGGCGAAATCGATCGCGACCTGTGCCAGAACTCACCCATGGCGCGACTGGTGCAGGGCGATGTGGGCTGCGGCAAGACCGTAATCGCCGCCGCGGCCGCGGCACGCGCAATCGGCAGCGGTGCGCAGGCCGCGTTCATGGCCCCGACCGAGCTGTTGGCCGAGCAGCATGCGCGCTCGCTCGCGCGCTGGTTCGAGCCGCTCGGCATCCCGGTGAGCCTACTGACCGGCTCGCAGAGCGCGCGCGCACGACGCGCTGCGCTGGCGGCAGCAGCCAGCGGGCAGGCGCGCCTGTGCGTGGGCACGCATGCCCTGTTTCAGGGAGCCGTGCGCTTCGCGAATCTGGCGCTGGCTATCATCGACGAGCAGCATCGCTTCGGCGTGCAGCAGCGCCTGCAGCTCACCGCCAAGGGCGCAGGGCTCGAAGCGCGCATACCGCATCAATTGATCATGAGCGCGACGCCGATTCCGCGCACCTTGGCCATGACGCTGTATGCCGACCTCGATATCTCGATCGTCGATGAGCTGCCGCCGGGCCGCACCCCGGTGCGCACGGTGGTGGTGCGCGAGCGCAAGCGCGCACAAGTGCTCGAGCGCATCGATCGGGCCTGTGCCAGCGGCCGGCAGGCGTTTTGGGTCTGTCCACTGATCGAGGAGTCTGAAGAGCTCAATTGCCAGGCGGCCGAGCAGACTGCCGAGGCTCTGGCCGAGGCATTGCCGTCGCGGCAGGTTGCGCTATTGCACGGGCGCATGCCGGCGAGAATCAAAGAACAGATCATGCAGCGCTTTGTTGGCGGTCAGACGCAACTGCTCGTGGCCACGACCGTGATCGAGGTCGGTGTCGACGTGCCCAACGCGAGCCTCATGGTCATCGAGAACGCCGAGCGCATGGGGCTCGCGCAACTGCATCAGTTGCGCGGCCGCGTCGGTCGCGGCGTGCACGAGAGCAGCTGCGTATTGCTGTACCGCGAGCCGCTCTCGCCGTTGGCGCGCTCGCGCCTGGCCGCCATCCGTGAAAGCGATGACGGCTTTCACATCGCGCGCCGCGATCTGCAGTTGCGCGGGCCCGGGGAATTGCTCGGCCGGCGCCAGACCGGACTCGCGCAATTGCGCGTCGCCGATCTGTCGCGCGACGCCGATCTGCTCGAAGAGGTGCGCGGCGCTGCCGCGCTGCTGCTGGCGAGCGCGCCGGATCGCGTGGCTGCGCTGCGCCGGCGCTGGATCGGTGAGCGCGAACAGTATGGCCGCATCGGCTGAGACGGCATGGCGACGTGCCGAGGCAGTGGGGCGCCGGGCGCGCTTGCTGCGACGCGCGCTCTTGCTGGCGAGGCTGGTGCGCCTGGACCGCCCGATCGGCATCTGGTTGCTGCTGTGGCCCACGCTCTGGGCCGTGTGGATCGCCGCCGACGGTCACCCGCAGCGCCGGCTGCTGGCCATATTCGTGCTGGGCACCATCGTCATGCGCAGCGCCGGCTGCATCGCGAATGATCTGGCTGACCGCAACATCGATCCGCACGTGCAGCGCACACGCGCTCGGCCGCTGGCTGCGCGCACGATCTCCCCGTACGAGGCGCTCGCGGCGTTGGGCGTATTGCTGGGGCTGGCGCTGTGCCTGGCGCTCTCGCTCAACGCCTTCAGCGTGCAGCTCGCGTTCGTGGGCGCGGCACTTGCGCTCACCTATCCGTTGCTCAAGCGCCTGTTTGCCATGCCGCAACTGTATCTGGGATTGTGTTTCGGCTGGGGCGTGCCGCTGGCGTTTGCGGCGACGTTGGGCACTGTGCCGCGCACAGGCTGGCTGCTATTGATTGCAACGGTGCTCTGGGCGGGCGTGTACGACACGCAGTACGCCATGGTCGATCGCGACGATGATCTGCGCATCGGCGTGCACTCGAGCGCGATTCTGTTCGGCGACATGGATCGGATCATGATTGGCGCGATGCAGCTGATGGTTTTGCTCGCGCTATGGCTCGTGGGCCGCTCGCTGCATTTCGAGCTGCCCTACGAATGCGGGCTCGCAGTCGGCGCGCTGCTCTTTGCTTGGCAGCAATGGCTGATTCGCGAGCGCGCACGCGCGGCCTGCCTGCTTGCATTTCAGAACAACAACTATTTCGGCGCCG
>JBEKUL010000025.1:0-31266 GCA_049515055.1 Steroidobacteraceae bacterium | reverse complement strand
CACCCTTACCGGCAGAGTCACCCTCAACGGCAAAGTCGCCGTCAACGGCAGAGCCGCCGCGCACACGCGCGAACCAGAACGCGGCCCAGAGCAGACCGACCACGCCAAAGGCGTAAAACGGCATCGGCCAGCCGTAGGCATGTACGAGCCAGCCGGACGCGGGGAGCGCGATTACGGTGCCCAAGGCACCGCCGCTGGTCATCAGCGCGCACGCGCGCGAGCGATTCAGGGTCGGCACCCAGCGCCCGATCAGATTGAAAGCGGACGGATAGACGGCCGCCTCGCCCAGACCCAGCGCAATGCGCGCGCACAGCAGCGCCGGCAGCGAGATCAGCGCCGCCGGCGGAGTCAGCGCCGTGAAGAGCGACCACCAGATGACCGCCAGACCCAGTACGATTCTGCCGCCGTAGCGATTGGCCAGCGTGCCGCTCACGATCATCAATGGCAGATAACCGATGAAAAACGACGACAGCACGAGGCCTTTCTGGGTCTCGTTCCAGCCGAACTGTGCCTGCATGGCTATCGCCGCGACCGAGATGTTGGTGCGATCGATATAGGAAATGAATACTGCCGCGCTCAGCAGCAGCACGACCGTGTAGTAGCCGGGCCAGCGAAGGCCGCGTTCGGTCACGCCATTCCATTCATGTTGAATCGCCCCGATCATCTTATAGTTATCCGCTCAAGGTTATCTCGTTCGTTCCGGCAATGCGAGGCGTGGAATGAGTTGGTCTGCCAGACAATATGTGGCCTTCGAAAATGAGCGCACGCGGCCGGCGCGCGATTTACTCGCACAGGTGCCGCAGGTCCAGGCGCGCCGCGCGGTGGACGTCGGCTGCGGCCCCGGCAATTCGACCGAACTGCTGGCCGCGCGCTTTCCCGAAGCCATTGTGGCTGGTCTGGACAGCTCGGCCGATATGATCGAGACGGCACGCAAGCGCCTGCCCCGTGTTCGATTCGAGCTCATCGACATCGAATCCTGGAATGACCCGGGGCCGTTCGATGTGATCCTCGCCAACGCGGTCCTGCAGTGGGTAGCTCGGCATGACGCCGCGTTGCCAGCGCTGGTGATGAAACTCACTCCAGGCGGCAGTCTCGCCGTGCAGATGCCGGACAACCTTGATGAGCCGGCACACCGACTCATGCGCGAGATTGCAGCAGATGGGCCATGGGCCGGCAAGCTCGCCGCCGCCGCGACACTACGCGCCCCTATGGCCAGTGCCGACTGGTATTACGGGCTATTGCGAGCCTGTTGCGGCAGGGTGGATGTGTGGCGCACGATTTATCATCATCCGGTCGCCGGTGGAGCGGCCGCCGTAGTCGAGTGGTTCAAGGGCAGCGGGCTGCGGCCATTTCTCGAGCCGCTCGATGAGCAGGAGCGAGCGGCCTATCTCGAGCGCTACACGGCTGCGATACGTGACGCCTATCCTGCGCTGGCGGACGGTACCGTGCTGCTGCCCTTCCCAAGGCTATTCATCGTTGCGACCCGGTAGGACGGCTCACTTGTGATCACGCGCGAAATCGAGATCCTGCTGTTCCTGCTGATCGCACTGGTTGCGGTCGGCATTGCCTCAAGACGCTCGCGGATTCCGCCAGCCATTCTGCTGGTGCTGACCGGTGTGGCGCTCGCGCTCATTCCAGGCCTGCCGATCATACGACTCGCTCCAGAGCTCGTGCTGTTGCTGGTGTTGCCGCCGCTGATCTACTCCTCCGCGGTCGCGATGAGCTGGAAGGAGTTTCGCTTCAATTTGCGGCCGATTTCATTACTGGCGATCGGTTGCGTAGTCTTCACGACGGTCGCGGCCGCGGCCGCAACGCATTGGCTGCTGGGTTTTTCATGGCCGGTCGGATTCGTCCTGGGCGCGATCGTATCGCCGCCGGATGCCGTGGCGCCCTTGTCGGTGGCGCGCAGATTGGGGCTGCCGCGGCGGATCCTAGTCATTCTGGAAGGCGAGGGACTGGCCAATGATGCGACAGCACTCATCCTCTATCGATTCGCGATAGTGGCCGTGAGCGCGGGGGCATTTTCATTGCATAAGGCCGCCGGCCTGTTTGTGCTCATCATCGGCGCGGAGCTGCTATGGGGTCTTGCGATCGGCTGGCTGACGCTGCGCCTGCGTCGCTGGGTCGCCGACGCGCAAATTGAGATCGTGCTCTCGCTGCTGACGCCCTTCGTGGCCTATTGGCCGCCGGAACATCTGGGCGGCTCGGGCGTTCTGGCCACGGTCGTTACCGGACTGTATGTGAGCTGGAACGGTCCGAACATCATCAGCGCAACGACGCGGCTGCAAGGCATCTTTTTCTGGGATGTGCTCGTGTACATGGTGGAGGGCATCGTGTTCCTCCTGACCGGGCTGCAGGCGCGCACCCTGGCCACGGGCTTGGGTGGCCACTATTCGAGATCCGTTCTGGCGAGCTCGGCCATCGTCGTTTGCGCGGTCGTGATCGTGGCGCGCTTTGTATGGATTTTCCCCGCGGTTTACCTGCCGCGCTGGCTGGTGCCCGCGATTGCGCGCAAGGACCCATCGCCGCCCTGGCAGTGGCCCGTGGTGCTCGGCTCCACTGGCGTGCGCGGGATCGTATCTCTGGCCGCGGCCCTCGCGATCCCGTTCGCGCTGGATGATGGTCAGCCATTCCCGGATCGGGATCTGATTCTCTTTCTGACGTTTGCGGTCATCCTGGTCACGCTCGTGGGCCAGGGCCTGATGCTGCCGGCGATCATCCGGGTACTCGGCCTGGCCAATGCCGGCAGGCGCGAGCTGCAAGCCGATAGGGCAGAGGAGCTCGCCGCGCGCTTGCAGGGCATTGAGGCGGCGATCGAGCGTCTGAGCGCGCTTGCCGCCGAGCGAGACCTGCCTGATGAGATTGTCCAACCCCTTCGATCAGAACTGCAGGAGCGTCTGAAGCACTTTGAGCACGTGCCCCAGCAATCCAATCCTGAGCGTACAACGGCGCTGGCTGATCAAATCGAGGCTCTCCTGATCGCAGCCGAACGAGCCCGCGTCAATGAACTCTATCGTCGGGGCACGTTAAAAGATGAAGGTCGGCGCCGGCTCGAGCGCGACCTGGATCTGCGCGAGGCCAATCTGGCCAATCACCAGCATGAGGATTAGTCGCGCGCGCGCTTGCCATAGTTCTCGAGCGACATCGATGGCGACGCCGGCGGCAGCTTGACCCCCGCGCTAGTGGGCGGCCCGGGCTCATTGGCGTTGAAGGCGCTCGGATCGATGAACATGACGCTGCAGCCGGCGCATTCATAGAAACAGGTCAGGTATTGCGATCCATCCGCCCGGGGCACGACAACGGAGCGGAAGAGCCCGCCGCCGCAGACCGGACAGCGAAATGCGCGAGTGGACATTGCGGGATGGTCTCGCAAGCTGTACTGTATATCTATACAGTACCGTGGCCGGAGCTACAATCGAAGGCAGACCATGTGCGGGCGCTACGTCACACCGGAGGAGGCAGAGGCCGAGCGCATCTTCCGGGTGCACAGGATCGGCTGGCAATTCCTGCGCTCATATAACGTTGCGCCCTCGCAGCCCGTACCGGTCGTGCGCATGCGCGATGGCGAGCGCGAGGGTATCACGTTGCGCTGGGGCCTCGTGCCCTTCTTCGCCCGGGGCGTACCGCCCCGCTACTCGACGATCAACGCCGCAATCGAGAAATTGGCGGCCAGTCCCAGCTGGCGCGGCCCGTGGGCCCGAGGCCAGCGCTGCCTTCTGCCGGCCACCGGATTCTACGAGTGGCATGTCAATGAGGATGGCAGCAAGACGCCTTTCTATATCACCTGCGCCGATCAGCCGGTATTCGGTTTGGCCGGCCTCTGGGAGTCATCGCGCGCCGATGATGGCAACGTGATCCAGAGCTGCACGATCATCACGATGCCACCCAATCCATTGCTGGCCGAGATCCACAACGCCAAGCAGCGCATGCCCGCTATCCTGCAGAGCCAGGATATCGATACGTGGCTCACCGGCCCTATAGATCAAGCGCAATCAGCGCTGAAGCCTTATCCTTCCGACTCGATGGCGGCATGGCCCGTCAGCTCAAGAGTCAACAGTCCGAAGAACAACGATGCGCAACTCATCGAGCCGCTGATACGTTGAGGAAAACGCGATGGCAAAACGAGGATTAGGCACGTGCGCCTGGGTGCTGATGGCCGCGATAACGGCTGCGCTGTGCGCCTGCCAACCCAAGACTCCCATGCCGACGGCGGCCCAGCAGACGCCGGCGAAGGCGGCCAATGTCACTGCCGAGCGGCTCGCGGCCGCAGAACCGGATCAATGGCTGACAGCGGGCCGTGATGCGAACGGCACCTACTATTCGCCGTTGAAGGACATCAATACGATCAATGTGGGCCAGATTGGCTTTGCCTGGGATTATCACCTCGGCAGCACGCGCGGGCAGGAGTCCACGCCCCTCGTGATCGATGGTGTGATGTATGTGAGCAGCACCTTCGGGCGCGTCTACGCGCTCGACGCGGCAAGCGGCAGGGAGCTCTGGACCTACGACCCGCATATCGATGGCCAGTGGGCGCGATATGCCTGTTGTGATGCAGTCAATCGCGGCCTCGTGGCCTTTGAGGGGCGCCTCTATGTGGGCGCGCTCGATGGCTGGCTGCATGCGATCGATGCGCGCACGGGCCAATTGATCTGGAAAGTGGATACGCTGCCTGAGCGTACGCAGCACAAACCCTACACGATCACAGGCGCACCGCTGCTCGCAGGCGATCTGATCATCATCGGCAGCGCCGGGGCTGATTTCGCCGGCGTGCGCGGCTATGTAGCGGCCTTCGATCGGCAGAGCGGAGCGTTGCGGTGGCGATTCTTTACGGTGCCGCGCAATCCGGCCGAGGGCCCGCAGGATCAGCCGCAGCTGCAGGCGGCCGTAAAGAGCTGGGATCCGCGCCATCAATGGAACGACGGAATCGGCGGCACGGTCTGGGACGGCATGGCCTATGACCCGGCGCTCAAGCTCATCTACATCGGCACCGCGAATGCCGCGCCTTACGACATGCGCCTGGGCGGCCTGCACGGCGGTGATCAACTCTATGCCGCATCGATCATTGCCATTCATGCCGAGGATGGCTCGATGGCCTGGTATTACCAGACGACGCCAGGGGATCGATGGGATTACGACAGCACGCAGAAAATCGTATTGGCGGATGTGCAGCTCGACGGGCAGCGCCGCTCGGTGCTCATGCAGGCGGCGAAGAACGGCTTCTATTATGTGCTCGACCGCCGTACGGGCGAGCTTCTGTCGGCGCACAACTTCGCCTTCGTCAGCTGGACGCGCGGCATTGACCCCAAGACGGGCAGGCCCATGGCCGATGCGCACGCCGACTACGATCAGCGTCCGGTGCTGGTGTTTCCCTCGGAAGCCGGCGCGCACAGCTGGCAGCCTATGGCTTACGACCCTGAGCGAGGCCTGACGTTCATTCCCGTGATCGAGGCCGGCAACGTGCTGGTGGAATCGAGCCATCGCAGGGCCGGACTCGTCCAGGGTCAGTTCACGACGCCGGCCTTCCCGCCCGAGCAATGGGATCCGAAAGCCATGCGCTCTTTGTACGGCGAGCTGCCGCCGATCGCGCAGCTCGCGAGCGGCTTGAAAACCAACACGGCATCGCGCGGCTTTCTGCGCGCCTGGAGCGTGGCGCAACACCGCATCGTCTGGGAAGCGCAGACCGCCTCCAGCTGGGACGGCGGCGCGCTTGCGACCGCGAGTGGCCTCGTGTTCCAGGGCGATGCGAGCGGCGATCTGAATGTCTACTCGGCCGATACCGGAGCGCGGCTCGCAACCATCGCGCTCGGCACATCAATGATGGCGGCGCCGATTACCTATCGCGTCGATGGCGTGCAATACATTGCGATCGTCGCGGGCTACGGTGGCGGTCAGGTCACGGCAGGTGGGGCGCTGGATCCGCAATCCGCGGACTATCGCTATGGCAATGAGGCACGCGTCATCGCGCTTAAAGTAGGCGGACCCCCGCCGTTATTGCCGGCGCTGTACAGCGAGCCGCCGCTGCCGGAGCCGCCAGCGCGGCCCACCGACGCCGCACAGATCGCGGCCGGCGAAGTGCTGTTCAATCGCTACTGCTCGCGCTGTCATCTGATGGCTCGCGGGAATTTTCCTGACCTGCGATACATGAGCGTCGCCACGCATGCGCTCTTCGGTGACATCGTGCTCGGGGGGGCCTACCAGGGCAAGGGCATGGGCCGCTTCGACGACGTATTGTCGGCGGCCGATGCGCAGGCCCTGCACTCATACGTGATTGATCAGGCCTGGCGTCTGAAGGAGACGAAAGCGAAAGCTGCGCCCTGACAGACCCAATCAGCGCGCGAGCTTACCTTGCCGCCTACGCGTAGCGCTTCTGTAGATTGCCGTCGGCGCTGAGCGCGGCGGCCGTCTGATCCAGCGTAGTTTTGAGCCGCGCAACCACCTCTTGCACCTGCGCCTCGGTAATGATCAGCGGCGGGCACAGTGCGACCGTATCGCCGATCGCGCGCACGATCAGACCATTGCGCTGTGCAATATCAAATGCCTTGAGGCCGACTTTCAATTTCGGGTCAAACGAGCGCTTGGAGGCCTTGTCCTCGACCAGTTCGAGGCCGGCAATCAAACCCTCGCCGCGCACCTCGCCGACCAGCGGATGCGACGCGAGCTTACGCAATTCCTTTTGCATGAGCGCACCCACGCGCGCAGCGTGGCCCATGAGATCTCGCTCCTCGATGATCTTGAGGTTCTCGAGCGCTACCGCCATGGCCAATGGGTGGCCGGAGGTCGTAAAGCCGTGACCGAAGGTACCAATCTTCGCGCTGTTATCTGCGATCGCGCCATAGACGGCTTCAGTAAACAAAACTGCGGCCAGCGGCGCGTAAGACGAGGTTATCTGCTTCGAGACCACCATGAGGTCGGGCTTGAAACCATAGTGCACCGCGCCGAAGCTGCTGCCGAGCCGGCCAAAGCCGTTAATGACTTCATCGGCCACCAGCAGGATGTCGTACTTGCGGCACAGCGCCTCAATGCCTTGCCAGTAGCCCTGAGGCGGCGGCATCACGCCGCCGGCGCCCATGAGCGGCTCGCCGATGAAAGCGGCAACCGTCTCGGGCCCTTCCGCGAGAATCACCGATTCCGCTTCCGAGAGCAGTCGTGCCGTAAACTGGACCTCGGTCTCGCCAGCGGCGCCGAAGCGGTAGAAATGCGGGCAGGTCAGGTGACGCACCGAGATCGCCGGCAGATCGAAATCACGGTGATTGGCCGGCAGCCCGGTCAGGCTGCCCGAGGCCACGGTAATGCCGTGATAGGCTTTGTGTCGCGCGAGGAATTTCTTTTTCTTCGGCCGCCCGAGCGCATTGTTCAAATACCAGACCATCTTCACCGTGGTATCGACCGCCTCGGAGCCCGAGTTGGTGAAGAACACGCGCGTGAGCTGCGGTGGTGTCATCGCGACAAGTTTCTCGGCAAGCCGGATTACTGGCTCGTGCGATTTGTGCCCGAACATGTGGTAGTAGGGCAGCTTCGCCATCTGCGCCGCGGCCGCCTGCACCAGGCGCGGCTCGTTGAAGCCCACGGCAACCGACCAAAGGCCAGCCATGCCTTCGATGTACTCCTTGCCGTTCGTGTCGTAGACATAGATGCCCTGGCCACGCTCGATCACGACCGGTCCGATGCGCTCGTGCAGCCGGGCGTCCGCGTAGGGATGCAGCTCGTTGGCGATATCAGCCCGGGTGAGTGAATCGGTAGGGTTCATAGGTATTAGTATACCGTTATGGACGAAGCGAAACTCAAGCAGCTGCGCGCGCGTTACACCGATCGGGAGGCTTTTGATGCCGATGACCCGGTACTTATCGCCGCAGCGCGCCAAGTCAAATCCCCCGAGGGCAAGCGTGCGCTGCCGTATTCGGGCGTAGCGACGCTGCTGGATCTGCCGCAGGCGCCCAGTGCCGCGGGCCTGGACATTGCGCTCATTGGCGTGCCCATGGACCTGGGCGTATCAAACCGCTCCGGTGCACGCTTCGGGCCACGCGCCGTGCGCAATATTGAGCGCATCGGACCCTATCATCCGACCTTCCGCGGCGTACCCAAAGGCGCCGTGCGCGCGGCAGACATCGGCGATGTGCCTTTTCGCAGCCGCTACAGCCTCGAGCAGTCCCTGGAGGACATTGAGCACTTCTACAGCGACCTGAAGGCCCAGGGCGTGCGCCCGCTGTCGGTCGGCGGCGATCATTCTATTACCTACCCGATACTCAAAGCGCTGGGTAAGGGTGCGCCGGTCGGCCTGGTTCATATCGATGCGCACTGCGACACGATGGGCGCCTACGATGGCTCGAAATTCCACCATGGCGGACCATTCCGCCTGGCCGTGCTCGACGGCGCACTGGATCCGCAGCGCACGATCCAGATCGGCATTCGAGGCTCATCGAACATGTTCTGGGAGTTCTCGCACGCCTCGGGCATGACGGTCATCTACATGGAAGACTTCATGCGCATGGGTGTGGAAGCCGTCGGCGCGCTCGCGCGCAAGGTGGTCGGCGATGAGCCGATTTATATCTCCGTTGATGTCGATGGTTTCGATCCCGCCTATGCGCCGGGCACCGGTACGCCTGAAGCCGGCGGGCTCGAACCGCGCGAGGGTCTGGCGTTGCTGCGCTCACTGGCCGGGCTGCGCGTGCTCGGTGCCGACGTCGTGGAAGTCGCGCCACAGTACGATCCGACCACGAACACCAGTCTGCTGGCGGCGCAGCTGCTGTTCGAGGAATTCGCGCTGATGGCCTTTGGGCGCGCCGAGGGGCCCGCCCCCGCGCTAAAATAGCGGGATCTGGCGCGCGAGTAGGGCAACTCGTCGGGTACCCACAACATGGCCGTGTTCAGATTCTGCAGGAAGCGGCGTTTCGGCACGTTCGTGCGCCCGACATAGCGCACATCACGCAGATCGCGCGGATCAGCGAGGCAGTAGATCGCGCACCCCTCGGGAGGGAGCCCCGAATCATCGTAAAACTGCGCCGCAACGTAAGCGCGGATCTGCCGAGCGAGCTCTATTTTGGTTATAAACCGCGCGCTCACCGCAGTTGACTGTCTTTGCTCCCGCGCCTGTTGTAGCCGCTGAAGGTAGCGATTTCCCGATCCCGGGCGTCCTGGCAGTCCAGACACAGGCGCGCACCCGGGATCGCCGCTCTGCGTGCGGCTGCAATCTGCGCGCCGCACCCGGCGCAGTGAGTCAGCCCGGGACCTTCAGGTAAATGGCTCTTCGCACGCCGAATGCCATCCTTGACCGTGGCGTCGATCTGTTCCTGAACCGCGCCTTCTTTTGCCCAGCCGGTAGCCATAATTCTCCCATTATATCTCGCAGGAATCCGATGGCGCTGGCGGACTACGTTCACAGTTTGGGCGGGGATTACCTGAAATAAGACCGGTGTCACAGCGAGTCACTCGAGGCTCGTGCAGCCTACGAGACTATGTCAGACGCGTTACGCGCGACGGACCGGCCGATCGCCTTCAGTATCTGCGAATGGGGCTGAGAGCAGCCACTCATCTGCGCGGCGCTTGCGCCGCACGGACAATCTGATGACCGGCGTGACGAAAATCCCTTCAGACGAAACGGCCCGCCGGCGTGCCCTGGCGGTGCCTCCAACCACGGGACCGCGAGCCTGGATCACGAGGTTCACCGAGCCGTACGTTCTGTTCCCGTTCATCGCCGTACTGCTGCTGGCTGTGATCTGGAGTGCGACCTTCAACCTGATCAGAGTAGAGCGCAACAATGCAACGCGCGCCTCGGTCGCCACCGCTCTGGAGGTGGTCAACACCTACGAGGCGCAGACCGTACGAGCATTGAGTCAGATCGATCAGACGCTCAAGCTCGTCAAGTTCGAATACGAAACCAGGGGCAGTGGGCCCAACGCAGCCGAGACGGCCCTGTCTGAGTTAAAGAGCAGGACGATGCTGCCATCGGACCTGCTGTTCGTGATCAGCATCATGAACCGGGACGGTAAGATCGTCGCCAGCACGCGAGCGATCGCGGCGTCCAGCGCGGCTGAGCCCGCAGTGCTGCAGGGGGCGCGCAACGGTGCACTTTGGATCAATCGGCCGCGCCAGGGCGCCGCGCCGCATGAATGGACACTGCAGTTCGGCCGTGCGCTCAACGCAGCCGATGGCTCCCTGGCGGGCGCCGTGCTGCTCGAGGTCGACGCCAACTATTTCGTGAGCAGTTACGACGCCGCGATACTGGGCAACAACGGCGTACTGGGGCTGCTGGGAACCGACGGCATCTTTCGCGCGCGACGCACGGGCGACATCGTGACCGCGGGTGACAGAGTTGATTATTCGAAAACCGTACCTGGCAGCAATCAGGTTGATGCCGCGGTCTCGGTATCCGTCAACAGCTGGGATGGCGTGCGGCGCTACACCGGCGCACAGCAGCTCTCCGAGTTTCCCCTTGCGGTGATCGCAGGTTTGTCCGAGCACGAGCAAATGGCCGCCGCGCACCACAGCACGCAAGTGTTTCTATGGCGAGCAGCGCTGGGCAGCGCGTTCATCATTCTGCTGGCCGCGACGCTGGGACGCATGAGCTGGCAGCTCTCACGGGCCAGACAGCGCGAGAGCGAGGCCAAATTGGCCTATGCGCTGCGCGTCGAGCACCTCGCGTACCACGACAGTCTCACGGCACTGCCCAATCGCAGCCTCTTCAACAGGCTCCTGACCCAGGCCCTCCGCGAAGCCCAACGCTATAACAAGCAACTGGCCGTAGCATTCATCGATCTGGATCAATTCAAACTGATCAACGATACGATCGGTCACGAAGCCGGCGACCAGTTGCTCAGCGAGGTCGCGAACAGGCTCACGGGTTGCGTACGGGAAAGCGACACGATCGCCCGCCTGGGCGGGGATGAGTTCGTGCTGCTGCTGACCGAGCTGAGAGAAGAGAAATATGCTGCCACGGTCGCGCAGAAGATCGTGTCGGTGCTCGCCAAGCCGTTTGTGTTGCTGGGTCAGGAGTTCACTGTGACCGCGAGCATCGGCATCAGCACCTATCCGCTGGACGGCCGCGATGAGCGCACGCTGATGAAGAACGCCGACATCGCGATGTATCACGCCAAAGAGGCCGGCAAGAACAATTTTCGATTCTATTGCGCCAGACTCAACGCCAACTCGCTCGAGCGCCTGACTATGGAGTCGAACCTCAGGCACGCGCTGGAGCGCAACGAGTTCGAGCTTTACTACCAGGCCAAGCGCGACCTGCGCAATGACCGCATAACGGGCGCCGAGGCACTGCTGCGCTGGCGGCACCCGGAGTTGGGCATCGTGCCGCCCATGCAGTTCATATCGGTGGCCGAAGATACCGGTCTGATCGTGCCCATCGGCAAGTGGGTGCTGCAGAGCGCCTGCCAGCAAAGCGTGGCGTGGCAAAGGCAGGGATTACCCCGACTTAACATCGCCGTGAACCTGACGACGCGCCAGTTTTACGATGAGCACCTGTTGCGCGACATTGCCGCGATACTGGCTTCCACGGGCATGCACCCGGAGCTGCTCGAGCTGGAGATTCATGAGAGCCTGCTGATCCATGACATCGGCAAGACGCTGCAGATACTGGCCGGGCTCAAGGCTCTGGGCGTGCGCATCGCCATCGATAATTTCGGCGCGGGCTATTCCTCGCTGGCCTCTTTGCAGCCATTCCCACTCGATACGATCAAGATCGATCGCTCATTCATTCGCGAAGTGGCAACGCCTGGACAGGACGGAGATGTGACCGCAGCCATCATCGCGATGGGAAAGAGCCTTAGCCTGACCGTCGTGGCACAGGGCGTAGAGACCAAAGATCAGGCCGACTTCCTGCGCGAGCACGCCTGTATTGAGTGTCAGGGATTCTATTTCAACAAGCCATTGTCAAAGCAGCAATTTACCGAGCTGTTGTACGCGCAGAAGTCAGACGTGACTTATATAGCCTCGCGGGCGGCGGCGAAATAAACACGCGCGGCGCGCGCGTAAGCGTCCCACGGGATCAAGGAGTCGCGGGGACCGCCTGCGTCGCCGGTGGGGCGGGCGCTGCTGGATTCACGAGTACCGGCGCCGTTGCCTCTGTCGGCGCGGGAAGAGTCG
Organism: Steroidobacteraceae bacterium; assembly: GCA_049515055.1. Classification (GTDB taxonomy): domain Bacteria; phylum Pseudomonadota; class Gammaproteobacteria; order Steroidobacterales; family Steroidobacteraceae; genus FEN-1191. The sequence goes on along the minus strand of JBEKUL010000025.1, from coordinate 19,176 downwards.
CGGGCTGCTGCTGCCATCCGCCTCCGAGCGCCGAGTACAGGTGCACCAGCGCACCGAGGTTGTTGCCGTAGGCCTGGGCCAACAGCAGCTCGGCTGTGAAAAGATCGCGATCGGCGTCGATCACATCGAAGTACGAGGCATAGCCGATTCGATAACGGGCGAATGCAATTTCCCGCGAGCGTCGCAGAGCACTGACCTGCTCAGTTTCGCGCTGCTCAAACTCACCGTATTTCTGGTAGGCGACCAGTGCGTCGGCGACGTCCTGGAAGGCCGTCTGCACAGTCTTCTCGTATTGGTAGAGCGCCTCGCGTTTACGCGCATCGGCCAGCTGCACCTGGTAGAGATTGGACTGCACGCTCAGCAGCGGCTGCATCAGGCCGACGCCCGCACTCCACTCCGCGGCGGGCGCTGTGAACAGATGATTGAACGGAACGGACAGCGAGCCATCGCTGCCGGTCAGAGAGATGTTGGGAAACAGCGCCGCCTTGGCGACGCCGATTTCGGCGTTGGCGGCCACCAGCGTCTGCTCGGCCTGCTGTACGTCCGGACGGCGCTCGAGCAATTGCGATGGCAGGCCCGGTGGGGGACGCGGCGGTGCTTCGGGCACCGCTTCGCCGTAATGCGCGCGTGTCACTGGGGCGGGATTCTGGCCCTCCAGAACGCTGATCATGTCCTCGTCCTCGGCGATCTGGCGCTCCAGGTCCGGAATATTGGCGCGCGCGGCGGCGAGCTGGGCTTCGGCGGCAGCAACATCCAGACCGGTCACGTAGCCGCGTTCGTGCTGAGCGTGCGTGAGCTCGACGAACTTTTCGCGCGTACCGACCGTGCGCCGGGTGATCTCCAGCTGGCTATCGAGCGAGAGGAGATCAAAGTAAGCCGTGGCGAGCTGCGCCACGAGCGTGACGCGCACGGCGCGCTGCCCGTAGCGCGAACCCAGCAGGTTGGCGCGCGCAGCTTCGTTCATACGCCTGAGCTGACCCCATATATCCAGTTGCCAGGTGGCCAGCACCTGCACCTGGGCCTCATCGGCCATCCGCGCCTCCCCGGGCAACACCGCGTATGCGGAAGCCTCCTCGCGCTGCGCTTCGGCAGCCACAGAGAGCTGCGGCAGGTAATACAGGCGTGTCGAGCCAAGCTGGGCGCGCGCCTCATCGATGCGCGCGAGCGCGGTCTTGACGTCGAAGTTATTCTTGAGCGCCGTGTCGAGCAGCGCCTGCAGGTTCGGATCCGAGTAGACCTGCCACCATCCGCTATCGCCCATCGAAGTCGCATCCATCGGCTCGCTCTCGGCTGGCGGGGCGCCTTCGCGGAACTTCCCCGGCACATCGAGCGCGGGCCGATGATAGTTCGGCCCCAACGCGCAGCCGATCGGCAACAAGGCCGCCAGCAGCGTGAGGCGTTTCACGGACCAGGCCCTGCATGAGCCGCCGGCGCCGCCGGTGGCTGCGGTTGCGGTTGCGCATGCGGCCGCGGCCCGGAGAAGCGATCGACGAGCGACTGCAGCACGACGTAAAACACCGGCACGATGAAGATCCCGATCAGCGTCGCGGCTGTCATGCCAAATACCACGGTCGTACCGAGCACCTGGCGCGAAGTCGCACCCGCACCGGTGGCGATTGCGAGCGGCAATGCGCCCAGAATGAATGCGAAGGAGGTCATCAGGATCGGCCGCAGGCGCAGACGAGCGCCCTCGATCGCCGCGTCGACCAACGGCAGACCGCGCTGGTGCGACAGACGGGCGAATTCGACGATCAGAATGGCATTCTTGGCCGCCAGGCCGATCAGCATGACCAGCCCGACCTGGGCATAGATGTCATTGGCCATACTGCGCATCGACAGGCCCATAAAGGCGCCGAACACCGCGAAGGGAATGCACAGGATCACCGCGAATGGCACGATCCAGCTTTCATACTGCGCGGCGAGCACGAGGAAGACGAATACCAGCGCCATAGCAAAGATATAGGGCGCCTGGCTACCCGCCCGCTGCTGTTGGAAGACCGAGCCGGTCCAGAAATACGTCAGGTTAGGCGGCAAGGATTTCGCGAGCTGCTCCATGACCTTAATCGCCTCGCCCTGACTGTAGCCCGGCGCCGGCGAGCCGTTGATGGTCACAGCACGAAAGACGTTGTAGCGCTCGATGTAGGCCGCGCCACGCGTCGGTTTGATCGCCACGAGCGATGACAGCGGCACCATGTCGCCGGCCTGAGTGCGCACGTAGAGCGTGTTGACGGCTTCGGGCAACGTACGCGCCGTGGCTTCCGCTTCCGCCGTGACCCGGAACGTGCGCCCGAAGAGATTGAAGTCATTGATGTAGTTGCCGCCGAGGAACGTCTGCAGCGCACCGAAGATATCGGAGATCGGAATACCCAGCTCGCGCGCCCGGTCGCGGTCGATCTCGTATTCGATCTCCGGTACGTGATCGTTGAACTGAGTGGAGACGTGCGTGAGTTCCTTGCGCTGATTGGCCCGTGCGACGAAATCCTGGATGGAGCTGTTGAAAGCGTCCAGGCTGCCGCCGGAAGTATCGGCCAGCATGAACTCGAAGCCCCCGGCCTGGCCGATGCCCGGGATCGCCGGCGGCGCGAACATGATGATATTGGCTTCCTTGATCGAGGCGAGCAGCCGGTAGAGCCGATCCGTCACGGCTTGCACCGAGTGCCCAGAGCCTTTGCGCTGCGACCAGGGTTTGAACGGAATGAAGGCCGACCCGGTGTAGGGCGTATTGACCTGGGCCAGGAAATTCAGCCCCGTGATCGCGAGCATGCTCTCGACCTCAGGCTGTTGCTTCACGATCGCGCGAATGTCCTCCAGCACCTTCTCGGAGCGCTGCAGAGAAGCGCCCGGTGGCAACTGCGCCACCATGAGCACATAGCCCTGATCGTCCTCGGGCAGGAATCCCGTGGGCCGCGATATCACCAGATACGCGAGCGCCACGACGATTGCGAGGAACAGGCTCAGCGCAATGGCCGAACGTCGGATCGCGCGGGCTACGACGCTCATGTAGCCCTTGCGGCCGCGCAGGAAGGCAACATTGAAGGCGGCGAAAAAGCGCCCGAGCAGTCCCGGCGGCTCGGTTTCCGAGCGTGGTTTGAGCAGCAGCGCGCACAGCGCCGGTGTGAAAGTCAACGCGATCAGCGCCGATATCAAAACCGAGACCGACAAGGTCAGTGCGAACTGCTTGTAGAACTGGCCGGTCAAACCGCCGAGGAACGCGACCGGCACGAATACCGCGCTCAGCACGAGCGCTATAGCGATCACGGGACTGGCGACATCTGCCATCGCCGCCCGGGTCGCGGCGCGCGGATCGAGCCCTTGCTCTTCCATCTTTTCGGTCACTGCCTCGACCACGACGATCGCGTCATCGACGACCAGACCGATCGCGAGCACGAGCGCAAACAAGGTCAGCGTATTGATCGAAAAACCCAGCGCGACGAAAATCGTGAACGTTCCGAGCAGCGAGACTGGCACTGCGAGCATCGGGATCAAGGTCGCGCGCCAGCTCTCCAGGAACAGGAACACGACCAGCAGCACCAGCCCCGCAGCGATGAACAGCGTGATTTCGACCTCTCTGATCGATTCACGCACGAAGTCCGAGGTGTCCAGCGGAATCTCGTAGGAGACACCAGGCGGAAAACGCAACGACAGTTGCTGCAGCGTGGCGCGGACGCGCTCACTGACTTCCAAAGCGTTGGCATCCGGTAGCTGAAACACTGCGAGCAGCGCGACCGGCTCGCCGTTCAGGCGACTCGAGCGGCTGTAATCCGTGGCGGCCAGCTCAACGCGAGCGACATCTTTCAAACGCACGACGGAGCCATTGGCACCCGCCTTGATCACGACGTTCTCGAACTCCTCGACACTGCGCAGGCGTCCGTGCACGGTGACGGTATAGGTCATCTGCTGTCCGGGCGGGGCGGGCTCCGCGCCAACGATGCCGGAGGGCGCGACGACATTCTGCTCGTTGATGACGTTGGCGATATCCTGGGTCGTCACCGCCAGGCGCGCCATCTTGCCCGGATCCAGCCAGATGCGCATGCCGTAATCGCGCGCGCCATACTGCAAGACCTGGCCCACACCCTTGACGCGCGCCAGCGCGTCATAGACCTGTAGCGTCGCAAAGTTGCTCAGGAACAAGTAGTCATAGCGCGGATCGGTCGCCTTGATGGCAAGAAAGAGCAGTGGCTGCGGCTGACGTTTGGTGATCGAAACACCCTGACGTATGACATCGGGCGGCAACTGCCGCTGGGCGATGGCCACTTGGTTCTGCACGTCAACCGCGGCGATGTCCTGCGCCGTGCCGACGTCGAAAGTGACGTTGAGCGTATAGGAACCGTCGTTGGCGCTGCGCGAGTCCATGTAAATCATGTTCGGCACGCCGTTGACCTGCACCTCGATCGGCGCGGCGACCGACTGCTCGATCGTTGAAGCATCGGCGCCCGGAAACGTGGTAGAGACCACGACCGAAGGCGGTGTAATCTGCGGAAAGCGCGCCACGGGCAGCAGCAGGAACGCGATGGTTCCCGCGAGCGTGATGACGATGGCGAGTACCGTCGCGAAGATCGGACGATCTATAAAGAAATTGCTCACGAAGCGCGCGGTTCGCTATCGGTTTCGCTGTCGGGCAGCGGTTGTGCCTTTACCGGCAGGTCCGGCTTGAGCTTCTGCGTGCCGTCGACGATCACGACATCGCCAGGCGCGAGTCCCTGCTCGACGATCCAATAGTTGCCCTGCTGCGGCCCCATATGCACATCGCGCATCTGGGCGTTGCCCGCCTTATCCACGATCCAGACGAAATTCTTATCCTGCAATACCTGCACGGCGCGCTGTGGCACCAGCAGCGTATTGGGCTGCACGGCCGTTGCGACCTGCACGCGTACATACTGGCCCGCCTTCAGCAGTCCGTCGGGGTTCGGCACGGTAAGGCGCAGCGCCAGAGTGTCAGTCCTGGTGTCAACAGCCGCATCGACGAAATTCAACTTTGCCGGCACGTTGTACTCGCTGCCATCGGCGAGCAGGAGGCGGAATTGGCGCTGACTGGGGTTACCCTGATTCATGGCGCGCCCGAGCTCGCGCTGTATCTGCAGCATGCGCTGCTCGCCGACGCTGAAGTTCGCCCACATCGGATCGGTCTGATAGACCGTGGTCAGCAGCGTCGTATAAGCCGTGACCACGCCGCCCAGCCGAATCAACGCCCGGCTCATCGTGCCGTCGATCGGTGAGCGCACCTTGGTATAGCCGAGATTGAGCTGGGCAGTCTGGACCGCCGCCTCTGCCGCCTTGACCTGAGCGCTGGCTGAGTCATTGGCGGCAATGGCCGCATCGAGCTCGCGCTCGCTGACGGCATCGATCTGCGACAACGGGCGCGCACGCGCCAGATCGCGTATCGCCTGCGCCTGGGCCGCATGCGCCTGCGCCAGTCCCGCCTGCGCCTGACCCAGCGCCGCGACGAAGGGCTGCGGGTCGATTTCGAACAGCACCTGCCCCTGGTGCATCGGGGTACCTTCGAGACCCACCTGGCGCTGCAGAATGCCCGACACCTGGGGGCGGATCTCCACGGTGTTGGAGGCTTCCAGCTGCGCCGGATATTCCTCGGTAATCGCCAGCGGGCGCCCACGCATCGCGAGCGTCGCGACGACGACGGGCTGCTGCTGCTGCGTGGATGCTTTCTGTTCGCACCCGGCTGTCAGGACGAGCAGTGTAATTAGAGCGGCTTCAGCCCAGCGCATGGCAGTAAGCATAGCGTGCCGGCGAGCCCCGTGGGCAGGGGCTCGGCTTTTTGTCGCCTCCGCGCCTCATTTGGCAGCGGCGGGCAGATTCACCTCGGGGAAATACAGCCCGAGTAGCCGCCGGTTCCACCACAGTCCCCGAGCCTTTTGCGCGCCGTCGGAATAGGTGTAATCGTAAAACTGCGCGCGCACATAGCGCGGCGGCTTGTCCGGAAACGGATTCTTCGCCAGGAGCGAGGTCACCGCAGGCTCATTCTCGAGCAGCCGCTGCAGCATGCGCCAGAACCAGCTCAGACGCCGCGGGTCATCCAGCGAGGCGAACCACATCTGCCAATCCAGGCGCGGCTGATGGCCGAAGATCCACGGCGGGCGGCGCGCCAGGTCGCCGGGTTTGTAGCGAAATTCGTATTCCTGCCAGGCGACACCATCGTTCGAGCCTTCGATGATGATCTCATCGCGCTGTGTGGTCATGACTGCAAACAAGCCGTAACTGCTCACGATGTGCCAGGGGTCGATGAGCGTGTCGAGTTCCTGCGCCAGCATTGGAGGTGTGCCGCCGAAACGCGAATCCATCTGCACCAGGCTGCAGCACACGATCAGCAAGCTCAACGTGCCGACGATGACCCGAGTCGCGCGTCGCGGTGCGCGCTGTGGGCGCTGTGGGCGCTGCGCCCAGGGGCCAAGCACACGCAGCGGCAGTATCCGGCGCAGCGCCGCGTCGTCAAACAATGCCAGACACAGCAACATGGTCTGCAGATTGAACCAGTTGTAATTGCCGGTGAGCAAAATGCATTCCTCCAGCAGAAGAATGCCGAAGGCACCCACAAAACGCAGGCGGCGCGGGCAGAAAATCAGGAACGGCACTATGAGCTCGATGAACAGTGCCGCGCCGGTCAAGTCCGTGAGCACGTGCGCTGGCCAATGCGCCGCGTACCAGCCCAGCGGTGTGGGCAGCGGCTGGGTCAGAAAGTGATAAGACAGCGCCGAGAGGTCGCGCCAGTTGGGATCGCCACTGATCAACTTGACCACGCCGGACATGAACATGAAGCGAAACAGCAGCCAGCGCAGCAGCCAGATGCCCGGCGTCCTCGCAAATGTCATCAATAGTGCGATGAACCCCGCTTCCAGCAGGAAGATGTCCCACTGGTAACTCATGAAGACCTGACCGGCATACAGCAGCGAGAGATAAAGCAGATAGAGCAGCAACAGGCTCAGGCGCGGCACCAGATTGAAGATCAGCAGCAACGCGAGGCCCGCTCCACTCCAGCACACGAGCCCAATGGCCCAATCGCTGGCGTTGAGCCAGAACAGCATCGGCGCGAGGAAAAAACGCTCGCTGCCAACTCGTTCGGCGAGGCCATGCACCAGTTCGGTCAGCGGCAAGATGCCGTGGCTGCCGATCAGGCCCTGAGCCTGCACGCCGAAGGAGATGAAGGCCGCGAGGTAGATCAACCCAAGCAGACGCAGGAACAGGAACGAGATCAGGTCATGGCGCGGCGGCGCGAAATTCCTGCCCCAGAGCAACAAGCTCAGGCGATAAAAGGCGCCACGGTGTACCGCGATGAAGGCGTAGACGCGCTCCGACAGGGCGGCGAAGGCCGGAACTCTTCTATAGAGCGCGAGCCAGAAGCCTTTGCCGCGCGCATGACTCAGCGTCAGGAAGCTGGCCTCAGCGGCGCTCGCGATGCCTGCGTCCGGCGCGATGTATTGCACGGCTCGCTGAAACTGTGCACGCGAGATCGCCGGATATTGCGACTCGACTTCCTGATAAGGCCGGTAAGCGACACTCTCCCCGGTGAGCTTTTCCCAGTAGCGCGCCCAATAGAGGCAGAACGCGCAATCCCCGTCATACACCAGCACCGGACGGTCTATCGAATCCTCCAGCATTGCGGCCGGATCCTCGCGCGCGCTCAGCGCGCTGGCGAGCGGGAAGCCGACGGCCCGAAGTGCCGGTCGGCGATCAGGCACAGGATCTCGAACATCATCGTCGCACCGACCAGCGCCGTATTACCGGTCTGATCAAAGGGCGGTGCGACTTCCACGACATCCCCGCCAACGAGGTCCAGGCCGCGCAGGCCGCGCAGCAGCCGCTGCGCATCGAGCGTCGTGATGCCGCCAACCTCGGGCGTGCCGGTTCCCGGCGCATATACGGGATCCAGACCATCGACATCAAATGAAATATAGGTCGGTCCATCCCCGACGATGCGGCGCGCCTCCGCAATGCAGCGCTCCACGCCGATGTCGGCGAACTCCTCCATGAACATCACGCGCATGCCATGCTCTTTGGAGAAATTGATCCCATCGAGCGTGTTCTGGCCGCCACGTATGCCGATCTGGATCGTTCGCTTCGGATCCAGTACGCCAGCCTCGACGGCCAGCCTGAAGGGCGCGCCATGAGTGAATTTCGAGCCGTAAAATTCGCCCCAGGTGTCCGTGTGCGCATCGATATGAACCATGCCTACCGGTCGATCAGCGGCGATGCCCTGGAATATCGGATAGGTGATCGAGTGATCCCCGCCCGCACTGACGGGACGAATACCGGCCGCGTGCACCAGGCGGTAAAACTCGGCGATCTCCTGCACCTGTACCGCGAGGTCGTAGCGGTGGGACAAGCGCACATCCCCGAGATCCGCGATACGGCATAAATCATAGGGATTCATCTGCAGCGCGAGATTGAATTTACGCATGAGGCTCGAGGCATTGCGAATCTCGCGCGGGCCGTGACGCGCGCCGGGCCGGTTCGTGACGCCGAGGTCCGTCGGCACGCCGATCAGACCGATATCGACGTCCTGCAGCGAGCGCGCGAGCGGCGCGCGCATGAAGGTTGCGATCTCGGTGTAGCGCGGCTCCAGCATCGGCTCGTAGGTGCCCGCGCCAGTGAGGTCTTGCTTGAGATAGCTCATCGGCTATTTCGCAGACGCTGCCACAGCGGCGCGCTTGCTGCGCTCGTGGAATACGTAACCGAGCAGATTGAGGATCACCTGCGCTGCAAGAAAGGAGGTACTGCCGCTCGGGTCGTAATCGGGCGCGACCTCGCAGATATCCACACCGATGATATCGCCCTGTTTTGAGAGGCCCTGAAGTATTTCCATCACCTCGTAGTAGAGGAAGCCGCCATGGCTCGGCGTGCCGGTTCCCGCAGCGATCGATGGATCGAAGCCATCGATATCGATCGTCACGTAGTAGCGCACGCCAGCAGGGATCGTAGCGAGCACTTGCCCGGGGCCCATGGCCCTGACCCGACGCACCGAGAGAATGCTCGATTTCGTGCGCCGCGCATCCTCATAGCCTTCGCGCGCTGTGGAGGACACATTGCGGATGCCCAGATGACTGATGCCGAGCACATAGGGTTTCTCGGACGCGCGCTTCATCGGATTGCCGTGGCCGTGGCGCACGTTATGCCGGACATCGACGTAATCCAGGTGCGCGTCGAATTGCACGATGTAGAACGGCGCCTCGTGGTCAAAGGCGCGAATGCACGGGTCATTGATCGAGTGATCGCCGCCCAGTACGACCGGAAAGGCATGCGCCGCCAGAATCTTGCGCATCGCGAATTCGATGTTGGCATGACTCTGTTCGGTATCGGTGTGAACCATGTCCGCATCGCCGATGTCGACCATCCTGATCTGGTCCGTGGGCATGTAGACCACGTCATCCTCGTGATCGTAGGCGCCGTCATGTCCGAAGGCGTACAGCGTGGATGCCTCGCGGATGCTGCGCGGGCCAAAACGCGCGCCCGCACGATACTGTGTGCCCATGTCGAACGGCGCGCCGAGCACCGCAATGTCGGCGTCGATCTTGTCCCAGTCGAGCACCGGGGGACTTTTGGCGAAGGTGCAATGCCCGACGAAGGGCAGGTTCAGGCGCCCGGATTCGTAGTTATGCTTGGCCATGATGTATCGAGCTTAGCACCGCGCGGGGCGGCGCGGGACTGCTCATTCAAGCCTGATAATCGCTCGCAAGAGTCTCGTCTGGCGAAGCTCTGCGCTCGCTGATCGCATTGAAAATCAGCGTCAGTACAATCGTCAGGGCCAGATTGAGCAGCAGCGTATAGAACGCGGTATAGCCCGGGAAGGTATAGCCGGCCAGCACTAACGGATAGGCCGGTGTGAGGTGCGCCGCAACGGCCATTGCGGTACCCACCGAAGTGCCGGCGGCCCAGCCCAGCAGCAACGCCCAGCTGTTGAACCAGGCCGTACATGCGCCCAGCAACACGGCCGGTACGGTCTGGACGATCCAGATGCCGCCGAGGAGCTGCAACTGAATCGCGTACTGGGTCGGCACGAACAGGATGAACGCCAGCGCGCCGAGCTTGACGACCAGCGACACCCATTTGGCCATCTGCGCCTCCTCCCGTTCGGTCGGATTGCGGTTGATGAACTCCTTGTGAATATTGCGCGTGTAGAGGTTGGCGGCCGCGATCGACATAATCGCCGCCGGAACGAGTGCGCCAATGCCGATCGCCGCAAAGGCAATGCCGACGAACCAGGACGGGAAGCTGTGCAACAGCAGCGCGGGCACCGCGAAATTGTTGCCGAACTGCCTGAAGCCACGCGCGAATTCGGGAAGCTGATCCAGGTGCGCCGCAATCGCGAAAAGCCCGAACAACGCGAGCACCCCCAGGGTGATGGAATAGCCCTGCAGCATGACCGCGTTGCGGCGGATGGCCTTGCCGCTGCTTGCGCTCAGGATAGCCGTGAAGGCGTGAGGGTAAAGGAACACCGCGAACGACGATCCCAGCGCCAGGGTCGCATAGGCGCCATAGGCACCGGTGCTATGAGCGCTCGGCGCCGCCAACAGAATCTTCTGGACCGGGACCTGCGCAAAGATCCTGCCAAAGCCGCCGAGCTTGATCGGCAGCAAAACGATGGCATAGAGCGCCGTGAAGAAGATGAGGATGTCCTTGACGATGGCGATCGATGCGGGCGCGCGCAGGCCGCTCGAATAAGTGAATGCGGCGAGCACGACGAACGCGATGATCAACGGCAGATCGGCGGCAAGTCCCGAGCCGGAGATGCCAAGTGCGCCGACCACGACCTGGATGCCGACGAGCTGCAGGGCGATATAGGGCATAGTGGCGACGATGCCCGTGACCGTGACTGCCAGAGCCAGCCAGCGATTGCCGAAGCGGCCGCGCACGAAATCTGCCGCCGTGATGTAGCCGCGCTTTCGACAGACGTTCCAGAGACGTGGAAAAAACATAAACAGAAACGGGTAGGCCACGATAGTGAAGGGTATGGCAAAGAAGGCCGTGGCCCCGGCGCCGAAAGCGAGCGCTGGTACGGCGATGAAGGTATAGGCCGTGTACAGATCGCCGCCGACCAGGAACCAGGTGACGATTGTGCCGAAGCGCCGGCCGCCGAGCCCCCACTCGTGCAGCAGATTCAGATCGCCTCTGCGCCAGCGCGCAGCAGCAAAGCCGAGCCAGGTGATGAAGCCAAAGAGCAATACAAAAATAGTCAGTGCGATCCAGTCCACGTGCGCCACGAGCAAGCTATTCCTCCGTGGCGAAATAGACGATCGCGCCGATCAACACGCCGAGGACCACCCACACGAGCTGATACCAGTAGAAGAACGGCAGACCTATCCAGGAGGGTTCAATGCGATTGAAGAAGGGCGGCCACAGCACAGCCGGGAATTCGAGCGCGAACAGCAGGTACCACCAGCTCCAACCGCGAGGCTTGTTGCGCCCAGCACTCATTGCGAAGGGGCCCCGGGTTGGCGCAGCGGCAACGCGCGCGCGAACTCATCGCGCGCAAGGCAGGTCTCGACGATGCGGTTGATGGTTGGCAGATCGGAGAAATTAACCTTGAAGACGCGCGCGGCTATCGCATGACTCATCAGGCACAGATCGGCGATCGATGCAGCATCGCCATGGACATAGCTGCCCGTATGCGCATCGCCGGCGAGGCGTGTCTCACCGATCGTGAGCCCCTCGCGCAGCCAGTGCCGGACCCAGGCCATACGACTGGCCTCATCCTGTGCGAGCGCTTTGGCCAGATAGGCGCGTACGCGCGGCACGATGAGCGGGTGATGATCAGCGGCCCAAAGCAATGCCAGCGAGCGTACTCGGGCCCGCCCGGACGCATCAGCCGGCAGTAGTGCTGGCTCGGGATAGATCTCCTCGAGATATTCCAGGATCGCGAGGGACTGCGTCAGAGCGGTCCCGTCGTCGAAGATCACCGTTGGCACAGCCGCCTGCGGATTGAGCGCACGATAGGCCGGCGAGTGCTGCTCGCCGGCATCGATATCGATCATCTGCTCCTGGAACGCCAGCCGCTTTAGATTCAGTGCGATGCGCACTCGAAATGCCGCGGAGGATCGCCAGAAGCCATACATCCTGATCACATTCGATCTCCCCGTAGACTGCGGTGCGGCTCGGGGTAGGAATCATACTAAAGTGCGGCGGGACCTTCCGATCCCGCCGCCCACTGTGCGCTCAACCACCAGCGTTGGCGCCCGCTGCTACCGAGGCGGAAGTACCCGCCGCCGATCCGCTGGCATTAACCTGCGGTGCCACCGCGTCCTTCGCAGAGGCGCTCGAGCTCGACTGCGTTGTCGCCTGAGAGGACGTCGAGTTCTGGCTTGCGGTGCCACTCGCGCTCGTCGCGGCGGATGGCTTCGCTGTCTGCGTGCTGGTCGCTGTCTGCGTCTTGGTTGCCGACTGCGGCTTGGTTGCCGACTGCGGCTTGCTTGCTGGCTGCGTCTTGGAGCTGCCAGTGCTCGCGAAGCCCCCAGCCGAACTGCCAAAATGCGTGCCGCCGAAGCCGCCACCAAATCCACCGATGGCGCCGCCGCCCAATCTCTGTGCAAAGGCGGGAGCAGCGCAGGCGAGGACGGTCGCCATAGCCGTACCGACGATCATATGCTTGATATCCATGGCTTGATCCCTCAATGCATCGCAAGCAATTTGCGAGCTTCAGAGGGACTACGACCCGACGCGGCGTTTTCTTCCCGCGCTGCCCGCCAGCCAATTGCGAGCGGTTTTACTTAATTTGCCGCGAGCGCCGCCTGCTTGGAAAGCAGCGCCTTGCTGGGGATGATACGGAATTGTTCCCCGACGAGGCCACGCCCGTAGATCGGATCGCTCCCGCGTGCGCCCAGATCTATGGCTTGTTGCGCGAGTGATTCGATTGCCTCGGAGGCAGCCTGGGTATCGGGGGCATGCAGCGACTGCGCCAACATGCCGGCCACAATGGGCGCGGCAAACGAGGTGCCGCGCACGGCCGTAAATGAATTCGATAGGGACGCTGCCGCCATATCCGCACCCGGCGCGGCGAAACTAACCTGCGGCCCGCGGACTGCTTCGAGCAGAACTTTGCGATGCGCGTCCACAGCGGTCACGCCGACGACGCCCGGATAGGCAGCAGGGTAGAGCGGGCGGGCCGCAGGTCCGTCATTGCCAACCGCGGCCACGATCAGATAACCATGGGCCACGGCGAGCTTCACGATGCGCTCGAGCATGAGGTTCGGCGGCCCAACCAGGCTCACATTGATGACCGGCACCGTCTGCTGCGTGAGCCAGGCTATCGCATCGACGACGGCATCCACGGCGCCACCGGTTGCCAGTCCGCAGTAGACGTCGGCGGCAAACAATTGCGCACCGGGCATGACCCCGTTGAACAAGACCGATTTGCCCACGAGCAGCGAGGCGATCGCGGTGCCATGAGCGCTGGCAAAGACTTTGCCGTCGCATCCGTTGCGCTCAATATCTACATTGCGAAAGACGACATGCGTCGCATCGACGCCGCCGTCGACCAGACCGATTCTGACCGACGAGCCGATTGCAGGCGCACTCGCCCGCGAGGTGTCAGCCTGTACGGTTTGCTCCGGCCCGGTGCCACTTTCCAGATAGATGTGATCGAAGTCATAGGTGCCGGCCGGATCTGCGGCACGCAATTGCCTTAGCGCGCGGCGCGTATCGGAACCCCTGGGCGTGCGCAGGACCACGATGCGAGCATCGAGGGCTTGCACTGTTTGCTCGCGCAGCACCGTGAAACCCAATGCGCGGGCCCGGTCCAGGACTTCAGGAGCAGGGGAGAAGGCAACGATCTGCGCGCGCACGATCGGATTGCCATCCGGATCGGCTTCCAGCTGCGCGCGATGAGTACGCAAGAGCTCTCGGACTCGAAGCGCTCGCACATCGGTAAGGCTCGAGCTCTGCACACTAGCGGGCAGGCCGTTGAGCGTTCCCGTTACGGCCGGCGGCAGTCCGACACCTGGCAGACCGGGCAGCGGCAGGGCGCGGATCTGCGCGTGCGCTGCGGGCGCGATCAGCAGCGCCAGAATCCAAAGCGAGTGCCAGCGGCTCTTGAGCATGCGGACACGATAGAGGATTGCTTTGCATGCCGGGAGGGGGTGGAAGAAAATGACCTCGCCCGTCGTTCTGGAATTGTGATGCATGAACCATTCGCTATCTCAGGTCCAGAACCAACTGGTCGCGCTGCTGCCCAGATTACGTCGCTTCGCGCGCTCCCTGACCCGCCATCAGGCAGATGCGGACGATCTCGTGCAGACAGCGCTCGAGCGTGCGCTCAAGCGGCTGGAGCAGTGGCAAGCGGGCTCGCGACTGGATAGCTGGATGTTTGGAATCATTCACAACGCCTGGATTGACGAGGTGCGTGCGCGGCGCCGACGCGATCGCGTGATGATGGTGCAAGAGGCCGGCGAGCATGTGGCGGATGCGGCCAGCGAGGCACCGATTCAGCGCCTGTCGCTGCAGGCGGCCTTCGAGCAGCTCGAAGAGGAGCAGCGCGAAGCGGTACTACTCGTGCTCGTGGAAGGCCTCTCCTACAAGGAAGCGGCCGGTGTGTTGAACGTACCGATGGGTACCGTGAGCAGCCGCATCGCCCGCGGGCGCGAGAGACTTGAGGCGCTGCTCGGTGGTCGTGAAGGAGGACTGCGATGAGCATATCCGACGATTTGCTGATGGCGTATGCGGACGGAGAGTTTGATAAGCCCGAGTTCGCAAGCGAGCGCAGCGCGGTCGAGATGGCCATTGCCTCAGACCCCGAGCTCGCGCGTTGCGTCGAGCGGTTTCGAGCCTCAAGGCGCGATCTGGGCTCGCTCTATGCCGAAGTGCTCGAAGAACCGGTGCCCAAGCGTCTGCTCAATACCGCGCGCGCGCGGTCCCGGGTAGCGGCGCCGGCCGGAAAATTGCAATCGTGGTTCGCAATCGCGGCCAGCCTGATCGTCGGCTTGCTCGTGGGTCATTATGCACTCCTGTCGCAGGAAGTGGGTCCGATTGCGGTCAATGGCGGAAGTCTTCTGGCGCAATCTGCACTACGTCAGGCACTGAGTGATCAACTGGCCGCCGATCAGCCGCGCACCGCCGCCGTTCAGATCGGGCTGAGTTTCAGATCGAAGGCGGGTCAGTACTGCCGTACGTTCGTGCTCGAGCAACGCCAGCCGGTCAGCGGCCTCGCGTGCCATCAGGGCGCACAATGGCGCATTGATGCGCTGGCGCTGGCCGAGACTGCAGGCAATGGCGGGGCGGCCTATCGTCCCGCCGGCTCGGCGCTGCCCGCAGCGGTGCGCGCCGCGGTGGAAGATCAAATGGCAGGCGAGCCCTTGGATGCGCAGGGGGAAATGCGGGCCAAGCGTGCGGGTTGGTGATAAACAATAAATTTCAGTGGCTGCTCACGAGCGGAAATGACTGTCCCGCGTTGTGCAGATTTGGGAACTGCTCGCGCTTGAAAATGGTGACGGCAACCTTGGGCACCTGATCGCCGACATAACTGGCCAGATCGAGTGTGCTGACGTAACCGTTGTTCTGCACGTCGGCTTTTCCATCCAGGCCCTGGAGCACCACCCAGGTAAAGACTCCGTGGCCTTCCATGCCCTCGAGGGCCTGTTCCTGGCTGGTTGCAGCCGATAGCACGGTGCTGCCGACGGCGCCGGAGAGAATATTGATCGCTCTTTGATCATCATCGCCGCGAGTGGCCAAGGCCAGCGCATCGCCGAGTGCCCCAGACTGGCAAGTGTCCAGCAGCAGTACTTTCTTGGTCGCAGGTATGCTCGAGATAAGCTGTTTCAGATCGCCCTGACTGATTGCATCCCGATGCAAGGCCTCGTCGCTGGTCAGCCCGACGTTGGAGGAGATTAAAAAATACTCCCGGCTCGTCAGATCTTCGTTCTCCACTGTCCCATGGCTGGCGACGTAGAAGACGAACACATCGCTGGGAGCAAGCGTTCGATAGCGAGCGAATGCCGCCAGCAGCGCAGCCCTGGTCGTCGTCTCGGGCGTTGTGAGCAGTTGCACGTCCACTTTATCGAACAGAGGAGCCGCCCGGCGTTGCAGTACCTGGGCAACCGCCGTGGCGTCCGCGACCGGATAACGTAATTGCAGCGCCGGATTCCTGAATTGATTGATGCCAACGATGAGTGCGTGGAGCTCAGGCTTATGCTTGGGAGTGTAATTGGCCCTAACCCTGACCGTAGCCGGACTGGAGTGCATTGAGCCATCAGCGTTATACGCGATGACTCCGATCTCATTGTCACCGGGCAGCAAGTGCAGCGTGACGAGTCGCGACGACATCCCCGATTCGTTGCGGCGCAGGCCGCGGCCATCGGTTTCCGAGATCGCGCTGCCGTTGATGAAGACGCGTACGTCGCCTATACCACCGCCGCGGTCAGTCAGGCGGACCTGCAAATCCAGATTGTCAGCGTCAATCTGGGCTGGTACAGAGTCAACGGAAACATCCGGCGCGGATTTGATGCTCGACAACGCGACCAGATTATCCGGAAGTGGCTGACCAGTGAGCGAGATCCGAACCAGATCAGGTCGGTAAAATTTCTCGCGATAGACACTGATGTCCGTGACATCGAACAGCCCAGGCCCTGTTCGCACGAGGAGGTTTTGTTCAGCGCTCGATCCGCGATAGTCGTAATAACCCTCCGGAGTGATTGCCAGAAAGTCGCCACCATCGAGCGCAATGGCTGTGAATCGCCGGCGGCCAGTGGTTACGTTCCATAGTCGAACGGTGGCATCCCAGCCGCCGGAGGCAAGCGTATGTCCATCGGGCGAATAGGCGAGGCCCTTGACGACACCCGTGGGTCCGGTAAATGTGTGCGTATCGCGGCCGCTGGCGACGTCGAAGAATCGGATCGTGTTGTTTCCAATTCCCGTGGCCAGCGTGCGGCCATCGGGCGCAAAGGCCAACGAAACGAACCCCGATCCGTCCTGTAGCCTGTGCAGCTCCTGCCCGGACCCAACATCCAGAAGCTCGATGCGATTTCCCATCTCGGCAGCCAGGGTCTTGCCGTCCGGTGAACAAGCGATGGTATAGATCGCATCCGGATTGCCGCTCGAGGTGCGCAGCTCCTGGCCGCTGCTCGGATCCCAGAACTTGATGCTGCGGTCTTCACCAGCCGATATCAGCGTGCGGCCATCCGGAGAAAAGGCGACGGCGCGGACCGCCAGAGTGTGACCGCTGAGCGTGCGCAGCTCACGGCCGCCCGCGACATCCCAAATCTTGACGGTCCTGTCGGCACCTCCCGAGGCCAATAATCGACCATCCGGCGAAAACGCGATCGCGGCAACAGCGCCCAGATGCCCGCTTAACGTGCGTAGCTCGCGGCCTGAGGCGGGGTCCCAAAGCTTGATGGTTGCATCTTCGCTGGCCGAGGCAAGCGTCTGCCCGTCACGCGAATAGGCCAGAGCAATTACTCCCATGGAATGCCCGCGCAGCAGTCGTGGCGGCCTTCCTTTCGCCAGATCCCACAACCAGATGCTGTGATCATAGCTGCCGGCGGCTAACGTGAAGCCATCGGGGGAATAAGCGACAGAACTGACGAAATTCGTATGCCCGGTGAGCGTGCGCGGTGCAAGGCGGCCTGCCGTATCCCAAAGCTTGATGTTGTGATCGAGACTGCCCGAGGCCAGCGTGCGGCCATCCGCTGAGAAGGCCACGGAGGTCACGCCCATGACATGTCCGACCAAGGTGCGCAGCTCGGCCCCGTAAACCAGGTCCCAGAGCTTGATGTTGTTATCCAGGCTGCCCGCCGCCGCCGAGCGCCCGTCCGGAGTGAAGGCCACCGAAGTAATGCGATCAGAGCTGCCATTCAACGTGCGTAGTTCGTGGCCGCTCGCGACGTCCCAGACCTTGACGGTTCTGTCGTAGCTTCCGGATAGCAGCCGAAGGCCATCAGGTGAAAAAGCCACCGCGGTCACGGGGCCACTGTGGCCGCTGAGCGTGCGCAGCTGCTCGCCGGTGCCTGGATCCCATAGTCTGATGCTCGAGTCGAAGCTCCCCGAAGCCAGCATGTGGCCGTCGGCTGAAAAGGCCACGGCATTGACGCCCTGGGAATGGCCGCTGAGCGTGCGCAGCAAGTGCCCGTCGGCGACATTCCAGATCTTGATGGTCTGATCGGAGCTGGCCGAGGCCAGGGTCTTGCCGTCCGCGGAAAACGCGACCGCATTGACGATGTCGGCGTGGAGGAGGAACTGATTGAAATGTAACTCATGGCCGCTGCTCACTTCCCAGAGCCTGACGGTGTGGTCGTAGCCCGCCGAGGCCAGAGTGCGGCCGTCTGGCGAAAAGGCGACCGAGGAAACCATGTTGGCGTGTCCGTTGAGCGTGCGTAGTTCGCGGCCGCTGGCCATATCCCACAGCTTAATGGTGCTGTCAGCGCTGCCCGAAGCCAGCGTGCGTCCATCTGGCGACAATGCAACCGTGAAGACTCGATTGGAATGTCCGAGCTGAACATACACATTGGTCCAATCCGCCGCGCGCGCGACGACGCCTGCTGTCATTAGCAGCAGCGCAATGATGCTTCCGACCGGATATCGCACGCGCATGGCTTTGACGCCGATGACTTATAGTCAGCAATGCAACTGCAAAGAGCTCAGCATGTCAACGCACACGGCAGCGAGTGGGCCCCTGTTGACCCATTTGCGTTTGCAGGTTGCTCCCGCCTAATCGCGCGCCAGAATATCCTCCAGATCCGCTTGCGCCGCGCGCATCGCGGCCTCGTGCGAGACGTGAATTCGGCTTGCACTGCCGTTGACGATCACTGCAAAGGCGATCCAGCCGCCGTCGCGCTTGCGAAGGTAACCCGCAATCCCGCATACGGACACCGGATCATTCAATGTGCCCGTCTTGAGTGCGACGCGATCGAGCCAGCCGTCAGCACCGACCCGAATGAACTCGAACGGCGCATCGCGCGGGACCGTGAGGCTGCCGTAGAAGGCCGGAAAGTGGGCCGCGTTGCGGTACTCATAATCAAGCAGCGCGATCAGGTCGCTGGCCGACAGGCGATTCTCGGTCGTCAGCCCGCTGCCGCTGAGCAACAGCGGCGACTCGCGCTCGGCAAGGGGCGTAGCGTGCTGCACGCGCGCCATGAACTGCGTGAGCACCTGCGTGGCGGCAGGAAGATCGGGCGGCGCTGCGCCGGTCATGCTCGCGGCCAGATCCATCGTGAGCACGTCGGCGATATAGTTGTTCGAGAATCG
>JBEKUL010000024.1:0-31284 GCA_049515055.1 Steroidobacteraceae bacterium | reverse complement strand
TCGGCTCCAATGGCGCCATTTCTGCCAATAAGCTCGCGCGCGAGGCCGATCTCATCATTGCCGTCGGCACGCGGCTCACCGATTTCACGACCGCATCCAAGAGCGCGTTTCAGAATCCTGAGGTTCGTTTTGCCGCGATTAACATCGCACCTGTGGATGCCAACAAGCTCTTCGCGCTGCCGATCGTGGCCGATGCCAGACGAACCCTGACGATGCTGACCGCAGAGCTCGAAGAGTGCGGTTTCAAGGGCAGCTCTTCTGACTACCGGAGCGAGATTCGAGGCCTGAAGGACAGTTGGGATGCGAAGGTGACGGAGCTGCGCACGCCTCATGACGCTGCCATTAAAGAGCTCCTGTCTGAACTGCAAGTAATAGGAGTCGTGAACGAGGCGGTCGGAGGTCACGCCACCGTGGTGTGCGCCGCCGGGGGTATGCCCGCGTCGCTCTTGTGTCTGTGGAGGCCCGAGCATCCGAAGGCCTATCACGTGGAGTACGGCTTCTCCTGCATGGGTTACGAAATCCCCGCCGGTATCGGCGTGAAGCTCGCGGAGCCCGAGCGCGAAGTGGTGGTGATGGTGGGCGATGGCTCCTATCTCATGATGAACTCCGAGATCGTGACCGCGGTAGGCGAAGGCATTCGTCTGACGATTGTTGTTGTCGACAATCACGGTTACCAATGCATCCTGAGACTGCAACGCGCTGTCGGAGTGGCGGATTTCGCCAATGAACTGCGCTACCGGGACCCGCGCACACAGGGGCTGACTGGCGACTACATTCCAGTCGACTTCAAAAAGCACGCCGAGGCGATGGGGGCCAACGCGATGGTCGCGATCAGCGCGCAAGAGTTGACGCAGGCCCTTGCAGTCGCGCGCGGGGCGGATTGCGTGAGCGTGATCGTAGTTCCGGTCGACCCGGACAAGCACATGCCGGCCACGGGCAGCTGGTGGGACGTGCCGGTGGCCGAGGTCAGCCAGGACGATAGGACACGTCGGGCTCGCGAAGCATACGAGAAAGCCAGACAACGCCAAAAGAGCGTCTTCGCATGAGTGCGGCGATTGCTACTGAGTATACGGAGCTGGAACATTTGGCCCGCCGCGGCCGCTGGCTCGTTGTAAGCACAGTCGCGCGCAGCGGGGCGGGGCACGTCGGCGGCTCGCTCTCGGCGATGGAGCTTCTGATCGCGCTGTATTTCTCAGTGATGAAAGTGCGACCGCAGGAGCCCAATTGGCCCGAGCGCGATCGTTTCATTCTTTCGAAAGGGCACTGCGCCATTGGTCTGTACACCGTGTTGGCGTTGCGCGGATTTCTTCCGATCGAGGAATTGAAGACCTTTGATAAGGCGCACTCGCGCCTTCAGGGGCATCCCGATGTCACCAAGCTCCCGGGCCTCGAGACCTCGACAGGATCACTCGGACAAGGACTGTCGGTCGGTTTGGGAATTGCCTTAGGCGCTCGGCTGCGAGGGGACAAGTTCCACACGTTCGTCATGATCGGCGATGGCGAGCTGCAGGAGGGCATGATTTGGGAGGCGCTGCACATTGCGCCGCGCTACCGGCTCGGCAATCTCACGGCGATCCTCGACTGGAACGGCCTGCAACAGTTTGGCTGGCCGTTGGGGCAGGGCGAGCGCCACCGAGGGGATAAGCGCGATCCCTGGGCGGGTATCGACTTGGCCGGGATCTTTGAAAGACTGGGATGGCGCGTGCTTGAAATCGATGGCCATGACTATCCGAAGATCATATCGACGCTCAACACGGTGAGATTCTTGGGCGAATTGAATCAGCCGACCCTGATTCTCGCGCACACGATCAAAGGTAAGGGCGTTCGGCTTGCCGAGGGCAAACACGCCTGGCATTCCAAAGTGGCCACCCCGGAAGAGCTCAAGCAGGTGGCAGCGGAGTTAGGCATCGAGGAGGAACTCGCGTGAAGGCGCTGCGCGATGTGTTTGGCGACACACTCGTGCAGTTGGCGGACAGCCACCCGAACCTGCTCGTGCTGGATGCCGATTTAGCGAACTCAACGAAGGCGGACAAGTTTGCCGCGGCCCATCCGGACCGGTTTCTCGAGATGGGCATCGCCGAGCAGAATTGTGTGGGCGTTGCCACCGGGCTCTCGACGCTCGGCTTCATTCCGTGGTTGTCCTCGTTTGCGGTGTTCTTTACTCACCGTGCGCTCGACCCGCTGCGCATGCTCGTGGCGCAAACGCATGCGAACGTCAAGATCGGTGCCGGCTACGCCGGCCTTCTGACCGGTTATACCGGCAAGACTCACCAGGATGTGCAGGATCTGGCCATAATGCGAGCCATGCCGGGCATGACCGTACTCGCGCCGGCAGATGAAGTCGAGTGCGAATCGATGATTCGCTGGGCAACCGCGTACGAGGGGCCCGTATACCTGCGCTTGAGCCGCGAGGCGAGCCCGGTGCTCTTTGATCAAGACTACCGCTTCGAGGCCGGTAAGACCTATCGGTTGCGGGAGGGTAGCGACCTACTGATGATCTCGACCGGAACACAAAGCGCACGTTGTGTCGCGGCGAGCGATGAGCTTGCGGCGCAGGATATCTCGGCCGGGGTGCTGCATGTCCCATCGATCAAACCCGTGAACATCGATGAGATCGTGCAGGCGTGCGAGCCCTTCCCGGTGGTGTTTACTGTCGAAGAACACACAGTGCTTGGGGGCTTGGGGGGCTTGGTCAGCGAAGTGCTGGCCGAACAGCTGCCGAAACGGGTGATTCGATTGGGAATCGAGGATACTTGGGGAGAATCGGCCCCGAATGAATATCTGCTGGATCGCTTCGGGCTCTCTGCGGCGGGGGTCAGCGCGCGCATTTCGGCGCGCCTCAGGCACACGAAGATTTAGGTCATTTACGTTCGGAGCAATGGCATGCAGCGTCACTACAGACCGAATTTAAAAGAGCTCTATCAACATGATGTCCGTGCGGAAAATGCCGGATGGAAGTACCTGTCCTTTGCCGTCGCGACCCTGCAGGCAGCGCAAACGCTCAAAGACGCCACGGGCAATGAGGAATGCGTGATCGTACCCCTCAGCGGGCACGCTACGGTCGCCTATGGCAGCGCGACTCACACTATTGGCCGCAGCGATCTTTTTCGAGAGCTCACGGATATCATCTATTTGCCCCCTCACACGGATTTTCGAATCACTGGCTCCGGGCGCTTTGAGGTGGCGATTGGCCGGGCGCCGGCGACTGGTAAATTGCCGGCGCGGCGCATTGCCCGCGAAAGCATGTCCTCCTTTGTCCGGGGCGGCGCGAATGTGCAGCGTGGCGTGAATGTCTTGCTGGATTCCGATGAGCTCACGGAGCGACTGGTCGTATTCGAGATCCGTCCGCCGAGCGGCAACTGGTCCAGTTTTCCTCCGCATCGGCACGATAGTCGCGACAACTCCTCTTATCACGAGGAGACCTACTACTACCGGCTGGCCCCCGCGGATGGCTTTGCTCTGCAACGCATTTACACACGCGATACCGACCTGGATGTGGCGATTCCGGTGGCTGACGGAGACCTCGTGCTGGTGCATGAGGGCTATCACGCCGTGGTGAATGCACCCGGCACGAACGCCTACTATCTGAATTTTCTCGCCGGCGATGTCAGAAAGATGAAACCGGTCAACGATCCCCACTACGATTGGATCAGCAGGCAATGGGACGGAAATCCCAATCCAATTCCTGTTCAGGCTTGATCGAAACGGCAACGCACCAATGAATCACTCGAAGCTGTTTGTCGCCAGCTGCGTGTCGCTGGTGACTACCGCGATGGTCTTTGCCATCCGGGGCGATGTGGCGGACGATATGGCTGGCGCATTTCATCTTACCCACGAGCAGCTCGGCCTGATCTTCAGCCCGGCCTTCTGGTGCTTCACCGTCGCGATCTTCATAAGCGGTGCATTGGTCGATGCGGTGGGCATGCGCGCGCTGCATGTGCTCTCGGCGCTCGGATATTTCCTCGGTATTGGATTGATCCTGTTCGCGCCGCGTTCCGGGGCCCCGGTAACATCCATCTTTGATAGCGCAGGTACGACGCTGCTGTATGCGGGCTTCATGACTTTGGGTCTGTCGCAAGGACTGGTGGAGGGAGTCATCAATCCGCTCATCACGACCCTCTACAGCACGCAGAAGACACGCCGTCTGAACAGCCTGCACGCGTGGTGGCCGGGCGGCCTCGTCATCGGTGGCTTGGTCGCCTTCGTGATGACACGAGTCTTCCAGGCCAGGTGGGAGCTCAAGATGGCCATGATACTGGTGCCGGCGGCGGTCTATCTGGTGCAGGCACTCGCGCTCGAGTACCCGCAGACCGAGCGGGTGCAATCGAAGGTGACGAGCGCCCAGATGTGGCGCGAGGTGGCACGTCCCGGTTTCATTCTGCTGTTTTGCTGCATGTGGATGACGGCGGCGATCGAGGTCGGACCAGACCAATGGTTTCCGTCGGTGATGAGCGCACTGGTGCCGCAGCTGCAGGGCGTGCTGTACCTGGTGTACACGTCTGGTCTTGTGTTCCTGCTGCGCACCTTGGGCGGCGGCATCGCGCATAGGTCGCCGGTCGCGACTTTGCTGATCTGCTCAGCACTGGCTGGCCTGGGGCTGTACTGGCTCGGCAGCCTGCAAATCGGTGTTGGCCCATTTGTGGCATTTCTCGCCGCGACCATATTCGGCATCGGTAAAGCATTCCTCTGGCCGACGATGATTGGTGTCGCCGCCGAGCGTTACCCGCGCGGCGGCGCACTGACGATCTGTCTGATGGGAGGGGCCGGAATGGCCTCGGTTGCCGCTACTGTGCCGATCATGGGTGCACGCATCGATCATTACGGCGCCGGAGCGGCGTTACAGATGATGTCGATACTCGGAGCAATACTGGTGCCGATCTTTTTTGGCCTGCTGTTGTATGACAAAAGCAGCGGCGGCTACAAGCGAGTCAGTCTCGCCGCAGAATTGTAACTACGTTAGGCTATCGAGCCTGACGAGGGGGGCACACGATGACAACCAACCGCAGAGAACTTGTGACCAGTGGCATGGCTTGCCTGGCAACATTGGCAGCGGCCAAGTGGCGCACGTCGCGCGCCGCGGACTCGGTGCAACCTCTGGGCCGCCCGAACTCGCGCATCAATGGTGTGCAAATCGGCGTGCAGAGCTACTCCTTTCGTAACTTGCCCGACCAGACTCCGGAGGCGATTGCTCGCTACTGTCGCGATCTGGGCATAAACGCCGTGGAGCTACAGGGCTCCTCGTTGGGTTACCCGATCGAGGAGTTCGAGGGCGTTGAGCTCAAGTTCGATACCGCAAAGCTATCTAAGGTCGAACAGCGCAGCGAGCCGGCAATGCCGCCTCTTTCTGCAGCGGAGCAGCAGGAGCGCGATGAGGTGATGGCCGCCCTTGCAGCTTACAAGCGGCGGCTGGCTGGCCTGCGTGCCAAGGCCTCGATGCGCCACTTCGAGCGAGTGCGAGGTATTTTTGATGACGCAGGCGTGTCGATTTACGCGTTCAAGCCCACTACCTTCGAAGCCGACAACACCGACGCCGAGGTCGACTACGGTATGCGAGCGGCCAAGGTCCTCGGCGCCAATCAGGTCAACGTTGAAATGCCCTCGGATTTCGCTCAAGTCAGACGGCTGTCTGCTCATGCTGCGCGCCATGGTCTGAAAGTAGGTTACCACGCGCACCTGGAGGCGACCCCGACCTTGTGGGATGCTGCGATGGCGCAGTCGCGGGCAAACGCCATTAATCTGGACCTCGGCTGGTACGTCGCGGCGGACGGCGCCGATCCTCTGGGCTTCATCCGTCGGCACCATGCGCGCATCGACAGCATGCATCTGAAGGACCGTCAGAATATTGCTCACGGACAGCGAGATCTGCCCTGGGGTCAGGCAGACACGCCGATAGCCGCCGCGTTGCAGTTGATGCGAGATCAGCACTACAGCTTTCCGGCAGCCATCGAGCTCGAATACGACATTCCGCCGGGCTCAGACATACTCAAAGAGATCGGTAAATGTCTGGACTATTGCAAGCGGGCCCTGGCCTCCTGACCTCTGCCCGCAATATCAGGCAGTAAGGCAGCGAACAGACCAAGCGCCGGCAGGTACGAGCACAAGTCGTAGACCCGCTCGATACCCCAGGTATCGGCCAGAGCCCCCAGTATCGCCGCGCCCAGGCCACCTACACCGAAGGCGAGCCCGAAGAATAGTCCGGACACCATTCCGACCTTGCCGGGCACGAGTTCCTGCGCGAACACCACGATGGCCGGAAATGCCGAGGCCAGAATCAGCCCGATGATGACCACGAGCGGTCCGGTCCAGAACAGGCTCGCGTACGGCAGCAGCAGTGTGAAGGGCAACGTGCCAAGGATCGAGAACCAGATGACGCGCTTGCGCCCGATGCGATCGCCGAATGGACCGCCAAGGATGGTGCCGACGGCAATCGCAGCGGCGAACGTAAAGAGCTCGAGCTGCGCATCGCGCACCGACAGGCCGAAACGGTGAATCAGATAAAACGTGAAGTAACTCGTCAGACTCCCGAGATACACATACTTCGAGAACACCAGTAGCAGCAGCACCGCTATGCCACGCCGCACAGCGCGCTTCGGAAGCGCTGGGCTGGCAGCCCTGTGCGCGGCCCCGGCCTTCAGGCGCGCGAGGCCGTGGTGTTTGTACCAGACTCCCACATTCCAGAGGATCGCTCCCGACACCAGCGCCAGCAGTGCAAAGAATGCCAGGCTGGATTGTCCCCATCGCACTACAACCAGTGCTGCGGCAAGTGGCCCGAGGGCTTGGCCGATGTTGCCGCCGACCTGAAACAGCGACTGCGCCAGGCCATGGCGGCCGCCCGCAGCCATGCGCGCCACGCGTGAGGCTTCCGGATGGAACACCGATGAGCCCATGCCAAGCAGGCTTGCGCCGACCAGCAACACGGGATAGTGGTGTGCGATCGAGAGCACCATCAACCCGGCCAGCGAGAATAATGTGCCGCCAGGCAATGCCAGCGGCGTCGGGCGCCGGTCTGCATACAGTCCCACCAGCGGTTGCAGGATCGATGCCGTTACCTGGTAGACCAGCGTCACGATGCCGACCTGCCCGAAGCTCAGACCAAAATCGGCCTTCAGGTTCGGATAGATCGCGGGCAGCAGCGCCTGCATCATGTCGTTGAGCAGGTGACAAACACTGACGGCGAGGATGACTGCGAATACAGTGCGCTCGGTGCGCGCCGAGGGCCGATTCTCGTCGTATTTCAGTACCTGCTCTTGCATGGGAGACGCCAGTATGTGTTATTCCGATCTATTGAGGTATGTGCATGAAACAATGCGTAATCGCCGTGCTCGCGGCCATTGCTGCGTACTTTAGTCAGCCGGCTCTGGCATGGGCGCATGAGGGCCACGAAGTCATCGGATCGATTGCTGATGAACTGCTTTCGGCGCGAGCGCGCGAGCAGGTCGCACAGATACTGGGATTCGAGTTACGCGTCGCGGGTTCTTGGGCCGATTGCGCGCGAAGTGTGATCCGCGGGTCAGATGGGACATTCGAGTACGAACCTGATCCGCTTCATCCGCAATATAGCGTCGCCTGCACGGCGTTTCAGACTCCGGGGGAAATCGCTCGCATGGAGGACTACGTGCGTCGAAATTGGAGCAACTGCTTTTACGAATCTGGACACGGATGCGATGAGACCTATCACTTTGCCGACGTCGCTATACAGCACGATCATTACGATAGAGCCTACATCGGCACGAGCGATCACGACATCGTCAGTGCGATCCGGGCTGCCGTTATCGTTCTGGATGGAAAGCCAGCTCCGCTGCCATTTTCAATCAGGGATAAGAAAGAAGCGCTATTCATGCTGGCCCACCTTGTGGGCGATATTCACCAGCCGCTGCATGTCGGTGCGGTCTATCTGGATCCTGGCGGGCGCCTGATTGATCCAGACACAGGAGCGCCTGATGATCCGAAAACGCACACGGCCGGCGGCAACTTTATCCATGAGCAGCACGGCAATCTTCATTCCGAATGGGATCAGATTCCGCGCTCATTCGGCCGCAGCGCAACTCCTGCCATTGCTCGCGCTGCCGCGGCCGTTGCAAGCACCCATGGGCCGCCGGAGACATGGGCTGAGGCTTGGGCGAGCGATACCATCCTTGCAGCGCGCTCGGCCTTCGCGGGAGCATCGTTTAAAGGCGACGGCCACGGCCATTGGGTCGTCGTTTTTGCCGATCGCCGGCAATATCTGGAATCTGAGAAAATGATCAAGATGGCGCAAATCGAAAAGGCCGGCGCCAGGCTGGCTCAGTTACTCAATGCTATGTGGCCTTAGCGCTGTATTTCACTGTATATATCGGCAGCGCCCGACTTCAAATCTGATAAATTTGCCTGCAATCCGATCAGTTCAAACGAAGTTGAGGAACATAATGATGAAGTTCGTGGCAGCCGCGATATTTCTGGCTCTGGTGGCGACCCGGGTGGATGCGCAGATCAATGCGGGCGAGCAGGCGCCCGAGGCGAGCCTGGCATTCACCATGACCCAGGTGGCGACGTTCAATCTACCCTGGCGCATCGCCTTTCTGCCCGACGGGCGCATGCTGATCACCGAGAAGGTCGGCCCACTGTGGCTGGTCACCCAGCAGGGTGAGAAGACACCGGTAGCGAACGTTCCGGAAGTGCTCTACGGGGGGCAGGGCGGCATGCTGGGCGTCTATGTTTCGCCGCACTACGGCCACGACCACTATGTCTATCTGACCTATTCAGAGCCGGGCGAGCCGGGCGGCTCCAGTCTCGCGCTGGCACGCGCCGAGCTGGCGATCGGCAAGTACAGTGCGAGCCTGTTAGGACTCAAGGTGATCTGGCGGGATGGTGAGAGGGGCAAGGGCGGCCAGTTTGGCGGCGCGGTGGCCTTCGCGCCGGATGGTAAGTCCCTGTTTTTGACCTCGGGCGACCGCCAGCGCATGACGCCGGCCCAGGATCCCAATCAGCCGCTGGGCAAGGTCCTGCACCTGACGCTGGATGGCAAGCCTGCGCCTCACAATCCGATGGCAGGCAAGATCGGTGCGCCCAGCGTCGATGTCATCGATCCGCCGAAGGACACGGAGGCAGCCAAGAGCGCACCGGCCGTCAGGACCTATACCTTCCCCGGACCGAATCTGACGCCCTCTGAGACGTGGAGCATGGGGCACCGCACGCCCTACGGTCTGGCCTTCGCGCCCGACGGCCACTTGTGGGAGCTCGAGCACGGTCCCAAGGGCGGCGACGAGCTGAACCTGATCGAGCCGGGCAAGAACTATGGCTGGCCGCTGGTCTCCTACGCGACCAATTACGATGGTGTGCCGATCCCCAGTCCCGACAGCAGGCCGGATCTGACCAAGCCGGTCATTTACTGGACGCCCGTGATCGCGCCGGGAAACATGGTTTTTTACAAAGGCAAGATGTTTCCAGCGTGGCAGGGCTCCGACCTGATCGGAGGCTTGGCAACCAAGTCGCTCAGTCGCATCACCCTCGATGGCAAGGGCGGGGCCAAACCCGCCGAGCGCTGGGATGTCGGTCACCGTATCCGCGACGTGGCGGTCGCCTCCGATGGCGCGGTGTGGCTGCTGGAAGACGCTAATCCAGGGGCCCTGTTCCGCGTGACGCCAAAGTAGCCACTAGTAGGGGAAAATCAGCCAAAAGTAGCGCATGGATCGCCGCGGGTCTGGCGGAGCCTTGTTCCGGCGCCGCGGAACTGTGGTTGCCCGCAGCGTGTCCATGAGTCATCGTATCGCGCGGCGGCGCGTCACATATCAACCGAATCAATCAGATATAGCTCATGCCTCGGTGGCGCCACAAGCTGCGGCAAACGTTTTTTTGCACTGTACCCGAGCTTGGCATAGGTTTGAGATCTCAGTGTCGTAGGCAGGCACTATGAAGAGGAAAACCCTGTACAGCCGTGCGACTCGCAGCAGAGGCGCCACGGCTTTCTCTTGGGTCGATCGCAGCGGCGGGGCTCCACAGGCCTCGGACGGAGCTGACGAGTTCGACCTGGGCCCATCGGTGCTGAGCATCGCGGGGGCTGCCATCAAGCGCAACGTGGCTCGGCATGAGCGATTGGTGCTGATGACGGCCAGCGTCGTGATTTCTCTGGGCTTGATCGGTGCGTATCAGTTGTCGCGAACCAAGCCGCACGTACTGACGCAGACGGATATCAATGCAGCCGTGCGATACACGCTGTCGAACACGCCGCGCGCACCGGCGGACTCGGCTCGTGCAGCCGAGATCATTCGTCCCTCCGTGGTGGAGGTGGAGAGCTTTCTCTCGCCCGAGCACGCGGCGGCGCTGGCCGCAGAGGCAGCCAAGTCCGCGCCCAAGGAGCGCAAGGCGCCGCATGATCAGAGCGGCAAAGACAAGCCCTCGGCGCCCCCCGATACTGCCCCCCCGACGCTGCCGGACAAGCCTCTGACTGCTGGTGATTCCGATGAGCCGCAGCCTGACGCCATCGGTAGCGGCGTCGTCGTGAACGAGAACGGCGCTGTTCTGACCGCGCTGCACGTGATCACGAGTACCGACCGCTGGGTCATCGTGTTCGCCGATGGCTCCAAGTCCGACGCGACGTTGATCGGCTCGCAGCCCGAGAACGATCTCGCGGTCCTTCAAGCCAAGACCGTTCCCGATGAGCTGCAACCGGCGATTCTGGCGTCCACGGCGGGGCTGATGCCCGGCGATCAAGTCGTAGCCACCGGCTTCCCGTTCGGGATCGGTCCTTCGGTGAGCGCCGGTGTGGTCTCGGGACTGCGGCGCGAATTCGACGACCCGAAGACTCATCAGAAGCTCACTAATCTGATCCAATTCGATGCGGCCGTGAATCCCGGCAACTCGGGCGGACCGTTGGTCGATCGCGATGGCGAGGTCGTCGGCATCGTGATTGCGATCCTGAATCCATCGGAAGCGGGCTCGTTCGCCGGTATCGGCTTTGCGGTTCCGATCGAAAACGCGGCGAGCGCCTTGGGCGAAAACCCACTCTAGAATTGAAGAGTGGCTTAAGGAGGACACGTGACGAGTGATGATGTCGAGCGACAAGCGCTACCCGCGTCGCAAATGGAGCGCGTCCTGTATGAGGTGAAGAAAGTCGTGGTCGGCCAGGATCACTTCCTCGAGCGCGTGCTGGTCGCGCTGCTCGCGGGCGGTCACCTGCTGGTGGAGGGCGTGCCGGGCCTGGCGAAGACCCTCACGGTCAACACGCTTGCCAAGACCATGCGTGGGCAGTTCCGTCGCATCCAGTTCACACCCGATCTGGTGCCCGCCGACCTCGTGGGTACGCGGATCTTTAACCAGAAGAGCGCCGAGTTCAGTACTTCGTTGGGTCCGGTGTTTGCGAATCTGCTGCTCGCCGATGAGATCAATCGTGCGCCCGCCAAAGTGCAGAGCGCGCTGCTGGAGGTGATGCAGGAGCATCAGGTCACGATCGCCGGCGAAACTCATCCGGTGCCGGCCCCGTTCGTGGTGATCGCGACTCAGAATCCTATCGAGACCGAAGGCACCTATCCGTTGCCGGAGGCGCAGGTCGATCGCTTCATGATGAAGGTCCTGGTCGGTTATCCGAGTGAGACCGAGGAATTTGTCATCGTCGAGCGCGTGACCGGCAGTAGCGCATCGGTCGCGGCCGTCACCTCGGCCGAGGAGATACTCGCGGCCCAGCGCGCGGCGCGCGCGCTTTATGTCGATCCGGCGCTGATCGGCTATGCCGTGCAACTGGTCAGCGCTACGCGCGATCCGGCGCGAGCGGGCCTCAAGGAGCTCGCCCCTATGATCCAGTTCGGGGCCTCGCCGCGCGCCACGATCTATCTCATCGAGTGCGGCCGAGCGCTGGCTTATCTGCGCGGTCGCGAATACGTACTGCCCGAGGACGTGACCGATGTGGCGCTCGACGTGCTGCGCCATCGTGTGGTGCTCTCGTATGAGGCTATGGCCGAGAATCTATCCTCGGATGAGATCGTGCTGCGCCTCATGCGTCGCGTCGCAGCCCCCGCCAAGGTACTGGAATCCCGTGGCCCCCTCAGCGCGAACGCCTGACGCCATCTTGCGCCGCCTGGAATGGACGGTGCTGCGGCGGCTCGAGGGCTTGCTGCAGGGTGACTATCGGACATTGTTGCGCGGCGCGGGCATCGATCTGTCGAATCTGCGTGAGTATCAGGACGGCGACGACGTGCGCTACATCGATTGGAATGTCACGGCGCGCCTGCAGACGCTGCACGTGCGCGAATACCAGCAGGATCGTGAGCTCACGGCCTGGTTCTTGCTCGATGTGAGTCCCTCGGTCGACTTCGGCTCCAACGCCGTCTCCAAGCGCACGCTGCTGGCCGAGTTCGTCGCCGTGATGGCACGGCTGCTCACGAGCAAGGGTAACTATTGCGGCGCGATGCTCTTCAGCGCCGGCATCGAGCGTGTTGTGCCGCCGCGCGGCGGCCGGCGCCAGGTGCTGCATATGCTTGATCTGCTCGCGGCGCGCCCGCGCCTCGTGCGCCCCGGCGCGACCGATCTGAACGCGATTCTGCGACGAGCTGCGGGCATGATTCGCCGCCACTCGGTGCTGTTCGTGGTGTCGGATTTCATCAGCCGACCCGACTGGGGCAAAGCGCTGGGGGCGCTTGCCCGCCGCCACGAGGTCGTAGCGGTGCGGCTGCTCGACCCGCTGGAAACCCGGATGCCGGACATCGGCTTACTCACCTTCCAGGATGCTGAAACCGGCGAGCAGATCTTCGCCGACACCAGCGATCGGCGCTTTCGCCGACGTTTCAGCGATGCGGCACGCGAGAAGGAGGATGCACTGCGCTCGGCCTTCGCCGCCGCAGGGGTCGATTGCCTGGAAGTGTCCACCGAGGATGATCTGCTGGATGCCTTCATTCGCTTCGCGCAGATGCGCAAGCTGCGGCACAAGACCGGCGGCGGCCAGTTGCCGGTGTCCCAGCCACATCTGCTCGCGAGCATGAACTAAAGTGGGTGCGCGATGAGACTGCACAGCCCCATTTCGTTTCTGTCACCCGGCTATCTGTGGCTGCTGGCCTTCGTGCCGATCGCGATCGGGCTTTATATCCTGCTGCTGCATCGGCGCAAGCGCCTGGCGGTGCGCTACGGCAACTTCGGGATGCTCAAGCAGGCGCTGGGCTCAGGCAGTCAGGTGCGGCGGCACATTCCGCCCACTCTGTTCCTGATTGCGATTGCGCTGATGATCCTGGCCATCGCTCGCCCGGCGGCAGTGATGAATGTGTCCTCAAACAAATCCACCGTGATGCTCACGATGGACGTCTCGGGCTCCATGCGTGCCACGGACGTCAAGCCCTCGAGAGTCGAGGCGATGAAGGCCGCCGCCAAGTCCTATATCGCGCAGCAGCCCAGAGCCACGCGCATCGGCATCGTCGCATTCGCCTCCAGCGCTTTTCTGGTCCAGTCGCCGACCACCGATCGTGCCAATCTGAATGCCGCGATCGACCGCTTCCAATTGCAGCGCGGCACCGCGGTGGGTTCCGGCATCCTCACTTCGCTCGCAACACTATTCCCGGATGAGGACTTTTCGGTCAATCCATTCGCTAATCGTGGCGATGCCCTCGATCCGTCCTTCAACGGGCTGCTGAACCAGGGCACCCCACTGGGCGAGCCGGTCAAGAAGCAGCCGGTCCTGGTCGCGCCCGGCTCCGACAAGTCCTCGGTGATCATTCTGCTGACCGATGGCGCTACCAACGCCGGTCCGGATCCAATCGAGGCCGCTCGTCAGGCCGCCAACCACGGCGTGCGCGTCTTCACGGTCGGCTTCGGCACGACCGGTGGGGACATAGTGGGATTCGGCGGACGGCGCTGGCGCGCGCAGCTCGATGAGGCCTCACTCAAGCGCATCGCCGACATCACGCGTGCCCAGTACTACAAGGCCTCCAGCGCCGAGGAGCTGCAGGCGGTGTACAAGCTGCTGTCCACGACCGTCGTGACGGAGACCAAGGAGAGCGAGATCACCTCCTACTTCACGGCGCTGGCCGCATTGATGGTGCTGGTATCGGCGGGGCTGTCGCTGTTCTGGTTCAACCGTATTCTGTAAGGGATTGCCTCAACTTTGAGGCTCCAGTCCCAGCTTCCTGGCCATGCTCAGAAGCTGAATTGCCGTATCCGCACCGAGCTTCTGCTTAATGGCGGACTGATAGTTTGATACGGTCTTCGGGTTGATGCGCAATGAATGAGCTATGTCCTTGATCGACTGGCCCTGTACGAGCAGCCGCAGCACTTCGAATTCGCGCGCCGAGAGGCCGTTGCTTGCCGCGGCATCCGAGGAGGCTGCACGCAGCGCCAGGGCCTGAGCCACCGCCGCACTGAGGTATTTCTTGCCGCCGGCAATGGTAAGCACGGCCTCTACCAGAACGCCCGGGGCACTCGCCTTGGTTACGTAGCCGTAGGCGCCAGCTTGCAAAGCACGCTGGGCGAAAATGAAGTCCTCGTGCATGCTGAAGATCAGCACGCGGGCGCCGGGCTCGCGGTCCAGCATGCGTCGCGTGGCTTCGATTCCACTGACGCCCGGTAACGTGATGTCCATGACCACGACCTGCGGTGCCAGCCGGCAGAAGAGCGTGTAGGCCTCGGCCGCATCGGCAGCCTCTCCGATCACGACGATATCGCCGCGCCGCTCCAGCAGTCGTCGATAGCCTTCGCGCACGACCGCGTGATCGTCTACCAGCAGCACGGTGAACTGCCGCTCGTTCCTGGTCGCCATCACTTCTCGCCTTTCGCAGCCAGGCGGGCCTCGAAGGAAAGGCCGCCGCCCGGTGCACTTCGCAATAGGAACGTGCCACCAGCCAGCTCCACGCGTTCGCGCATACCGCGCAATCCGAATCCGGGCGTTTGAGCGTCCGATTTCATGCCGCGGCCATCATCGGCGACACTCAGCAGCAACTCGTCCGTGACGCCCGGAGCAACTGAGACGCGTCTTTCCAGCACGATGTGTACCTGCCGTGCGCTGGCGTGCTTGTAGATATTGGTCAGTCCCTCCTGGATCAATCGATACAGCGTGAGCGTCAGCGGCTCCTCAAGTGCCTCGAAGTCGCCGCGCAGGGACAAGCAAAAGCGCGTATCCGGCAGTCGCTGACGCCAGTGATCGACGCAGTGCTCGATTGCGGCGGGCAGACCCAGCTCGTCAAGTCCAACCGGCCGCAGGCGGCGGATCATGTCGCTGACGGCAGCGTGTACATGGTCGATGCTGCGGATAATCGACTGCGATGCCTGCGTTGAGAACCGCGCATCGCGCCCGTCACTCTCACAGATTGACACGGCGTCGAGCTTGATCGCATTCAGATACTGCCCAAGCTCATCGTGCAATTCACGCGCCAGATGCTTGCGCTCAAGTTCCTGGATGCGCAGGTGCTCCTGCGCGAGCTTGCGATTGTCTGCCAGCACTCCGGCAAGACGCGCCTCGGCGAGCTCTCGGGCATGCAATTCGCGGCCAGCTTGCCGATAGCGCCGCCAGGATAGCCATATCAGGCCGAGCGTCAGCACCAGCATTCCGATCTGCAGTTCGTCGAGCTGAAAGTATTCCCAGCGCCGTGTCAGTGCGTAGAGCGCCTCGGTGAGCTGGAAATGCGCGCTGAGCGCAACACTTAAAGCGGTGATGCCGATCACCGCCGCGACATCATGCTTGGGTAACTCGTGTGTCAGTCGCGAGACCAGCGGATTTAGTGCTTTGGGCATGACTCACCTTCGCGTCGAGTCGATATCGATGTCATCATGCGGGAATAACTCCCAATCCGCTCGGGAAGCGATCTCTGGTTGCAGGGCTGGCGCTCGCCGACACTACGCCCTGCGAAGAAAGAGCAGGGGCTTTCCAGTGATTCGACCCGTCGTCCGCGCCGGGATTCTGACATGTTATGCAACTGTGCTCTGGTCCGGAACGCCGGCACAGGCCGATGAGGCGAGTGCGGCCTATAGCGGTCAGGTGCTGCAGACCGTCATAGTCGAAGCCACAGCGATCCCTGGGGCCGCGATCGATGCCGACAAGATCCCAGGCAATGTCCAAACCCTGACTGCTGTGGACTTGACACGGGAGGCAAGCGCCAACCTGACGGGGACCATGGATGCACGATTGGGCAGCGTCAACGTCAATGACAGCCTGGATGATCCATTCCAGCCCGATATCCTGTATCGCGGCTTCGAGGCCTCGCCCGTGTTGGGCACGCCACAGGGGCTCGCGGTCTACCAGAATGGGGTGCGCATCAACGAGGCCTTTGGCAATACAGTCAATTGGGATCTTTTTCCCGATATCGCGATCAATCGGGTAGATCTGATCAGTTCCAGCCCGGTCTATGGACTCAATGCGCTCGGTGGTGGCATCTCCGTCAGCATGAAAGACGGCTTCAGTTATCACGGCAGCGATGTGGAGCTGTCGGGCGGCTCCTTCGGCAATGACGCTGCGGCCCTGCAGTATGGGGCGAGTTCAGATGATTTCGGCATCTACGTCGCCGGCAATGCGCTGCAAAACACCGGCTGGCGAGCGTATTCCGATGATTCGCTGCGCCAGCTGTACGCCGTGCTGAGCGTTCGCACCGATCGCGCGTCCTTCGACTTGAGCTACACCCGTGGCGACAACGAGATGAATGGGCAGGGCGCTGCGCCGGTGCAGGAGCTCGCTGTCAACCGATCTCTGGTCTTCACTGGCCCGCAGACCAACATTAACCGACTGAATTTTACGACCCTGAACGGCTCGTTCAAGATCACCGACACCTGGTCGCTGCAGGGCCAGCTGTATTACCGCCAGTATCAGCAGGTCGTTTCCAACGGCAACACCACCGGCTACACGGCCTGTACCAGCGCCGCCAACGCGGGCGACCTGTGCCAATCCGATGCCACGACGCCGCTCTACACCGCCTCCGGTCAGCTGATACCGGATATTTCCGACGGCGGGAGGGTCTATATCGGCGAGAATGACTTCGAAACGATCAACGCCTATGGTCGCGGCGCCGCACTGCAGATCACCGACAGCGAGACGATCGTGGGTCACGATAATGAATTCGCCGCCGGTGCGGTGCTCGACTACGCGCAGTTGAATTTTCTCTCCACTGCCCAGATTGGCGTGATCAACTCGCAGCTTTTCGTCGATCCGTCCGCCTGGACTGTCGACACGCCTGAGAGCTCGCCCTTCGGCGCGAGCCCCGTGAATCTCAAAGGCGTCGATAGGGATTTCGGCGCTTATGTGACCGACACACTCGATCTGACTTCCGCTTTTTCACTGACGGCGAGCGGGCGCTATAACAGTGCGGCCGTTGACATGAAGGATCTGCGTGGAACAGCCCTCACTGGCGATAATCGCTTCTATCATTTCAACCCGGCGATCGGAGGCACTTACAAGGTGCTGCCAACTGTGACCGTCTACGCCGGCGTCGCGCAGAACACGCGCACGCCCACGGCGAGCGAGATCGAATGCTCCAATCCGCTCACGCCCTGCCTGTTGCCTACGAATCTTGCCGGTGATCCGCCGAATCTGAAGCAGGTCGTGGCGCATACACTCGAGTTCGGCCTGCGCGGCAAATTTGCCGCGGCCTCGAGCTCAGACGCTGCACTGTCCTGGAACCTGAGTGCGTTTCGAACGCAGCTGGACGATGACATTTACGGCATCGCAACCACGCTCAGCACCGGCTTTTTTCAGAACATCGGTTCGACGCGCCGTCAGGGCATCGAGGCTGGTTTGAACTACCAGAGCAATGCCTGGTCGATCTATGTGAATTACAGCTACGTCGATGCGACATTTGAATCGCCGCTGACGGTGCCTTCGCCTTCCAATCCATTCCAAAATGCGAACGGCAATATTCTGGTCGAGCCGGGGGACCGTCTGCCGGGCATCCCCCAACACCGCATCAAGGCGGGCTTAGACTATAAAGTGCTGCCGAACTGGATGATCGGGGCGTCCGTCAAATTCCTAAGCGATCAGTACTATGTCGGGGATGAGTCCAATCAACTCGCCCCGATGCCCAGCTATCAGGTGTTCGGACTGCATTCCTCGTATCAGCTCGCCCGGTGGCTGCAGGTGTTTGCCCACATCGACAATCTGCTCAATGCCAGGTATGCGACCTACGGCATCTTGAGCGACCCCACCGGCGTAGGCGCACCGGGCGTTCCCGTAGACGGAGTAACCAATGGCCCAGGCGTGGACAACCGGTTTTTGAGCTCGGCTTACCCGTTTGCAATTTTCGGTGGCGTTCGCTTCACTTTTTGATTCTTCAGTCG
The DNA here is from genome assembly GCA_049515055.1 of Steroidobacteraceae bacterium. Classification (GTDB taxonomy): domain Bacteria; phylum Pseudomonadota; class Gammaproteobacteria; order Steroidobacterales; family Steroidobacteraceae; genus FEN-1191. The sequence continues at coordinate 13,071 of JBEKUL010000024.1, read as the reverse complement.
TGTTGCGCAATTTGTCGGCGATCAGCCACAGGCAATCCGCGGCCGGAAATGGAAATCACGTTCTGACTGCGCGCAGAAGCATGAATCAGTTCGTGTTAATGCCGCGATTATGGTGGGCCAGGTTGACCGGTCATTTCAGATGGTCTTGCTGCCGATGTTCGACATGGAGCTCTTGTTGCCCAGCGAGTCGTAGGCCTGCACGGCGAAGTACCAGGTGCCTGAAGTCAATCCGCCCACAACATAGTTCGTCGTGCCGCCGCCGCCGACGGTGATCATCTGCGTCATCGCACTCGTGCTGGTACCCCAGTAGATGAAATAGCCTGCAAGATCAGTGAGCGCGCTGCCATTCGTGTTCTGCGTGGGCGCTACCCATTGCAGCGTCGCGGAGCCGTTCACAATCGGTGTCACCGTGATCGCAAAGACGGGTAGGGCAGCGCTGTTGGTGCCATCACTTACGCTGATCAGAATGTTTGGATAGGTGCCCACCTGAGCGGAGGTCGGTGTGCCCGTCAGCGCCCCGGTGGCGATATTAAAATTCGCCCAGGCGGGCTTATTCGAGCTCGAGAAGCTCAGCATGGCGCCGGCTGCTCCTGTTGCCGTGGGCTGGAATGTGTACGCCTGGCCTGCCACCACTGTGGTGCTCGGGGTGCCGCTAATTGTGGGGGCGGTGTACGGCGCCTTGACCGTGATGCTAAAGGCCGTAAGCGCGACACTAGTCGTGCCGTCACTGACCTGGATCGTAATGTTTGAATAAGTGCCGACTTGGGCGGAGGTCGGTGTGCCCGTCAGGGCACCGGTAGCAGTATTGAAGCTCGCCCACACCGGCATGTTGGAAATCGCGAAGGTCAGCGTAGCGCCGGTTGCGCCTGTTGCCGTGGGCTGGAATGTATACACCTGGGCCGCCACCACAGTGGTGCTCGGGGTGCCGCTAATTGTGGGTGCGGTGTATGGCACTTTAACTGTGATGCTGAATGCGGCAAGCGCGACACTGGTCGTGCCGTCACTCACCTGGATCGTAATGTTTGAATAGGTGCCGGCTTGAGCGCTGCTCGGCGTTCCCGTCAGGGCACCGGTAGCAGTATTAAAGCTCGCCCACGCCGGCTTATTGGAAATCGCGAAGGTCAGCGTGGCGCCAGTTGCTCCTGTCGAGGCGGGTTGGAATGTGTATGCCTGGCCGACCACGACCGTGGTGGATGGGTTGCCGCTAATTGTGGGCGCGGTGTACGGCGCCTTAACCGTAATGCTAAACCCCGCAAGTGCGACACTGTTCGTGCCGTCGCTCACGCTAATCGTAATATTTGAATAGGTGCCCGCTTGAGCGCTGCTCGGCGTTCCTGTCAGGGCACCGCTGGCAGTATTGAAGCTCGCCCACGCAGGATTGTTGAGAATCGAGAAGGTCAATGTGGCGCCGGCTGCTGCTGTCGCCGTGGGTTGGAATGTGTACGCCTGGCCGGCCACGACCGTGGTCGACGGGTTGCCGCTAATTGTGGGTGCGGTGTACGGCGGCTGAACCGTGGTGGGAGGGGGACTGCTGGTTGGGGGTGCGGTGTACGGCGCCTGAACCGTAATGCTAAAAGCGGTAAGCGCGACACCGGTCGTACCGTCACTCGCCTGGATCGTAATGTTTGAATAGGTGCCGGCTTGAGCGCTGCTCGGCGTTCCTGTCAGGGCACCGGTGGCGGTATTGAAGCTCGCCCACACAGGATTGTTGGAAATTGTAAAGGTTAATGTCGCGCCGCTTGTTGCTGTTGCCGTGGGTTGGAAGGTGTACGCCTGTCCAGCCACGACCGTGGTGGCCGGGTTGCCGCTAATTGTGGGTGCGGTGTACGGCGCCTGAACCGCAATGCTAAAAGCGGTAAGCGCGACATTGGTCGTGCCGTCACTCACGCTGATCGTTATGTTTGAATAAGTGCCCGTTTGGGCGTTGCTCGGCGTTCCAGTCAGGGCACCAGTGGCGGTGCTGAAACTCGCCCAGCTCGGGCAATTGATGATAGAGAACGTCAGAGTCTTTCCAGAGGCACTGCTCGCGGTCGGCTGAAAGCTATACGTCTGCCCGGACGCCACGCTCGTGGCCGGCGTGCCACTGATCACTGGTGGGTCGCTCGGCGGCGCAGCGGCTATCGACTCGGGATTGACGAGAATCGTAAACGGGCCGACAGAGCCGCTGCTGCTGCCATTGCTCGCGCTGATTGTGATATCGGCGCTGAGGCCTTCATCGCTGACCGACGGCGTGCCGCTCAGCGTACCGGTACTGGTGTCAAAGCTGGCCCACTGCGGCTGACCCTGGATGCTGAAGGTGATGGTGCCGCTACCTTCGGAGATCGTGGGCTGGAAAAAGTAGCTACTGCCCAGGGTGACGCTGCTGGGCGGTACGCCTGCTAACGCAATGGGTGTCGGCGTCGGTGTCGATGTGGGCGTGGGCGTGGGCGTGGGCGTGGGTGTGGGTGTGGGCGTGAGCGTGGGTGTGGGCGTGGTGCTCGTCGCCGCGGAGCTGTCGAAAGAATCGGCAGGCCCCGCATTGCTGGTGGGCTCAACCTGTGGGCAACCCGCCAATACCGACGTGAGGACAAAAAGTCCCGTCAGCCGAGCGAGCGTCGGCAATTGTGCGAGTTTAAACATCAATCCGCCATGTCTCGGCCCTTTTCGAGCGCCGATCAGTGCAGGACAAGGAATGCGCAGCAAATGCGCGGCGGGTTCGCCTCGCAGTCAGCTATCGCGTTACCTCGGGCTCCCGGTCGATTTATAGATGCACGTGATCGCTGCCGCGGCGTCTCCGTCCTTCGAAGGGTTTGCCGCTCGCGATGGCGTCAATTAATTACATATCAAAGGATGATGCCACATGTCGGCAGTCGCGGACACTGGCTGCGGTCACCGACGGTCCCGAGTCAAACATGCCCATTTGTGCAGCAACTGCTGAATGCGGTGCTCAGCTGTGGTGCGTGCGCGGATCATCCGAAAATCAGGGAAAAAATAGGCAATTCGAGTCGTACGACGTACACCGCAGCGACTGAGATTTCGCCAGCGGGGCGCAGCGCGGACACTTCCGCAGCTTCTCGCGAGGCGAGCTGTTGACATAACGCCGCTTACTGTCAGTTGTTATTATTTTCGTCGATCTGGTTCGCACGATCGTCTGACATTGATGCGATTATCGATTGCGCTCTGTAACGCGAGCGCAGCGCGCTCGCTGCGCGAATCGCCCAGCCGCGCGCTGGCGCCGTGGACGCACTTCCTACGGTTCGCATAAGTAGTGAGGGATATCGCGGTATCGGCGCATATAACGCGTTAAGATAATCTGGATGTATAGTTTCAAACCCATGAATAAGAACGGATCTTTGATCTCGGCGCGGACCTGCGCCGCCGTTCTAGCCGCTCTGGTGCTTGCATGCCCGGCGACAGGCAGCCAGGCGGCGGCAGCCCTCGCGACGCCTCCATCGGCCTCTGTGGCACCCGTGTCCGCTGATTACCTCATCGGGCCGGGCGATACGCTGCAGATATTCGTATGGCGGAACCCGGATCTGACGGTCACCGTTCCTGTACGGCCAGACGGTAGGATTTCAACGCCGTTGGTGGAGGATATGGTTGCCGTCGGCAAGACCCCGACTAAGCTGGCGCGCGATATCGAGCAGGCGCTCGCGGTGTATGTTAAATCGCCGGAGGTCAATGTCATCGTTACATTGCCGGCAAGCGTATTCAGTCAGATCAAGGTCATAGGGCAGGTGTTGCATCCGCAAGCTCTACCCTATCGCGACGGCATGACCGTGCTCGACGCGGTGCTCGCGGTGGGAGGCCTGGGTCAATTCGCAGCAGGCAATCGCGCGCACATCGTGCGCAGCGATAACGGCAAGGAGCAGGATATCAGGGTAAAGCTGGACGCTCTGGTCAATAACGGCGATATGAAGCAAAACGTGCTGCTTCGGCCCGGTGACGTGCTCGTCGTGCCAGAAACCCACTTTTGACGCCCTGGATACCGAATGATCCCCGCTGTGGAACAAGCCTTCGAGGAACTGCGCAGCGCCTGGCGCTTTCGCTGGTTCGCCTTCGCTCTGGCCTTCGTCCTGGCCCTAATCGGGTGGTTGATCGTGTTCTCGCTGCCAGACCGATACGCAGCCTTCGCACGAGTCTTTGTCGACACACGCACGGCATTGAAGCCGGTTCTGCAGGGATTGACTGTCGACCAGGACGTGGACGCGCAGATCAATTACGTGCGCCAGTCCCTGCTCGCCGGTCCGCAATTGGAAAAGATTGCTATCGCGAGCGGGGTGCTGTCGCCGGGTGTTACGGACGAGCGCCAGCGCGCCCGGATCCTGGACGATCTCAGTGACCGCATCACGCTCACCGTGAGCGGCGCGGGCAATCAAGGGGAAGACCGCAGTACCGCCGGCACCATCTATGGCCTCCAATACCTGGATAGCGATCGGGCGCGAAGTCTCAGAGTAGTTACGAATTTGCTGAATACCTTCGTGGAGGAGACTTTAGGCGGCAAACGCGAGGGCTCGGAAAATGCGCAAAAGTTTCTCGAGACGCAGATTAAGGACTATGAGCAGCGCCTGAGCGGCGCGGAAGACTCGATAGCGGCGTTCAAGAAGGGGCATGTTGGCCTGATGCCCAGTGAACAGGGCGGCTATTTTACGCAATTACAGAACGAGGTGGATGCTAGTAAGAAAGTCGAGACGCAGCTGTCGATCGCGATGAGTCGCCGTGACGAGCTGGCCAACCAGTTGCATGGTGACGCGGCAATCTCGGCGGCCGCGAGTTCAACTTCGGTCGTGGGCACGCAGGGTGTGGCCAACGGCGGGGATACGTTGAGCCGCATCCAGGAAACGCAGGCGAAGCTCGATGAGCTGTTGCTCAAGTTCACAGACAAGCATCCGGATGTGATCGCCGCGCGCGCGACGCTCGAGGAGCTCAAGGCGCGGCGCGCGACCGAAATGGAAAATCTGCGGCGCGGCGATGCGAGTGCCGTGGCGGAGAGCGGCGCCGCCAACAACCCCGTGTATCAAAGCATCCAACTTGAACTCAACAAGGCGGACGTGGAGATCGCCGCACTGCGCCGCGAACTCGCGCAGCATCAAGAGTCGGTCGCTGACCTGCGGCGGCGTCTGGACAGTGCACCGAAGGTCGAGGCTGAATATCAGCAGCTCAATCGCGACTACGATGTGAACAAGGCGCAGTACACCGCTTTGCTCGAGAACTACCAAAAGGCGCGCCTGGGCGAGCAGGCCGACAATGCCGGTTCGGTGCGCTTTGAGATCGTGCTGCCACCGACGGCTCCTGTGACACCCGTATGGCCGAAGCGCAGCGCTTTGTTGGCCGGGATCTGGGTTGCGGCCCTGGCGACCGGCGCTGGCATGGCCTACTGGCTGCAGCGACTGCGCCCCGTCGTAACATCTCTACGTGCCTTGAAGGAGTTGGTGGGCTTTCCCGTGCTGGGGATGGTGGGCATCGCATTCCCCACTCGACGAAGGGCGATATTCCTGCGGCATCTGTGGGGCTTTTCCGCCGCATCAATCGTTCTGGTGGCTGCTTTGGGCATCGCACTGGCACTGAACCGCTCGGGCATAAGGCTGGATCGTCAGTCACTGAAGACCTTGGGGCTGGACGTTCAGGCATTGAAGGCTTTGGTGAAGACGTGAGCTTGGTCGGTAAAGCATTGGACCGGTTGCGCCAGTCGGGCAGGCTCAGCCCGCGGGAGATTCCGCAATGGGCCCCCATCGGGTCGGCCGGCGCAGCGGTCCTCGGTGCCATGGGGACGTCTGGGAAAATCCCCAAACGCGTGACCGTAAATATTGTCGCATTGCGCGCAGCCGGGTGTATCGCGGAGGAGACCGAAGGGCGCAAGTTCGCCGGCCAATATCGCGAGATCAAGCGTCCGCTCATTGACAGGGCCCTGGGGAAGGCCAGTGCGGCCGGCCGCGAGCCACTCCTGATCATGGTGACGAGCGCGCTGCCGGGCGATGGCAAGACTTTCACCAGCATCAATCTTGCACTCAGCATGGCGCGCGAGCGCGATGTATCGGTATTGCTCGTGGATGCAGACGTGCAAAAGGCAGACGTCAGCACCGTGTTTGATCTCAGGGCAGAGCCCGGTCTGCTCGATGCTCTCGTCGATGAGGCCATAGACGTCGAGTCACTCGTGCTACGCACGAATCTGCCAGGCCTGAGTCTCTTGCCGGCCGGCACGCCGGTGGAGGGTGCTACCGAACTTTTGAGCAGCAAGCGCATGCGGCATCTCGTTGCCAGCCTTATTGCGCACGATTCGCGGCGCATCGTCCTGCTCGACTCACCGCCGTTGTTGATCACGAGCGAAGCGCGTGCACTCACCAAGATCGCAGGTCAGGTCGTATTGGTGATTCGGGCAGACAAGACCCCACAGCGCGCCGTGCAGGATGCGGTTAAATTGTTCGACGAACATCAACCCGTAGGGCTCGTCCTGAATCAGACAAAACCGGGCATAACGCAGGGATATTACGGCTACGGATATTATGGGACCGAGCACGGCGACAGCACGCGTTAGGCACTCGTTTCTCGCTGTTGCCTCTTTCCTGGCGCTGATACCGGCTGCCAGGGCAGAAAGCTGGAGTTATGGCGTCGATGTCGGTGTGGGCGCCACGGACAACGTCTCTCTGGTCTCGACGGACAAGACCAGTCAGACCATGGCGATGGCCGATGTAGATTTCGCACTACAGCAGCAGAGCCTGCGGCTCGACTCGGCACTTAAGGGAAACTTCAGCTACCTCGACTTCCTGCAGCACGCCTACAGCGGCGAGCTGATTGGCCGCTTCGATGGTTTAGCCCATCTGTTGATCGTACCGGAGCGGCTCACGTGGACGCTACAGGACGATTTTGGCCAGGCGCAGCTGAATCCGTTCTCGGCCCCGACGCCGGCTAATCGCGAAAACGTCGACTATCTGCTGATGGGCCCGGACCTGACCCTACATATGGGGTCCACCGGTTTTCTCGACCTCAGTGCGCGCTATGCCCGAGCGCAGTACCAAACCAGCCCATTCGACAGCAATCGGGTATTGGCCAATCTGGCCTGGGGCCTGCAGTTATCCGCGGGCTCGAGCCTGTCGCTTGACGGCAATGCCGAGCGTGTCATGTTCGATAACACGGCGGTCAATACCGATTTCGAGCGCAACAGTGTCTTTGCGCACTACGAGGCGCAGGGCGCTCGCACGGTTCTGCTGGCGAGCCTCGGCGCATCAGAAGTCACCGCGGGTGGCGCCTCAACCTCGGGTCCGCTCGCACGACTGAGCCTGACGCGCACTCTCTCCGCGGCGGCGAAGCTCACGCTCCTGGCCGGCCGGGAATTCACTGATGCCAGCGCAAGTTTCAGTGCGCTGCAGACTGGCGCGATCGGCGCCATCAGCTCTGCGCCGGCGCCGCAGACCTCCGCGAGCTACACCAGCACCTACGCCTCGGTCGGCTGGCAGTATGGGCGCAATCGCACCACGCTGGCAGTCAGTGCGCGGTGGGAGCAAGACTTTTACGAGGGTCAACCCTTACTCGATAACGGTCACAGTGGGGCCGAGCTCAAACTTGATCGACAAGTCACGCGCGCATTGAGTGCCCAACTGTTTGGCAGTCTCTACTACACGGATTACGCTCACGCCAATTACACCACGCAAGACGAGCTCGTGGGTATGGCACTGACGTTGAGGCAGGGGCGAGGTCTCGAATATCGCCTGCGCTACAGCCATGTTTCCCGCATCGCGACGGGTATAGGTACGGGCTTCAACGAGAACATTGCGTTCCTGACCATCGGGTATCGACCACGGTCGCCAACCTATGAAACCACCCCGGGCCCTTCAGAAACGGTCGCCCATCCAATCCCATAATTCTTCAGTGGTGTCGTACTTATCGCCGGATCCAGAGGAATTCGAACAAAGCCTGTGAGACAAATAAAAACGCCTGGGCGCTGTACAGGTCCAGGCGGGTCCAGGCGTTGCGTCGATCCCAGAGAGATTGTGCTTAGTCTTTCGATTTCTTTGCGCGACGACCGCGTACCACGGCAAGTCCCGCCAAAAGTATGGTCATGCCGGCCATTGCCGAAGCCGCATCGATTTCAGGCGCGGTAATTACCTTACCTTTACAAAGGGCAGTTGAATCTATCTTCCCATCCAACTTGGGAAAATCATTGCAAACGTCGGTGATGATGGTCTTGATTTGATCATTACCTTGTCCAGCCGACGCGACGTTCGCTACTGCGACCAAGAAAATCGCTAAACCCAGTGCCTTAATCATTGTGTTACCTGTGGATGTCGAATCAGCCGTGAAACTGGGAAGGAATGTAACAGGCTCTGTCGCCGATTGATAACAGCAAATTGGCGAATTGTGAATCTATCCACAGGCACCGTTAAGCGCAGCTCACTCTGGGAATAATATGTAAATGTTCAGCCTGTTGACGTGTGGCTCTTCAGGTGCGGAGATGCTAGGGGTTCCGCCACGCGCCAGCTTAACTTCAGGTTCAACCAAAAATTCCAGCCAGTAACGGCAGCGATCGCGATGGCGTTTGCCACGTAGCGGTTCACTCCAAATAAATTGAATTGGAGGTTAAGTAAAACGGTATTGATCAACAGTCCAGCAAGACAAATAACCTGAAACTTCCAAAACCTGCGTAGTCGCTGACCGAATCGCCATTGGTCCCTGGATAGATCTCGAAATGTCCATGCATCGTTCCAGATAAAGTTATTCACGATGGCCAGTTCCGCAGCGATCAATTTGCTGCGCGTGAGCCCCCAACCCATCATTGATGGGTCGCTGAGCAGAAACAACAAGCCCATGTCGACGACGACGCCACTCAGGCCGACCACCGCAAAGCGAGCCAGGCGACTGAGCGGCAAGGTGGAGATGCGAAGCCGCAGCAGGTGCTGCAAATATTGCAAATAGATCTTGCGACTGACTTTGCTCTCGCCCTCAGCACGCTCCCGAAAGACGTATGGCACTTCGCCGATCCACCGGCAACGCCCACGTCCCAACACCTCTATCAAAATCTTATAGCCCAATGGGCGAAGCTCTACGCCCTGAATCGCGCTACGCCGAATGATGAAGTAACCGCTCATCGGATCACTGACTCGACTTACCACAGCAGGCAGGATGATCAGGCCCAGGAAGTGGGCGGCACGGGAAACGACTCGGCGACTTAGGCTCCAATCACTAACCCCTCCGCCCTGTAGGTGTCGGCTCGCTACTGCCACGTCGGCGCCGCGCTGTACCTCCTCGGCGAGCGCCACGACTAATTCGGGGGGGTGCTGAAGATCGGCATCGATCACGCCCAGGAACTGGCCGCAGGCCACCTGCCACCCACGAATGACCGCGGAAGATAAGCCACGCTCGTTCTGACGGCGTATTACTCGTAAGCGCGAGTACGTCCGGGTCAGCGCTGCAGCGATGTCCCCGGTGCCATCAGGACTATTATCATCGACGACGATGATCTCGTAAGCCTCCGCAAAGGAGCTGTGCAGAACATGATCCAGCCGCCGGACCATCTCCTCAATATTCTTGGATTCGTTGAAGGTGGGCAGAACCACCGACAGCAGGATAAGCTCCTGACCGCTGTGGCTTGGCGGCCTGATCGTAAGAGATCCCGTGGGTGGATCAATAGTCGGCGCAGTGGTACTGCTATTGGGCTTCATTCGCTTTGGCTTTGATTATCGCACACAAGACCATCGAGTCATCGTCGCGACCGATTCGCGGGCACAGTCGCTGCGCTAGCATTGCGGCAATTGCAAGCGCTCAAGCTGACAAAGCACGCCATCGGCCGCGGCGACGAACTGACTCTATTTCGGTGTAGATTGTGCTAACCCACCAGCCTGGAAGTGCCGGCTAAGCCTACTGCCTCTGGCGCATCGCCGATCATGTCCAGCACGTTGGCAGGCCGCCTCAATCGCAACTTGATGCGCAACACTACCCAGAAAATGCGCGGTCCGCGTACCAGATAGCGATGTGCCAGCCTTCGGGGTTGCAGCAGAAGACGAAATAGCCATTCGAATCCCGACTTCTGCATCCAGAGCGGCGCGCGCTGTTCGGCACCGGTCAGGTAATTGATGGCAGCGCCGACACAGAGTGCCAAACCGCGAGCAATACCGCGCTCCCGAAGTTTGTGCGCAATGACTTCTTGCTGCGGCGAGCCGATCGCCAGAAAGCAGAATCGGAATGGACTGGCGGCTTCGATCTGTCTCAGACAGGTTTCGACGGCGGCCGCGTCGTGAATGAAATTATAGGGCGGATCGATATGACGCAGCGCTTTGAGTCGAAAGCGCGCGCGCAGTGTCTGCGCTTGCTGCACAGTGCCCCCGACAACCACTGCGACATCGTCCGGTTCGAGCACACTATTGAACACAGCGTCCGTGAGATCGCTGCCCGGAGAGGCGCGCAGACGCTGTCTCTTGAGGAATCTGAGGACGTGCACCAGAAACCGGCTATCGAGTAGCACGTAGGCGGCCTTTGAATAGAGAGTTCGAAACTGCGCATCGTGGTAATAACGAATCGCGTGATCGACATTGGCCGTGACCACGTAGCCATAACGCTCAGTGCCGAATGCCGCAGCAAGTGCCCGCGCCTCATCGAGATCGTAATCGTCGATATACAGCACGTCAGACGTGCATTCGATAGATTGTGTCATCGGCAGGGATTCCATCTTCCAGAGGGCGCGATCGCAAGCAGAGTAGTCGGGCCCGAGGCGGCTATAGCTCCCGCTGGCAAGCACGGGCTGTAACTCTGTCCTGGCAACTCGAATGTCCCTTGGTCGCTCATTAGAAATGGATGCACTGATCACTAATACCTGAATTGTCAACTACAGTGCGGCACAGCACACGGCGATAGCGTCTCAGTCAATCAATATGTTGTGTAGCACGAAGCAGCATTCTCGCCGCTGCGTGATTCCGATTCTGCGAGCGCCCGCTCGGAAGCGCTCGGTCGCACGTCACGAGATCGTTGGAGCGCTTTCGTCAAAGGGTGCGCGTCCGCCATGTAAATCTGTGAAGTGCGTCACGGGAAAAGATACTTTCGAAGCTTCCTCTAAATATCCATCAATCGAGGCGTCGCTCCAATGGGCCGCATCATTACCCCCTGAGCAACACGGGTATCCAGTGACGTCCACTCACGTCCGAGTATGTCCGGTCAGAAAGCCACTAAATGTCACCCTAGAGATTTCCGTGACCTCCCTTTTGAACCGTCTCTTAGAACGCGTGCGCCGTCGATGCACGGTGTTGATCAGTTCGAGCGGTTTATCCGGAATCGGCACCGGTATCAAATAGAACTTTGTCGCCTCGGCGCCCATGTGGGCGCGCCAAAAGTCATCGTAGTCAAAGTAAACAATCCGACTGGGATCGATATTGGCGGTCAGTTGCTCCTCGTTTTTGACTCCCGCGATTATGCCGATATGCAATGCCTCCGCTATTCCCTGTAGCACTGCCATCAGCAGGTAAGGCGGGGCAACATCCCGACAGATCTTAGTCGCGTGCCGGATGGCATTTAATTCTCCGGCGACGCCCTGAACACGCGCGATTAGCATGACCTGGGCAACAGAGCTACCGACTAGATATCCGGGCACGATGCTGTAAGACAGGTGATACAGCGGCGTGGAGTTCTGCTCGAACTCCAGCAGCAGATCTCCTTCGTGCTGCAACTCGCCGGTAAAGGACAGTTTGATGGCTAAGACATTCGATCCGACGGTCCTCTCCCACAATCGCGGTCGGTTTCGCAAAATGTCAGAGAAAAACGTGTTGCTGACGCGGCTGAGCAAATACAGGTAATGCTCGACGAGCGCTGCTCGACGAGCTTTCTTCGTAAAGCTGGTTGCCAGATACATGCGATAACAACGATAAACCATGAGCGGATGATCGGTGACCAGCGCTCGCAAACCAGGCTGCCCCATCAGGCGCACGATTTTCCGGTGCCCGACGATCATTGCAAAGAGCGATTCGTCAAAGTTGCCGCGTGTAAAGAGGATTTCGTATCCGAGGGGAAAGGATTTAATCAGGCGTGCGCGCAGCGCCTGTTTTGCTGCGACTGTGCCCGCGCGCAATAGGCGTGCAGCGCGTTGCTGCAGCGGTATCTGAATTGTTTTTGGCGGCCAGGGCCCCGTGCTTTGCACGGAGGTCGCCGAACCGCCTGATTCCTTATCGGAGCGCTTAAAACGGAGCAACGGGGACAGGGCTCGACGAGCTGAAACCGATACTGAGCCCGCCCGTGTTCGATTCGGCGATGTCACCTGCCAGCCACTGTGCAGGCTGGAAAAACTGCGTGGCGGGCGCGGTCGGCAGTGATTTGACTGAGCTCATTGTCTTGGCATTTCAGCAATGGCGCAGCAAGCGGCGCAACGCCCGGGAAAAGTTTGATTCTACTCGATCCCCAAGATCTCCGGTTTGTTCGGCAGTGTCAAGCTTGTGTATTGGGCCAGTACATCCTGCACTCCGAGCCGACGTAGCGAGCGAGGATGTCAAGGGGTGTGAGCAGGCCAGGCGGGCAGTTCCGATTCAGCCCCGGGTTTAGACTCTTTGGAGAAAAGGCCCGCGTTGTGTATCTTGCCCCCGCAGGGCATAGTGGATTTGAAGATGGCGCTATCAAAGGTGAGCGCGTAGTTAGGTTGCGTGCTGACTGCTTGAGTAAAATGTGGCAAGAGAATGTCCACCCAGCTGTCGATTTCCGACCGTAGTACGTTGCCTCCTCTGGACGCGCTTCGAGTCTGTATCGTCGCCGAGAACGCATCATTCCGCTTTGGTGGAGAGGCTTCCCTTCCGCTGCACTATTTCTCCCGTCTACGTGCTCGCGATATAGAAGCCTGGCTCATCGTTCATGGTCGCACCAAGGCAGAACTGCAAGCGCTCCTTCCAGCGGATCAAGATCGCATTCGGTACATCCCTGACAGCTGGTACCACAAGCTTATCTGGAGACTCAGCCCGTTGCTGCCGAGACGCATCGCGGAGGCTACCTTCGGTATTCTTACGGTGCTCATCAATCAGCTAATTCAGCGCGGCATGGTCAAGCGACTCATTCAGCAGTGCGGCGTCAACATTGTTCATCAGCCCATCCCTGTATCCCCTAAGACGCCGTCTTTCATCTCCGGTT
>JBEKUL010000023.1:0-31404 GCA_049515055.1 Steroidobacteraceae bacterium | reverse complement strand
CTGCCGGAGCCGTACTGCGCTTTGTGGCTGAGAACAGCAACGCGAGTGGCACCGCCAAAAAGGCCAATATCGCGCACAGCCTGAACACGTCGGTAAAGGCCAGCATGGAGGCCTGCGTGCGAAACACCTGATAGAGCCGGCCCAGAGCGATGCCCTGCGCCGTGTCGCCGACCCGACCGAGGCCCTCGATGATGTGTTTGTATTGGTGCTGCAGCACTCGAAAAGGCGTGTGCAGCGGTGTGTCGTATTGCGACAGGTAAGCGCTGTGAATCTGCGTGCGCATGGTCACCAGTGCGGTGGAAATCGAAATACCGATCGAGCCGAACAGATTGCGGAACAAGGTGAACAGGGCGGTCGCATCGCCCTGTATGTCGCGTGACATGGTCGCATACGCGGCGGTGCTGATGGGGACGAACAGGAACGCAAGACCTGCGGCCTGTGCTGCGCGCATCCAGACCAGCGTTGCGAACGAGACGTTGGGCGAGACGTGCGAAGAATAGATAAACGCGAAGCCCATGATCAGAAATCCCGTGGCGACCAGGAAGCGCGTCTGCACGATCTTCATGAGCCGCCCGACGAAGGGAATGAGCAGCACCACCGCAACACCGCCCGGGGAGAGGATCAACCCGGAATGAGTGGCGTCATAGCCCAATATCTGCTGCGAGAGTTGCGGAATCAGTACTGCGCTCGAATACAACACCATCGCCATGACCGAGATCATCAGGCATCCCACGGCGAAATCGCGATTGCCCAGCACATACAGATTAACCACAGGTCGCTTTGCCGACAGCAGCCAGGTTATTGCCCCGATCAGTCCGATTGCAGCAATCAGTGCCATGATGCATATGAACGGTGAGCCGAACCAATCCGCGTCCTCGCCTCGGTCCAGGACAATCTGCAGACTTCCGAGCCCCAGGACTATGAGTGATAGGCCGACAAAGTCGGTCGAGCGCTGGCGCGCCTTGGCCCAGGGTGGGTCCTCCAGCAGGGCGGCAATCGCGAATGTCGCAAATATGCCCACCGGAACATTGAGAAAGAACACCCAGCGCCAGGTCAGATCATCGGTGATGATCCCGCCCAATGTCGGGCCCAGGATCGGCGCTACCACCGTGGCAATGGCCGTAATGCCAAAAGCCGCCCCGCGCCGCGCCGGTGGAAACGTGTCGAGAATGATCGATTGCTGATTGGGCTGCAGACCACCGCCGAATAAGCCCTGGAACAGGCGAAAGATGATCAACTGCGGCAGGTTCTGCGATAAACCGCATAGCAATGAGGTCACCGTGAACAGGATTATGCAGATCATGAAGTAGCGCTTGCGTCCGAGCCGACTTCCGATCCAGCCGGAGATCGTCAGGACGATCCCATTGGCGATCAGGTAAGAGGTCAGGGCCCAGGTGGCATTGTCGTAGCTGGAGGACAGACTGCCTGCGATCTGCGGCAGCGAGACATTGACGATGGTGGTGTCGAGCACCTCCATGAACGCAGCGAGTGTCACCACCACGGCGATCAGCCACGGATTGTGCTTCGGCCGCCATGCGGTCTCAGTCGCACTCATGGCAGCAATATGGTGGGTTCGGCGGAACTACCCAATGGTAATGGCAGGCTCGGATCGAGGCCCGAATCAATGTCTATCTTTACCGGTATGCGCTGCACTATCTTGATGAAGTTGCCAGTGGCATTCTCGGGCGGAAAGGTGCTGAACTTGCTGCCTGACCCCAGTTGCACGCTGTCGACATGGCCGCGCAGCTTGAGCTGCGGATACATATCTATCGCGATGCGAACGGGCTGCCCCGGGCGCACGTGCGTGAGCTGATTTTCCTTGAAGTTCGCCGTGACCCAGATCTGCGGTGACACCAGCGCCAGGATCTCCTGGCCAACGCTCAGATAATCGCCGAGCTCGACGCTGCGCTTGGTGACCCATCCATCCTGCGGCGCAGTCACGACGGTCCAATCCAGATCCAGCTGTGCCTGCGCGAGCTTGGCTTGCGCGTCGCGTTCAGCTCCCTGCTGTTGGTCGACTTGAGCCTGCACCTGCGAGAGCCGGGCCGGAACTGGGCTCTGCTCACGCACCTGGGCTTCGGCTGCGGCCACTTGTGCTTGCGCCTGGCTCAGAGCTACTCGGGTCGCGTCGGCTTCCTGCGCAGTGGTCGCCGTACCGCTGAGCTGGCGCTCACGCTGCTCGTCGTTTTGCGCTTTCTGCAGCGCGGCGCGAGTGCTGCGCAGTTGCGCCTGTGCCTGGGCGAGTTGTGCTGGCACGTTGCGTTCCGAGACCAGTTGCCCATGACGTTGCGCCGCCAATTGCGCACGGGCCGTGTCCAGTTCAGCCTGCGCCTCGGCTACAGCGAGCTCAAAGGGTCGCGGATCCAGATGTACCAGGGCAGCCCCGGCATGCACGAACTCATTATCCTTTACATCCAGTGAGACCACGGCACCAGCCACGCGCGGCGCGATCGACACGGCACGGCCGTCAATGTACGCATCGTCCGTGGTGATTCGGTTTCTGGTGGATAGCCAGTAGATCAAACCCCCCACGATGAGCACAATGACGGCAACAATGATCACGCCGCGCACCCACGGACGAGCTCGTTGTCGCTGTTGGGCGTGCTTGGGGTCTTCGGCGCTCTCGCTGGCGGCGGGCGAGGCGGCAGGTTCTTCGGGACCGGGCATTTGTTACTTCGACGCTCGGGTGGGAGCGCGAATTGTGGCTCAGATTCCGCCTCGGCGGCAAACCGGGCTGCGCGCACGCGTATCGACAGGCCAACCTGGCTTGGCCGGCGGCAAGCACCTGTATCGGTTCACTTGGGACGCGCCGCCGAGGTCATCTGGGCCGGTTGCGCCGTCTTGTCCTGCGCCTCATCGGTCAGTGCTGCGCAATCAGCGTTTTTCGCAAGACCTGGATCGACGAATGCCAATATCGCCGCGATCGGAGTAAGCAGACCGAGCGCGGCTGCGACGCTGCCCTGCTTCAGCGCCGCTGGCGTCGAGAGACTTACGGATGGGTTATGCAGTGTGCCGCGAATGTTGATCGGCGTACGCAGACGCGCAAGACGAAACCGTTTGGGACGACCCTGTAGATTCAGATCGAGTGCCTCGTCATTGAGCGTGATATGACCGTCACCGGTGATCAGTACGTTCTGTGTATCGACCACCAGTCGATCGGCCTGCGCGTCGCCGTCCTTCACCTTGAAGTCGGCGACCGCACAGCGCACGGCTGAGGTTTGCTGTGTTTTTGTCAGCAACAGTCCGAGTCCCTGAACGATATCCACGCCGGCGAGTTCAGCGAAGGCCTCACGGATTTGACCATCTGGCACGACGACACTGAGTGTGCCATCCGAGTCGGCAGCCATGCCATGAACTGAATTGCCGCGCCCATCGAGGTGCACACGTGCCTGCAGCACACCCCCGAGCGGACCTCGAGCCGCAGTTTTTCCCTTGAACTGATCCAATTGAACATCGCTGATGCGTATGTCGGCTGCGACCTGAGCCTTGCGCGCGTTGCTGTCCAGACGGATCTGCCCGGCGATCTTTCCTGCTGGAAGTTGAAACTCCAGTGGATTGATCGTGAGCACGCCGTGATCGACCTTCAAATTGATTGTCACGGCTTTGAACGGTGCCTTTTGGGTCTGTACCGAGTCGGCATGAAAGTCGACCGCCGCATCCATTGCACGTAGCCGGTCGAACTGAAATTCGTAGGTGGGCAGCAACAGCGGCGAATTCTCCATACTGCTCGGCGCCGGCGCCTGCGGGGCACCGGTCGCGTCGCTCTGCTGCGCTACGCCCGCACCAAGCGCGACGCCAAGATCGCCAAGCTTCAGCGAGTGCGAATCAAGAGTCGCCGTGAACCTGGGCCGGGCATCTTGCTGCAGATCCACTGCCGCTTTGCCGTGCACGTCGCTGCTGCCGATCTTGCCCTCCAGGTTATCGAGCGCGAAGTGATCGCCCGTACGATGCAGTTGTACAGACAGGCGATAAGGTGGCGTCAACGGCAATGCGAGACCGGTCAGATAGTAGAGGTTTGCCAGGTTCTGGCCCTGAAGATCAATCTGTGCCTCGAGGGCGCCGAGGTCGAAGGGTTTGTCGATGCTGCCGTCGATGCCGACGCTTGAGGGGCCGGCATCTATCCTGGTCTTAAAACGATAAGGTCGATCCAGCTGAGCGTCGAGCAGCGCATCGCCGGTGAAATTCAGTTTGAAAGGCTCTTTGTTCAATGTACCCTGGCCATCAAGGCGAAACGGCTCGGCGTCGCTGCGTGTCCGGCCTTCGTTGGCGATGATCTGCCCGTCAAAGGTGAGTTTGCTGATGGCGTCGTTGATGTTCAGCTTGCCACCGCGCAGCGCAAAGTGCCGTATAAGAGGAAGACGGCTGGGTTTTTTACTCGGTTTTTGCGGCTGATTGGTGAATTGCCAATTGGCGCGACCCTGCGCATCGCGAATCAACGAGAGCTTGGGAGCGTCAATTTCCAGCGATTGCAGCACCAGGTGGCCCAAAAACAGCTGCGAGAGTCGAATGGCGACCTGCAGGCGCGGCAGATCGAGCATGTCACCGCCGCCGGCCCAATCGGGATTCGCGATCGTAAGATTACCAATATCGACACTTGGCGTTGCCGAGAGCAGATGCACGTGCAGGGGGCCCCCGATAACGACCTCGCGGTTCAGGTGATGAGAGGCGACGCCGCTCAAGGGGCCACGCAAACCGTTCCACTCGATCAGGCCCAGCACGGATATGAGCAGGACCAGCGTAACAAGGATAGCGCCGATCCAGCGGGCAATCGGCACAATGCGGTTCCGGGATGGGTTGGACATCTGCGTGAGCTCCGGCACAGCTGCCTACTAATGCGCTCCGGAGACCTTAGCGTTGCTGATCCGAAACAGCAGTCGGACACGTCCGAAAGAACGAATATCGTTGTCGCGATGGACAGAACGCGATATTTGTAGAAACTACACATTGCTGCACGTGCGGTGAGCATTCGGCCGAAAATCGAGAGGACGCTAACAATGAAGCAAGACACCTGGGGCGCAGTCGATGAGTACTTCGAAGAGCAGTTGATCGGCAAAGATGCGGCGCTCGAGTCGGCGCTGGCAGCCAGCGCGGCCGCCGGACTGCCCTCGATACAGGTCTCGGCTTGTCAAGGCAAGATGCTGTATCTGCTCGCACTCGCGCGCGGCGCCAACCGGATTCTCGAGATCGGCACGTTGGGGGGCTACAGTACGATCTGGCTGGCTCGAGCTCTACCCTCGAACGGGCAGCTCGTGACGCTCGAGCTCGAGCCCCATCACGCCGCCGTAGCGCGTCAGAACTTCAAACAAGCCGGCCTGGCGGAGCGCATCGAAGTGCACGTGGGCCCCGCACTGGACACTTTGGTGCGCTTGCGCGAACAGCGGGTAGCGCCGTTCGGCCTGGTCTTTATAGATGCGGACAAACCGAACATCCCGCGCTACGTGCAGGCCGCGCTAGAGCTTTCGGAACCGGGCACTTTGATCGTTGTCGACAACGTCGTGCGCGAGGGAGCGATCATCGCACCGAAACCCGATGCTTCTGCGACTGGGGTCCGGCAACTAGTGAGCTGGCTCGCGGGGCAAACCCGATTGAGCGCGACCGCCATTCAGACCGTGGGCAACAAGGGCTATGATGGATTCCTGTTAGCGCGCGTTCAGCGCTAACCGTTAGTCGCGGGCGCGCACCGTGAGCTGATCGAGTATCTGCCTGGCGCCGGCAAATCGCTGCGCCAGCGAATCGACTCGGTCTTTTTCCTCCGGCTTCACGACTCCACGCAGCACCACTGCATCGGAGTTTGTTGCGACTTGCACATTGTGAGCCAGATCCGACAGGGATGAATCGGCAGCAAGAGCCTGCCGGATCTGCGCGGTTACTGCAGATCATCGCTGTTGACTTGAGCGTGCGCCCGATCCCGACCCCTCCAGTCGAATCAGGTTCCTCGACAACTGATCGCCCACTTTAGCCGACTGAAGGGTTACGGAGCTGATGGCGGGCGGGTGCCTCAGAAGCAGCGTTGCACGGACTACAACAGGGCTCGAACCATGAGCGCCAGGCCGATGATACTCACCAGCCAGACGGCAGTGCGCATATAAATGATGCCGGCATAATAGACGGGGATATACACAATTCGCGCCCAAAAGAAGATCTGCGCTCCGTGCTCGACCTGGGCATTGGTCTTGCCGGCAGCCTGCGCGACCAGCGCCACGGCAGCGAACAGCACGAAATTCTCCAGGGTGTTCATCGCCGTGCGCTGCGCCCGGCCTGCCAGCGCGGTAGGGGCCGGCAGATTGTCGCGATTACCAACCCCGATTTTCCAACTCTGCGCTCGAAACAGGCTTGCGCCCATCAATGTGAGCCAGGTGACGAGGGCCATGTAGAGAACAAGATTCAGTGTCGGGTTCATTTGAACGCCTCCAGCCGTACTCAGGCCGTGAAATTGAGACGATAAAAGCGCTTCGCGGTCCCCGAGAACAGATCTGCTTTCTCGGCCTCACTCGCGCTCTTGCTGAGCAATTTGCAAGCGTTCCAGAACACCGCGTAGCTGTAAGAGACCTTGTCGACCGGAAAGTTACTCTCGAACATCGAACGCGAGGCACCGAACGCATCGATGCAGGTCTCAACATAAGGCTTAATGGCTGCAGCCAGCTGCTGGGAGGAGGGCGGCTCGCTGCGCTCGTTGAAGCCCAATCCAAGAACGATCTGCCCAAAACCGCCGACCTTCACATAGACGTTCGGATGTGCCGCGAGGCCCTTGATCGATGCCGCCCAGCGCGCAAAAACCGCGTCACGCTTGCCGCGGTAGGGTCCGATTCCGAGCGGGCCGCCAATGTGATTCAATACTATCTTCGTATCCGGAAAGGCACCGGCGAGGTTCGCGAGCTCGTCAATCTGCTGGTGATAGATCCAGGAGTCAAAGCTCAGTCCTTGCCGCCCGAGGAGCGCAAAGCCTTCACGGAACTTGCTGTCCGCAAGCAGGTGGGGCGGCCCGGGCCACGCGGCAAGATTCAAGGAAGTGTCGGCATCCCACGCCGTGATGTAGCGGATGCCGCGAAAGCGATCACCGCCCGCTCGCGCCAATGCGGCCAGGACCGGCTCGGCGCGGCCGCCCAATCTCAGATCGGCATGCCCGACAATGCCGCTGCAGGCCCTGGTCTTACCGCAATAGCCACTGGCGCAGACCGCTGCGACGCCGTTGATGAATTCGACCTCACCGACTGGTCGCATCTCGACCGGCCCGGAATCGCGCATCATGGAGTTCGCCTGCACGAACACGGTCGCGACGATGTTGTGGCCGCTGGCGGTGTCGGCCAGCAGATCATCAAGCATATAGCGCCAGCCGGGCCGCACCCACAGGTGATGATGCGGATCGACGATCTGCAACTCAGGCTCGATGATGGGCTCCTGATGCCGATCGAGCCAGTCCTGGCGAGGAACAGGCAGCAGTTCCGGGGGGCTCGATGCCGCCTTTGAAGCGAGCGACCAGGTCGCTGCCGTGCCCCCGATCAGGGTCATGAATTCGCGCCGCTGCATTTGATTACCTCTTTATAAGGAGCGGGATTATCAAGTCTGCCTTGCGATGCTCAGCCTTCACGGGGCGTGTGCCAGCAGACCGTGATCGACCAGCACCGGTGCATGGCGGTGATGGGTTGCCTGTTCCCAGGCATAGGCATAGCCCAGCAATTGCCCATCGCTCCACGGTCGGGCTGAGAATTCGAGTCCGAAGGGAAGTCCGTCAGCGTAAAAGCCCCCGACGACGACAACGGCTGGGACCCCGATCATGTTCACCCAGCTCGTGGCGGAGTGCGGCCCATCGCTCAAATGACCGTTCTGAGGCATCGTTTCGTCCGGCGGAGGCATCTGAATTGCGGGATAGACATACCCGTCCAGGTGCAGCCGATCCAGGGGCTGCAGATACGCCTGCAGCGTACGCCGACGCGGGCCGTAGTAGTTGGCTTCGGCATCGACGTCCTGCTCGATATTGTGCTGCGAGATCACGACATCACCAATTCGAGCGTAGAGCGGGTCTTCTCCAAGTATCGGGGGCGCCAGCGGTTGCCCGAGCGCACGGGCATATTGCTCGGACGAGTGGTACTGCGTGGGTCCAAAAACATTGAGGAATTGCTCCGTGCCCTCGCGCACGTAGCCGTAGGTGCTCACGCGGCTGGCCGTGCTGGCGAAGCTTGCGGGCAGGATGGAGTCGTCAAATAGCACCGTGGCGCCGGCGGCACGCAATTCGTCGATGGCCTTCATGAAAGCCGCGCGCGTGACAGGTTGAAGAGCGATGGCCTGTTCGGCCTCCAGTTGCTTCGCGACATCGTCGGGCACTGCGGCGGGCAGTCCATGAAAAGGTATACCGGATCCGTCGAGAATGAACTGCGGCACGCCGAAGCGCTTTCCTTTCAGAGCATCCGCCTTGAGGTAGCGGGTGTATGGCCCCGGGGGCGCATTATTGGCGGCGGCCGTGGGCGGGTCGAGCGGATCCTCTCCGGCCATGACCGACAGAGCGATGGCCGCATCGGTCACATTACGTGCGATGGGGCCCGTGTTGTCGAGCAACCAGTCCAGCGGCGCAATGCCGGCGATACTGACCAGGCCGCGCGTCGGAAAGACACCAATCAGAGCGCTCGTGGCAGCGGGCATACGAATGGAATTGCCGGTATCGCTGCCGTTGCCGAGCAGAGCCATGTTCGCGGTGACGGCCGTGACGATGCCACCTGAAGAGCCACCGGGAGAAAAGCGCACATCGTATGCGTTGCCGGTGCGGCCGAAGGAGCTGCTGCGGTTCGTATCGCTGTTGGCGAAGTCGGGCATATTCGCTTGGCCGAGCAGGATGGCGCCGGCGGCGCGAAGCCTCGCGACGATGGTCGCATCGCGAGGCGCGATGAGTTCGTGCCCGGGGACCGTGAAACCGGCCCAGCCATCTGTGGTCACTTGCCCTTCAATGCTGGTATTGGCCTTGATGACTATGGGCACACCCCAGAGGGGACCTCGCCGGCCGCTGCCGCTGGCCGCCTGCTCGTCCTCCCTCGCCGCCGCAGCGAGGGCCTGTGACTGCAGGACTGTCTCCAGCGCACGATAGACGCCGTTGTAGCGCTGAATGCGGGCAAGGTACCACTGCACGACCTGGACCACGGTGTAGGTATGACGTGCGTAGTAGCGTTCCAATTGCGGTATCGTGACTTCGAGCAGGTCCTTATCCATCTGCGCGGGCGAGGGCGGATTTGGCTTGGCTATGGCCGGCGCAGTAAGCCAGAGCGCGATCAGATACACGATCGCGGGCGAGGAGAAATCACAGGTGCGCTTGCGGGGCGGGCTCATTCTGCCAAGGCTCAGGCGCCCAATGGATTCGGGTCGCGCCAGGCGCGTTCGAACGGAAGCCGCCAGGCGCGCGGGGCGATGAGCTGGTGAATCGCGTTCGGCCCCCACGAGCCCTGGGCGTAGGTGCGCACCGGCGAGGGGGAATCGAGCAATGGTGCGGAGACCTCCCAGAGCCGCTCAATGCCCTCGGCTGTCGTGAACAGGGTGTGATCGCCCCTCATGGCGTCGAGAATCAGCCGCTCATAGGCCTCAAGCACATCGCCAATCAGGCTGGTCTCGTGCATAGCGAATTGAAGACTCAACTTGTCCAGGCGCATACCGGGGCCCGGGCGCTTGCCGTAGAAGGACAGGGATACCTTTGAAGCGTCCGCCAGGTCGAAAGTAAGGTGATCCGGACCCTGCTCGCCCACGCCGGAGCCGGCCGGGAACATGCTCCTCGGCGGTTCCTTGAAGGCGATGGAAATAATTCGCTGCCCCTCGGCCATGCGCTTACCGGTGCGTAGAAAGAAGGGCACGCCGGCCCAGCGCCAGTTATCGATCAAGCACTTTAGCGCGATGAAAGTCTCGGTATCCGAGCGCGGATCTACCCCCGTCTCGGAGCGGTAGCCGATGTACTGGCCCCGAACAACGGCCGACGGCTCGATGGGCAGCATGCTGCGAAAGACCTTATTTTTCTCCTCACTGATGGGCGCGGGCTCCAACGCGGTCGGTGGTTCCATCGCCATGAATGCCAGTATCTGAAACAGGTGCGTCACGACCATGTCGCGAAAGGCCCCGAGCGTTTCGTAGAAGCCGGAACGCTTTCCGAGCCCCAGCGTCTCCGGCACGTCGATCTGCACGTGGTCGATGAAATGCCGGTTCCAAATGGGCTCGAACAGGCCATTGGCGAAGCGGAACGCAAGAATGTTTTGCGCCGGCTCTTTGCCCAGGAAGTGATCAATCCTGAAGATCTGTTCCTCATCGAACACCAGATGCAGTTTTGCGTTCAACGACACCGCGCTGGCCAGGTCGGTGCCAAATGGCTTCTCCATGACGATGCGCGATCGCTCTACCAACCCAGCCTCGCCCAGCATCTGCACGGCCGGCAGCGCCGCGCTGGGCGGAACGCTCAAATAATGCAGCCTCTGGCTCTTCCCGTCGAAGGCACTCTGCGCCTTTTCTACGGCCGTCTTGAGCGCCTCAATGCCGCAGGCCATGGGCACATAGTCCAGAGTGCCGGCGAAGGCATTCCATGCCGCTTCGGTGAATTTGCGGGTCGAGAACTCATCGAGCGCCTGGCGCACGAAGGCACGGAAGGCCGCGGCGTCGAGCTCCTCCAACGACACGCCGATGATGCGACAGCCTGGAATGAATCCGGCGCTGGACAGGTGGAACAGGCCAGGTAGCAGTTTTCGTCGAGCAAGATCGCCGGTCGCACCTATGAGCACCACGACTTGCGGGTGCTGGGGACCGACTCCTGCAGCTATCTTTGCCACTGTGCGCATCCTCTGCGATTCGAGCTAGGTGCCACCCGATTTATTCTCTGGGGAGAGTTTGGGGCTAGTGGCGGCTTCGATATAGAGTCTTAGCGAGGTCGGCAGCTTTGTTATCAGCATGCACAGCAGTCGGTAGCGCCACCCCGGGATCACAAACAATTGTCCGCGCGTCAAGCTGGCCAGCGAGCGATCTACGACCTGCTCGGCGCTCATCCAGAAGGCCGAGGATGCCAGGCGCTTCCTGTCCACACCGAGGATATCGTGGAATTCTGAATACGTATAACCGGGGCACAGCGCCTGCACCGTTACCGGCGATTGCGCCTTTTTCAGATCCAGATACAGCGCTTCCGTGAAAGCGGCAATCCAGCTCTTGGAGGCGCCGTAGCTCGCTGAACCGGCACGCCTGACGAATGAGGCGACCGATGCCACGTTGATGATTGCACCGCTGCCGCGGCCGAGCATCGAGCGCAACGCCGCCTGGCACAAACGCATCGTCGCCATCACATGCAAGCGCTGCATGCTGTCAAGACGCTCGGGGTCAGCATCCCAAAACGGCCCGGTCATTCCGAATCCCGCATTGTTGATCAGTAGCGCCAGCTCGGGCTCAGCGGCGAGCTGGTGTGCAACCCTGCTCAGATCTGCGGCCTGCGCTAAGTCCGCCTCAATCCACCGGACCACTGCGCCATGCTGCGCGACCAACTCATCGGCCAACGCCGCCAGCAGCTGCCCGCGGCGCGCGATGAGCAACAAATCGTGCGAGGGCGCCAATTTACGCGCAAACACCCGGCCTATGCCGCTGGAGGCACCCGTGATTGCGGCCAGGGATCTTGTAATAGCCATCTATTCGCTCGGATCCGCCTCATCGCCGGCGCCGCCACGCCGCGCACGCGCGAACCCGCGACGCCCACCGGCGAAGAACTCGAGGAACGTACGGGCCTCGGCGCTGCTGAGGCCGCCAGACTCGAGAGTCGCCGCGGCAATTTGCCGCAGGTTACCAACCGGGGTGTCGACTGCGCGAAAGGCTCGCTTGATCTCGTCGATCGCTTCGCGTTTCAAGCCCCGCCGACGCAGGCCCACCTTGTTCAGGCCGATCACCGCATTGCGCTCCGTGGCCATGCAGAAGGGCGCGATATCCCGCGAGATGCGCGCGCCACCACCGATCATGGCACTCTCACCGATTCGGCAGAATTGGTGAATAACGGCCCCGCCGCCCAGAAAGGCGTGATCGCCCACCTGAACGTGTCCGGCCAACAGCACCGCGTTCGCGAGCACGACGCGGCTGCCGACCCGGCAATCGTGCGCAATGTGCGAACCGGCCATCAGAAAGCAGTCCGCGCCGACTTCGGTCGAGCCGCCGGCGCGAGTGGCGCGGCTGATGGTCACGTGCTCGCGAATAATAGTGCGCGCGCCTATGCGCACTCCAGATGCCGTCCTGGTATCGAAGCCCAGATCCTGTGGATCGCCGCCGAGCACGGCAAATGGATGCACGACGACGCTTTCAGCGAGCTCACAGTGTCCCCCCACCACGGCGTAAGCATGGATAATGCAACCCGCACTGAGTCGCGCGCCCTCCTGGATGAGGGCAGTCGGGTGAATCTGCATGATCGATTGAGCCTTCAGTGATTTGTGCTTGTCAACCCGCGAGCATCGATGCGAAGGGTCCTCGCCACGCGCCGTGCGCGCTGTCTATCGACGTGCTGGCACCAGCCTCTGTCTGTATATAAGTTGTTTAGAAACAATATATTATAGGACTATTGCAATTAATAACCTTAACATTGATCTGCCGTAAACCGTGGCTATGAGGACACAGCGATGAAAGTCGAAGGGCAATGCCATTGCGGCCAGATTTCATTCGAAGCAGAGATCGACCCAGATATGGTTCGGGTCTGTCACTGCACCGATTGTCAGACCCTGAGCGGCTCGGCCTATCGAGTCAGCGTGCAGGCGGCTGCAGCGGGTTTTCGACTGCTCATGGGAGAGCCGAAGATCTATATCAAAACCGCCGAGAGCGGTAATCAGCGCGCGCAAGCTTTCTGCCCGAATTGTGGAACTTCGATCTACTCTGCGGCAGCTCGCGATACGCCGTTCTACGCGCTGCGCGTTGGCACTTTGAAGCAGCGCGCGCAGTTGCAACCGAGTCGCCAGATCTGGTCGCGTTCAGCGCAGCCTTGGGTCAAGGATCTTCGGCACTTGCAACAGATCGAACGCCAGTGAATGAGGTGACCCGCCGGGAGCCTTTTGGCCCTTGACCGCACCCCAGAGCGCTCGGCTGCGCGTATATAGAAGTATATGCAGTCCGATCCCGGGAGTCTGTCGCTGGCAAGCATCGTGGAGGTGCCTGGCGCGTCGACACCAGCACGATATCTGAGCACGGCGGCGGCGACCGCTCTGACGGAATGCGCGTTGAAACGTGCGCAGACGGGTGAGATCGAGGCGTTCCGGGAGCTCGTGCACGCTCACCAGGGCTCCATTTACAGCCTGGCCTTGCGGCTGCTGAATGTGCGTGAGGATGCGCAGGAGCTGGCGCAGGACGTATTCATGCTGCTGAATCGTCATCTGGCCGACATCGTCTCAGCGCAGCACCTGCGCTTCTGGTTGCGCAGGACTGTCTGTCATCGCGCCATCGATCGGTTGCGACGCCCGCGTTTAGCGGTCGTGCCGCTGGACGCAGCGACGGATCTGGAGCTACCTGCGCGCGAGCACGATTCACTGATGGAGGGACGCCTGGGGCAGCTCATTGCGCGACTGCCAGTCGTGCCGCGCGCGGTGCTTTTGCTGCGTTATCAGGAAGATCTCGATCCGCCGGAGATCGCCCAGGCGCTAGGTCTGCCGCTCAACACCGTCAAGAGCCATCTGCGACGCTCGCTCGCTCTGCTGCGCAGTCGCAGCGGCGTATTGCAAGGGCCGAAAGTCGGGGAGAAACGCACGTGAGCGATCACGATCTGGAACAGAAGTTGCGGGTGGCAATGCGACCCGTGGACCCGGGTGAGGAATTCTACCAGCGCGTGATTGCGCGTATCGAAGCATCCAGGCTGAGTCCGCAGCGGGCTGGCGGCGAGCGTCCGATGCTGCGGGTCACGCAGCAAGTCAGACGCCGCAGTCTCGCGCAATGGGGCTCGTTATCACTGGCCGCGTGCCTCGTTGCCGGAATCGGCCTGATGCACTGGCGCGAGCAACTGCAGCAACAGCGCGGACTGCAGGCCAGCGAACAGCTGCTGCAGGCGCTGAACATTGTCAGCGTGCAACTCGATGATGTGCGCGCGATTGTGAACCGGCAGGAGCACTCGCCCCGGTGAATTGCTCCGCGAGTGTCAACACGCCAGATTTATTCAGGAGACCAATATGCAATTTCGATCCCTTGTTTTGACATCCATGCTGCTGCCGCTGCTGCCACTGACCGCGGCGGCCCAGGCGGGCAGATTGGTATTACCCGACTTCTCAGCGCTGTCGAAAAAGGCGAGCCAGTCAGTCGACATATCACTTGACCCGTCGCTGATGGGCCTCGCCAGCGGTATTCTCGCCGCCAATCCCAACTCCGATACTGCTGCAGTCATGTCCCTGGCCAGCGGTGTGCAGGGTATCTACGTGCGCAGCTACAAGTTCGACGAGGACGGCGCATACTCGAAGGCCGATGTCGACGCAGTTCGAGCGCAGCTGGTGGCACCGACATGGGTGTCATTGGTATCGACGCATGATCGCAAACAGCAGAGCGACGTCGATATATTTGTGAATCGGACAGGCGAGCGCACTGGGGGCATGGCTATCATCACATCCAGGCCGCGCGAACTGACCATCGTCAACATTGTCGGTCCAATTGATCTGGCGAAACTCGGGCTGCTGCAGGGTCAGTTAGGGCTTGGTGCTGCTCTAGCGGGCGAGAAACATCCGCCCAAGTTTGACGTACCGAGTCACAACTGATAAGCGGCCGATAGTACAGCGACGCGCTGATCGGTTCGTTGCACGATGGGACTGCGCGACGGCGCGCCTCTGATTTCGCTAAATGCCGCGTCAAGGTTCAGGAGCCAGTGTTGCCCGATGAATTTGGTGGCACTGAAGCCAATACCGGCGGCACTGGTGCCGTCGTGCGCGATTTCATCGATTGGATGACCGGAATCGACCGATTGCTCCGGTGTGACACCGTAAAGAACCTGCATATAGTGACGCGTCGCCAGTGTGATAGAGGGGCCAGCGAACATCACAAACGATTTCGAACTGCCTGGAAGGGGAGTGTAGACGGCGATGTCTCCCACCGCGCCCCGCGCGCCTCCGATAAACTGCCGTGCGTCGACACGCAGAATCAATGGCAATTTCTTTGAAATGACCCATGAGCCGTACAGCTTCGCAACTGGAGCTGCCGAAATATCGCCCATTCCATGCAGATTCGCATAGTCCTGGGTCACTTGACGTCCCAGGTCGTAGCCCATGGCGAGGCCAACTTGATAGTGATCTCCGTGCAAGAAGTTAAAGCCAACGCCGTCACCTGTGCTGATGAATGCGATGTCGCGGTAATAGACATCGATGAGCGGACCTCCCTCTATGCGGTAGGCGCGCGAACCGCTGTACGCCGGCTGCAGCTCTGAAGCGACGCCCAATATTGTCCTGAACGTTGGTAGATCGGGCTGAAAGAGCCTTGCCAATATGATGCCGCCGGAGTATTGCCATTCCTGCAATGGGGAAGGTGTCTGCGCCGACACGACTTGTGCAATGGCACAACACATTAGCGAGGCGAGCAGACAGGATGGGCGCGAAAACTCCATCTCAGGTGTTTATGCGCCGTTGCTGGCCGTCAATCTCATGGCCGATCAAATTGGTCATCACGCTCTGATTGCTGGTTTGCTGGTTCCACTATAAAGACAACGCTGCTTTACGACGAGGTGTTGGCAGACGCCATCTGGTGTAGGAGGGAGGCGCACTGTGCGCTGGGCCGCCAGTGAACGCAAACAGAGGTGCAGCTGCAAAATTTCCGTGGTCCGCACGCGTGAGCTATGATGGCGCTTGCTCTGCACTGTAGAGCGAAGGCATTGGGAGACTTGAGACTTGATCGGATGGGGCCGCAAGCGCCGCAGCCGGTGGGTAGTGCTCGTGCTACCAGGTCTGCTCTTGCGCGCGATGATTCCGCTCGGGTTCATGCCGATGTTCGGGCCTGGCTTGAGCGTGCAGCTCATGCTCTGCGAGGGCTACGCTCCGGTGCCGTCGACGGCTGCGCAAATGTCGATGGACATGCCGATGCCCATGGATATGCCAATGGGTGTGCCTGCGCCGGCTCACACCGGCGGGCCGGACTCGAGGGGCGGCGGATCACCCTCTCATCAAGACCACAGCTCATGCCCATACGGGGCAAGTCCAACGCTTGCCGCGCTGCCGCCATTTACCGATGTGCCGATTTCGATTCAACCGACAACACAGTTGCCGACAAGGGCGCCACAAGTCGCTCATCTTGAAATTGCACCACGCGCACAATCGCCGCGTGGACCTCCCCTTCAAGTCTGACCCCATTGCGCTCACGGGTTGAGCGCAGATAGGACGCCTCCGCGGGCATGAAGCTCGTGGGCGCGTCGGGCTGTCACGTGTTCGTGGGGAGAC
Source organism: Steroidobacteraceae bacterium (assembly GCA_049515055.1). GTDB lineage: Bacteria > Pseudomonadota > Gammaproteobacteria > Steroidobacterales > Steroidobacteraceae > FEN-1191. The sequence goes on along the minus strand of JBEKUL010000023.1, from coordinate 15,031 downwards.
CTATATGTCGAGTTCACGTCAGAGCGATGGCCGCGCCATCGCAGTCGTCGTGCTTTTCATGTTCCTTTTTCCGGGGCGTGGCTGGGCCGCAGCCTACGGCAGCGTGATTGGCGTCGTGCGGGACGACAGCAACCGGCCGGTAGCAGGAGCGAACGTCGTGCTTGAGTCTGCCGCCCACGCCATCACAGAGCAGCAGACGCACTCGACGGGTCGTTTCGAATTTCCGAAGGTTGCGATCGGCCAGTACATGCTCACCATCTCGCGGCACGACTTCGCCTCCATCAGCCAGCCCGTCACGGTGGAGGCAGGGTATTTTCCCTTCGCCAATATCGTGCTGAAACCTCCCTCGGACCTTGCCGAAGTGATTGTGACAGCATCCCTGCTGCCGGTCGTGGCCTCGGTTACCCCGATCACAATGGTGAGCCAGGAGGACATCAAGAACACCCCAGGGGCGAGCAACGTCAACAGTAACGCCATGATCACCGATTACGTTCCGGGCGCGTACCAGGCTCATGACATGCTTCACATGCGCGGTGGCCATCAGACGAATTGGCTGATCGACGGGGTCGAGATCCCGAACACCAACATCGCGGAGAATCTCGGCCCTGCGTTGAATCCTCAGGACGTGGAGACCCTAGGGGTCGAGCGGGGCGGCTATCTGGCCGACGAGGGCGATCGCACTTACGGCATCTTCAACGTGATCCCGAAGAGCGGCTTCAGCAGCGATAACCAGGCCGAGCTCGACGTCACGGCGGGGACTTTTGCCCAGACCGATGACTACCTGAGCGTCGCGAGCCACACGAACGACTTCGCGTACTATGCGAGTGTCGAGGGCAATCGCAGCAATCTCGGTCTGCAGACTCCCGTAGCCGACGTGATCCATGATCAGTCGCAGGGGTACGGTGCATTCACTAACTTGCAGTACAAGCCGAGCGAGCGGGATGCAGTGAATTTCATCGGCCAGGTGCGGCAGGACGTTTACCAGATACCGGACTGTACCGTGCCGCTCGCCGACGACCCGTACTGCATCGGGCAGTTCGGCGACGTACAGAAGGAGGCGGACAATTTCGCGCTGCTGTCCTGGGCGCACACCTTCACCAACGATGCGGTGCTCACGAGCTCGCTTCTCTATCACTTCGAACGAGCGGATTATGACGGCGGCAACGGCGACTATCCGACTATCACCACCTATCACCACAGCTCACAGTACGAGGGCGCCGAAGAGAATCTGCGGATGAACTTCAGCCGCAATCATCTGGACGTCGGTCTCTTCGGCTTCGCCCAGCAGGATCAGGCCGCCTTCAACCTCGCATTCACCGACGACAGCTCGCCGACGCTCCAGGAGTTGGAGAGCCCCACGGGCGATCTCATAACCGCATGGGTGCAGGACACCTTCGAGGCTACGCGTTGGTTCAACTTGTCGGCCGGAGTGCGCCAGTCACACTTCCAGAGCAGCAGTATCACCGAGAACGCGACCGACCCCCGGCTGGGCGCGACCGTCCTGTTGCCGCGGTTGGACTGGGTGCTGAGCGCCTTTTGGGGCAAGTACTACCAGGCTCCGCCGCTCGAGACGCTCTCAGGGCCCTTGGTCGCCTACGCGAGCGCGAGTGATACCGCCTTCCTGCCGCTGCACGGAGAGCGCGACCAGGAGCATCAGTTTGGCGTAACGATCCCGGTGAAGGGCTGGAGCATCCAGGCGGACCACTTCTCCACTAATTCGACTAACTTCTTCGACCACAACCCACTCGGCGAATCCGACATCTTCCTGCCGATCACGGACCAGGGGGCGCACATCGTGGGGACCGAGCTCACGGTGCGCTCACCGGCCTTCTGGCCCTATGGACAGGTGCACCTTGCCTACTCGAATCAGACGGCGGATTGCTTCGGGTCGATTACGGGAGGGCTGGTGGTGCCCGGCACAGCCTGCGGCTTGCCCCCCATCGCGCTCGACCACGATCAGCGCAACACGCTGAATCTCGGCTACAACGCAAACCTGCCGCGGGACTTCTTCGTCGGTTCCAACGTCTCGTTCAGTTCCGGACTGTCCAACGGCTTCGCGGGGTCGAGCCACCTGCCCAGTTACACCGTGCTCGATCTGACTGTCGGCCGTAACCTCGGTCGGGACCTGTCGGTCTCGATCACGGGCCTGAACCTCACCAACGCGCACCTGCTCACCGACGACAGCCTGACCTTCGGGGGCGTCCATTGGAACAATCCGTTCCAGATCTACGCTCAGCTGCGCTACAAACTGCATTATTAACGATTTTCATTAATGATCTTCGAGGCGATTGGTCCTACGCCGCCTTTTGTGCGCGCTTGTACGCCGCTTGCACGATCGGGAAGCAGCTGCAGGCTGAACCCATGAGCCCCTTGACATCGAGAAGCTGAATTTTCCCGCGCTGGTAGTTGATCAGTCCGCGTCGCTTGAGTGCGCTGGCAGCCTCGGTGACTCCCTCACGCCTCACGCCGAGCATGTGGGCCAGGAACTCATGCGTCATGGCAAACTCATCAGCGCCGACACGCTCGCGAGTCATCAGCAGCCAACGCGCCAGGCGCGCGTGCGCATCATGAAAACGATTGCAGGCGGCCGTCTGCGAAATCTGCGCCATCAATGCATAGGTATAACGGAATAACGCCTGCTGCAACGGCCTGCTGCGATCGTACTCAATTCGAAACGGCGCCGAGGCAATGCGCAGGGCCCGACCGGCACCCTGCACCAGTGCACGCACGCCGGAGTGGTTAACACCCAGAATAAAGGGCATGCCCGTCATGCCTTCACTGCCGACCATGCCGACCTCGAGCGAATGCCGCTTGTCCACGGTTGTGAGCAAGGATATGAGGCAGTCGACAGGAAAGTAGATCTGCCGGATGATCGCGCCTGGCTCGTAAAGTATCTGGCCAAATTGGAGAACCACGGGCTCAAGTTGGGCACGCAGGCGTTGATACTCCTTCGCTGGCAGGGCTGCCAATATTCGATTGACTCGGATTCGGTCGATCATTCCCTCGTCTCTCTAGATATCGATGACATTGCGTTGAAGGCAATTGAGCGCTTGCGATCCACTGAGCGCTGCCCCACCGCGACTGCCTCGTTTTCCTCAGAGCGCGCGGTCAACTGCTGACTGTGCGCGGAAATAGCGCGGCAGTATGTACGCCGCCGCACGCAGCGCGCGTGTCGGGAAGTGTGTGTGACAGCGCACCGACGGGTTCTAGTGCGCAACTGTTTAATGCGGCCTGGGTCACATAACCGGAGAGTGGCATGTATATCGGCGGCGGGTTGCTTGGCACCGTTCTAGTCGTCCTTCTCATCGTTTATTTGGTGCGTCGCGTGTGATTCACGCCCGAAACCATTGAGTCTAAGGAGCCTACGATGTCCACGGTTAATTGGCTTGTGACGGGGTTGGTGCTGTTGAGCGCTTCGGCAGTCTTTGCGGAGGTGAATCCCGTCGACGTTCAACAGCAGCTATTCGATGCCCTCGCAAAAGGCGATGTGCCCGCGGCGCTCGCGTTATTCACGGACGATGCAGTCATCGATGCGGAAAGCGGCCTATGCGCGCGAGCTCCTTGTGTGGGCAGGGCTGCCATCGAGAAGGATCTGCAGCGCTTCGTAGCCGACAAGACTCGTCGCATCACCACACTCAATACCTTTGTTTCCGGCCACGTGCTGGTCACGCGCTTTGAAGCTCGCAGCGCCACGATAGAGAAGGCCGGAGTTGAGCGTGTGATCCTCTGGGGCATTCGAGAGATGCGGGGCGAGAAAATCGCCTCGTACCGCTGCTGTATGCCGGAACGCACCGATGCGCAGACCGCGCGATTTCTCGAATGGGATTACGCGCATCCGACGATCAAGTAGCGCCTGCGGTTGCCAGCACGAGAAGCGTACGACAAGACAAAGGAGACCGGTGATGCGTAACTGGGCTGTGGGATTATTGGTCCTCAGTAGCATGCTGAGTGGATGTATTGGATTTGGGTATCCAGGCGGCGGCTATCGTGGGGGTTACTATCACCATCACGATTGGCGATAGCAGAGTCTGCACGGGCAAGGAAGGCAAAAGATGAGCACTATCTTGATCATTCTCCTGGTCGTTCTGCTGTTCGGCGGCGGCGGTGGCTATTATGGATACCGACGCTATGGCGGTTCTGGGCTCGGCGGTGCTCTGGGCTTGGTAATCGTCGTTCTTCTATTAGTTTGGTTCTTCGGTGGTGTGCGTCTGAGCAGCTGATTCCAGATCGATGATGCCTCAATATTGGTGCAAGGAGACTGAGATGAAATCGATGTTACGCATGTGTATTGTGGCGGGGGCGCTCGGCATCCCGGTGGGGGCGGCGCAGGCGAGCAGCGACTCGGATACCATCGGTCTCTTCAGCAATGCCGATCAAAGCGCCGGCTATTTCGCCAACAGTTACGGATACGCCGTTCTCCCGACCATTGGCAAGGGCGGTCTCGGAATCGGTGCGGCGCATGGCTCCGGACACGTTTACCGGCACGGTAGACTTATCGGGCACGTGACCATGAATCAAATCAGCGTCGGCGCGCAGGCGGGTGGAGAGGCTTACAGTGAGATCATTTTCTTTGAGGACAGGCGTTCGCTGAATGAATTTACCGCAGGTAACTTTGAATTCAGCGGCGACGTCGGTGCAACGCTGATTACGGCCTCCGCCTCGGCGAGCGTCGGCACAACCGGGGAGAATTCAGGAGCCAGTGCGGACAAGAAAGTCGCCGAGACCCAGGGCCAGTATCACGGCGGCATGGCTGTCTTCACGATCGCCAAAGGCGGCCTGATGTACAACGCCACGATTGAAGGACAGAAGTTCTCTTACGAGCCTCGCTAGAGATTGGGCGCGCGGCTGCAGCGCCGCGCCTGAGGCCGCCGTTCCGCAACGGCATGACAAACGGGGCAACCTGAACTTTGGCGATCCGCTTTTCCTACGTGATGTCGATCTTCACTCAGCTGCGAGGCGGCGCCGAGGGAGTGGCCGAACTTGGCGCCGGCGTCTGCGGCAAAGTCCCGCTCGTCTGTGCGGACGCGGCGGGGCGGGCACGGGCTGCTGCTTGAGAGGTGCGCTCCGTGAGCCATTGGTTGGCGAGCAGGAGCAGCATGAGGGCAAGATAAACGACCAGCGGGCCGATGAGGGGGCGGCGATTGAGGGGGAATCCTCCAGGTACCGGGCGCGCAGCGGGGGAGGGGTCCTTGCCCGCGACACGCCGCGGCAGCAACGCGATCAGACGCTCGGCTAGCGCTCCGGGATCGGCACGTGCAGTTGGTCCGTCCGGTAAGGCGGCAATTAGCGTCGTCAGGTAATTTGTCGCTGTTGCGCGAGGCAGCCGTGCCAATCGCGCCGCTTCATCCCAAGGATCGAGGTTCATTCGGGCCAGCGCCGACAGCACACTCAACAGCATGCCGCTGCGCTCTTCCGCAATGGACGCGTACAGAAATTGGTCGAACTCGGATCCTGCAATCGCAGTGGCAGCGGCCGATCTCATTTTGGGTGCTGCCTTTCCGCAGGTTTGGATCTCTTGAAAGGCGTGCGCGCTATCGCGTTGGAATTGAGATGCAGGATGGCTCGATGGCCAGCCGTAGCAGTCTGGGGAAGCTGCAAGTGTTGGGCCGGCGGGGGCTGAGAATGCTCGCTGCGATAGCGCACGAGAGGCTGGTGGGGTGCGGTCATAAGGAAACCTCCAGGTTGGGGCGGTCGGCGACGGTACTGCCGCGCGTTGTCCGCTTGAGGCCCCCATCGTAATGGCCCAAGTCATCATCGTCGGTGCGCCGCCGCGCGTAGAGGTCTGGTGAAACTTACTTATGCGTGACAGCGTACGGACGGCGCCGCGCGATTGAACCAAAGTTGGCCCCAAGGTTCAAACTCACCACGAACCCACACTCGGCGAAGCTGCCAAAGGACTAAGTTTATGTTTAGAATCAGACGACTGCGTAGATTGTGCGTTATCGCACACAGGCCCCCGCCGCGAACGAGCCGTGCCCAGTCAGAGCTCTGTTCGGTCTGGAAGCAGCCGATCTGACTCCCTCTTCACGACGGCATAGCACTCACAAGCCCGAGCTTCTATCCCTGGGCGGTCGAGCACCTTGATGCGGCCCCGGCTGTACTGAATTAGACCGGCGTCCTGAAGCTTTCGAGCGGCCTCGGTGACGCCTTCGCGACGCACCCCGAGCATATTGGCGATCAGTTCCTGCGTCATGATCAGCTCGTTCGAGGGCAGGCGGTCCAGACTCAGAAGCAGCCAACGGCATAGCTGTTGATCCAATGAATGATGTCGATTGCAGACAGCGGTCTGCGCCATCTGGGTCAGGAGCGCCTGCGTGTAGCGCAGCAATATATGCTGCAACGCCCCCCCTCGGATGAATTCCGCTTTCAATATATCGCTGTGCAGGGAGTAGGCGGGCCCTGCGCTCTGCACCACAGCCCGGCTTAGCGTGGTCTCGCCGCCCATGAACAGAGAAACACCGACTACGCCGTCGCTGCCGACGACAGCGATTTCGGCCGAACCACCGTTTTCCATGACGTACAGCAGGGATACGATCGAATTGACCGGAAAGTAGACGTGCTGCAGTACGATCCCGGATTCGCTAAGCGCCTCGCCCAATGTCAGTGAAACCGGTTCCAGATGAGGCTTAAGTCGCTCAAAATCACTCGTTGGTAGCACGCCCAACAGATGGTTATCTTGCGCAATCATGGGGAACTAAGTTCCAGTCGGCTCCCTCCGGCCAAAGATTTTATCAGTTTAGCTCCCGCAGCAACACGAATATTCGTTGCGGCTAACGGCGGCGCTGACGTCGAGGGCGCCCCTCAGGGCCATGTCACGAGCAGATACATTCGCTCGTTGTACGCCGGCTTGACCATGCGCAGCGTGACTGGTCTCGGCTGCATATTGAGAGACAACGTGTACGGAATAGTTTCGTCCAGCGAGTCGAGCCGGTAGCGCTTCGCGACCCGCGGGCTGTTGGCCCACGGCGCTGCCTCGCGGAACAAATGCTGCCCAATGACGCGAGCGCGCGGGAGCGTGGAATGGTTCGACTGGGCCGTGTTGTACCGCAGCACCTTGAACTGATGATTCATCTCAATCACTCCAAAAGGCAATGCGTCGAGCTCACCATCGGACATGCAGTTCAACTGTGCGGCGATGTGCGGCGCGTCGAACGAAGGCAGCTCTGCCGCCGTCACGCTGATCGCCATTTTCTGGGGTGTCGAATGGTAGTGCTCCGAGGCTCACGCTAAGCCGAGTTTGGATCGACAGTCGGTGCGCTGTCGCACCTAGGGCCGCGGCCGTGCCTGGGCCGTGTGGAATCTTCGTGGGAGCGAGCGTATCAACGCACCTCACAGCCAGCGCGCCGGTACGTTGCTTGGGATTGGAGTTTCTTTCGCGCGCCCGTAGGTCAACTCAGATATCTGCGACTTCTCACTCGACTGTGACGGCGTTCTCAAAAAGCCAATCCCGTGCCGATCTCGGATCTGCTAGGTGCGTTGCCGTACATAATGCCGCCCGCCCAGCGTGTTGCAATCATCACAACTAAGAGAGTACCGCGCGCCACCCATATCATGTCTCAACGCATACTTCTGGTCCAGAATGATGCCCTCGCGGCTAAGAGCGTCATAGATGCCTTACGCCAATCCAATGATATGTCCTTTCAGGTTGAATGGGTCAAACGTTGTTCCGACGGCCTTGAGAACCTTGAGGGCATCGAGGCAATACTGGTCGATCTTTACCTGCCCGACAGCCGCGGCCTAGAAACATTCGAGCGTTTTTTCCGCGCGGCGCCCAGGATTCCCATCCTGGTATTGATTGATCAGACAGATGAGGCCACCGGCAAGCGGGCGGTCCAGTGCGGAGCACAGGACTATCTATTCAAAAGCCGCCTGGATGCCTACTTATTGCCCAAGGCACTGGGAAGCATGATCGAGCGCTCCGTTTACTCCGAGGCGCTCTTTGAGGAAAAAGAACGCGCGCAGGTCACGCTCAATTCAATTGGCGACGCTGTGGTGAGCACAAACATAGCCGGGGAAGTGACTTATCTTAATGCCATTGCTGAGAAGCTGACTGGCTGGTCGCTCGAGGACGCCATGGGCCATCCGTTAGAGGACGTCTTCACAATTGTCGATGCCACGACTCGCGAAACGGCGCAAAACCCGATGCTGCTCGCCATTCGCGACAACAAGTCGGTGGCACTTACTCCAAATTGTGTACTGATTCGTCGCGACGGCATTGAAGCTGCCATCGAGGATTCCGCCGCCCCAATCCACGATCGGCGAGGAGCTGTGATAGGCGCTGTCATGGTATTTCACGACATCAGTGCCGCGCGGGCAATGACCCTGAGGATGTCCTACTTGGCGCAGCATGACAGTCTCACCGATTTGCCCAATCGTGTCTTGCTGAATGACCGATTAAGCGAAGCCATAACCCTGTCATTGCGGTACAACCGAAGGCTCGCCGTACTGTTCCTGGACCTTGATCACTTTAAGCACATCAACGATTCATCGGGCCACATAGTGGGCGATCGATTGTTGCAATCGGTGGCGCGCCGACTGTTCACCTGCGTGCGCAGCTCGGACACCGTAAGCCGTCTGGGAGGTGACGAATTTATGGTGCTTCTCTGGGAGGTGAGGCACGCACAGGATGCCGCGCTCACGGCCACCAAAATACTCGACGCGTTACGCAAGCCCCACCATATCGACCAGCATGAGCTGCATATTACCGGCAGCATCGGCATTGCCACTTATCCCGATGACGGAACGGATGCGGACACATTGATGAAGAAGGCTGATACGGCGATGTATCACGCCAAGCAAGCCGGGCGCGACGGGTATCAGTTCTTCAACTCCGAAATGAACGCACACGCGGGCGACCGGCTCTCGCTCGAGCAGAGTTTGCGTTACGCGATAGAGCGCAAGGAATTGGTATTGCATTACCAGCCGAAATTTAGTCTCGTTACCGGTGCAATCATCGGCGCAGAGGCGCTCATTCGGTGGCGACACCCGGAGCGCGGACTCGTTCCTCCGAAGCAGTTCATTTCGATGGCAGAAGATTGCGGCCTCATCGTGCCAATTGGCCGCTGGGTGCTGCGCGAAGCGTGTCGGCAGGCGCGCGCCTGGCAGTTGGCCGGGATGCCATCACTGTGTATCTCAATCAATGTCTCCGCGGTGGAGTTACGCGATGCGGGTTTCGTGGCAGGCGTGCGCGCGACTTTGATCGAGACGGGGCTGGAGCCGTGCCGCCTGGAACTTGAGCTTATTGAAACCGCCCTGATGGGCGATTCCCGAACTGTTGCTGAAGTGCTCAAAGAATTGAAGGAGATTGGCGTACTGCTGGCACTGGACGACTTTGGCACGGGTCATTCAAGCTTGATGCAGCTGAAGCGCTTTCCGATCGACGCCCTGAAGATCGATCAGTCATTCGTGCGCGACCTGACTGCCGTGAAGGAAGATAGCGGCATAGTTCACGCCATGATTGGCATGGGAAAGCATCTTCAAATGCAGGTCGTGGCCGAAGGCGTGGAAACGCGCCAGCAGCTGGAAATTCTCCAGGAGCAGGGTTGCCCCCAAGCTCAAGGGTATTACTTCAGCCGACCGGTGCCGGGCGAGGAGTTCGGTCGATTATTAGAGTGCAGCGCCACCGATATGGCATCTGCCTGATGCAGATTCAGTTGAATAATCCGCGGTAGACAGAACGATGCCAAGGCGCGGCACCATGCCCCTGTGGCTGCGAATGATTGGCCGACCTCAATCCGTGCCCTGCGAACGCATATGGTGCTCTACCTGGGCACCGCGCTTGAGAACATCGGATCGAATGGTATGAACGCCGTGCACTTTCGCCCGGAAATGGATTTGATACCGGAGCGCGCCGCGGACCGAAGAGGCCGCGTAAATCTGTTTCGACGAGCTCAGGACTGGCTACGTCATGGCAGAGGCCCTCAAGAGCTTGCCATTCTCAACGCGCTGCCCGCACATGTCGCCGTTATCGATAGCCAAGGATTGATTATCTCGGTTAATGAAACATGGCGAGCCTTCGACGGCGCCCAAGCGATCCATGGTCCGGGAGCCGATGTCGGGCGCAGTTACCTCGAAATTTGCGACGATGCGCCCCAGATCGAGTTCTGCGCACACCAGATCGCCGCGGGTATTCGATGCGTATTGGCCGGCGCGGTAACCATCTTCTCGATGGACTATGCCTGTTACTCGTCGATGGAACTGCGTTGGTTTGCGCTAACGGTGACGCCGCTGGGCGATGAGCCGACACGTGGCGCAATCGTCATGCACAGGGATATAACGATCGCCAGAAGGATCGAGGAGACCGTGCGCGTCAGCGAGACGCAATTTCGACAGATGGTTGAAAACATTCGCGATGTGTTCTTCCTCGTTGACACGGTCAGTCATCACATTCTCTATATCAGTCCCGCGTACGAGGCGATCTCCGGGCGAAGTTGCGAAAGTCTCTATGAAAATCCGACGCCCTGGAGCGCGGGCGTGCACCCGGATGACAGGGCATTTGTCCAGGAAAAGTACGAGACAGGGATTCTTACCGGGACCTTCGAGTACGAATGCCGGATCCTCCGGCCCGACGGCGCGCTGCGTTGGATCGAAGTGAAAGGCTCTCCGGTCTTGGATGCCGCCGGATCACTCGTTCGCGTGGCCGGTGCCATGGAGGACATCACGCCGCGCAAACAAGCGGCACAGGCTCTGCAGGATGGTCAACGGCGCATTGAAAGTCTGGTCATAACGGCAACGGACGCGATTTTGACCGTGGATGAGCAGCGGCACATCGTGCTGAGCAATCCTGCCGCAGAAGGCATGTTCGGTTACACGAGCGCTGAGCTGCACGGCCGGTCAATTGATGATCTCTTGCACGCATCCGATGAAGTCGCGCGCTTCCTAGACGTCGCAGAGTTCCGTGATGCCGCCCTCTTGGGCGATCGGAGCCGCGCCCCACGCCCGATCACAGGGCTGCGCAGAAATGGCGAGACATTTCAGGTCGAAGCTTCCGTCTCCAGGTTTGACGCAGACGGACGGGGCTATTTCACGACGATGCTGCGCGATCTTACTGAGCGTCAACGGGCCTCCGATCGACTGCGTGAGTGCCAACGTCGCTTAAGCGACCTGTTGAGCAACGTGGAACTCGTGGCCGTAATGCTCGATCGGACTGCGAACATCGACTATTGCAATGACTATTTTCTTGCGCTGACCGGATGGCAGCGCGCAGAAGTACTGGGAAAGAGCTTTTTTGAATTGTTCATACCACCTGAAAGTCATCACGAGCTTCAGGGCGTTTATGCCGCAATGCTCGCCAACCTCCCGCGCTCACGGCATCACGAAAACTCCATCCTCACGCGCTCCGGTGAGCGTCGGTTCATTCGCTGGAACAATTCGGTGCTGCGCTCAATCCAGGGGGAGGTGATCGGCATCGCGAGTATCGGCGAGGACATCACGCAGCAGCAGCGCTCTGACATTCATATCAAGCGCCTAAGCCGCGTCTACGCGATGCTGAGCGAAATCAATGCTTTGATTGTGCGCACACCGGATCGTCAAGAGCTCTTCGACGAGGCGTGCCGCATTGCGGTGGATGCCGGCATGTTCAAAATGGCGTGGATCGGTGTTATCGACGCAATCACTCTGGAGGGCAATGTCGTCGCCTGGTACGGCGGGGACGAACGCTACGTGAGTCAAATCAAATTGACCACGCGTCATGAGAACACGCCCGATAGCCGTCGGCCAGCCTGCCGCGCGTTGCGGCAGTCGCAACCTGTAATTTGCAATGATATTGCAACAGATCCGTCCGTGGCCGAGCTGCGCGATGAGTTTCTGGAAAGAGAGCACAAATCCCTCGGATGTTTTCCTCTCATGATATCGGGGCGCCCCATGGCGGTTTTGTCGCTGTACGCCGCCGAGGCCGATGCCTTCGATGAAGCGGAAGCGCGACTGCTGACCGAACTGGCCGGAAACATTTCCTTTGCGCTCGATCATCTTCAGAAACAGGAGCGACTGAATTACCTGGCGCACTACGACGACCTCACCGGGTTGGCTAACCGTCGTCTGCTTTTTGAGCGTGTGGCGCAACACATCCGTGGGGCCAGCGCAATTCAGGGGAAGGTAGCTCTGGGGATTATTGACTTGGAACGCTTTAAAAATATCAATCAAAGCCTCGGCCGGCCGAGTGGCGATGCACTTTTGCAGCAGGTTGGCGAATGGCTGACGCACAAACTGGGAGACGCCACGCTATTGGCGCGAGTCGGTGGAGATCATTTCGCCGTGGTGTTTCTCAAAGTCAAGCCGGAAGTAGATTTGGAAAAGAATATCGAGCAAACGATGGAGTCCTTTCTGCGCCATCCGTTCCGTCTCAACGACGCGGTGCTTCATATCGGCGCCAAGGTTGGCGTGGCCCTATACCCGGATGATGGCGCCGACGCCGATACGCTGTTCAAAAATGCTGAGGCTGCGCTCAGAAAAGCCAAAGCGGCCGGTGATCGATGCCTTTTCTACGCGCGGAACATGACCGAGACCATGGTGGGTAGACTCAGTCTTGAAATTCTGCTGCGCGAGGCGCTCGCTAAGGAACAGTTCGTACTCTACTACCAGCCCAAGATGAACTTGCTGAGCGGCAAGATCACTGGCGCGGAAGCTCTGATCCGGTGGAATGATCCGCGAATCGGATTGGTATTACCCGGGAAGTTCATCCCCATGCTCGAGGAGACTGGCCTGATTCACGAGGTTGGGCGCTGGGCTCTGCGCCGCGCCATTGAAGACTACCTGCGCTGGCGCTCATCGGGGCTGGCTGCTGTGCGCGTCTCGGTCAACGTATCGCCGCTGCAACTGCGCAGTCGGGGCTTTATCGATGAAGTGAAGCAGGCACTCGCGATCGATACGGCCGCAGCCCCTGGACTGGAACTGGAGATTACCGAGAGCGTGATCATGGAAGACGTGCGGCACAGCGGCGCAAGCCTGCGGGCCCTTCGTGCCATGGGCGTGAGCATCGCCATCGATGATTTCGGTACGGGCTTCTCCTCACTGAGCTATCTCTCGAAGCTCCCCTTGGACACGCTGAAGATCGATCGCTCATTCGTAAACGACATGACGGCGGGGGGGCAGGGGACAGTGCTGGTTTCCTCGATAATTAACCTCGCCCATTCCCTGAAGCTCAATGTGGTGGCTGAAGGAGTGGAAACCCAGGAGCAGTCGGCTCTACTGCACGCTCTGGGCTGTGATGAATTACAGGGTTATTTACTTGGCAAACCCGCACCGACCGAACTCTTCGAATCCACCTATCTGTCCGCGGCGAACCTTGCATCGAAATATTCAGCCGATCTCGCCCCATCGAGTAGCGTATCGGCGCCTTGACGAGCATCGGCATCGCCTTCGGCACTGCCGTGACCATGGTCCTGTTCAGTGCCGGCCAAAGCAGCGCCGTGGCCGCTGATACGGAGACGATGAGCGCCGCCACAGCGGCGCCCGTCGGCGAGAACAGTGGCACGCTCGAGGAGATCATCGTCACCGCCAGGCGCCGGTCCGAGGACCTGCAGGAAGTCCCGATATCCATTGCGAGCTTGAGTTCCGAAGACCTGCAGATGCGCGGCATTACCAATGTGGAGGATTTGACTCACGCGATCGCGAACTTTTCTCCCGCACCCTACAATTTCTTCGGCACCGAGCAGGCCAGTTTCCGCATGCGTGGCCTGCCCAGCGTCGGCGTCTACGTCGACGGCATCGCCTACCAGGAGGAGTTCGGGTATTTCTCCGACCTGGTGGAAATGGACCGGGTAGAGGTGCTGCGCGGACCGCAGGGCACGCTGTTCGGCAAGAACACCCTGGGCGGCGCGATCCAGTTCATCACCAAGGAGCCGTCCGATCAGTTCGGTGCGCGCGTATCGGCCACCGTCGGCGACAACCATCGTTTCAACGTCTCGGGGGCGATGGATATTCCGTTGACGTCGACTCTGCTGACCAAGATCACCGTAGCGCGGGTGACTCGCGATGGTTATCTGCCCAGCGTCAGCGTCAATCAGTCATTCGGCAGCCAGGATGATCTGGTCGCCCGATTGGACGTGCTGTGGAAACCTACGGACAATTTCAACGCCCGATTCATCATCGAAGAGAATGACATCGGCACCAACGGCAACCCGACCACCGATTGGGAACTGAGCCCGTCCTGCGCAGGTTATCCCGCGGCGCCCAACCTCACCTGCCTGTACAACGGCGCCAGCGAGTACGGCGCGCCCTTGAAGGTCAACCAGGCCTGGGTGTATGGCGCCCACAATCAGTGGCTGACCGCCGGCAACTACAACGGACCGGAGCTGCACACCGACGCCACCAACTACAAGATCATCCTGAACTACAAGGTGAATGACAACTGGGCGCTCAAGGCGCTGGGCGGGGCTCGCGGCGTGCAGAGCGAGAGTTATGAGGATTTCAGCAACATTCCCTATCACATGTTCGACGGCGAGAACACCAATATCATCCACGAGGCGACCGGCGAAGGGCAGCTGCTGTTTACCAGCGACTGGCTGACCGGAACCACCGGGTTTTACTACTACAACGACTTCAGGCGCTGGCGCCGTGAAAACTGGTTCGGCAACGAAGTGGATCTGGCCGTGAGCCCGACCAACAATGCCGATGCCAAGGCATTTCTGGGGATACCCGCTTTCGTGACGGTGCCGGCGTTCATCCCCAATATCGATCAACTGTATTTCTATCACATCCACGGCTATGCCGGCTTTACCGAGTGGACCTACAAGCTGACCGGTCAGCTATCGCTGACGGCGGGAGTGCGCTACAACCGGGACACGCCGGAGGTCGCCGGTTACGAACCGAACGAGCCGATTCCGGTGCTGTGCTGCGTGCCCAACACCAGTGTGAGCCAGAACGGCGCCGGCCCGGTGCTGGGAGTATCCAATGGCCTCTACACCAACACGGCGCCTCGCGCCTCGCTGCAGTATCAATGGACGCCCGCGATCATGACCTACGCGACCTACGCCGAGGGCTTCAGCGCGGGCGGCGGCAGCCAGGCGCCCACCGGCGTGCAATCGTACGGACC
>JBEKUL010000022.1:0-39179 GCA_049515055.1 Steroidobacteraceae bacterium | reverse complement strand
CGCAATCCCTCGCTCGGTGCCATGGCCGGTGCGCCCGTGTCCGCCTCGTTCAATTTCGGACTCGAGACCGCAGGACCTGGCGCTGCAGGTGGGGGTTTTCGGCTTTGCGATGCCAGGGCAGACCCTTGAGCCACAGTTGTAATGCGTGCCAGTGGATCAGGCCGATGACCTGCAGCGTCAGCAAAGGATACTTGAGCAGGAACCACAGCAGTCGCGCATCGCCCCAGGGCTGGCGCAGCCCACTGAGTCCGCTGCGCAGCACGCGCCGCTCGCCGTCGTAATCATCGATACGGATGCTGAGGGTCTGTGCGGGCGTGCGCAAATTGAATTCGAACTGCAGGCTCAGGCTCGAGAACGGCGAGACATAGAAGTGCTTGGGTATGCGCAAGCTGAAGCGCCCGCCATCGCGCGCGCTTGGCGTGCGCAACAGGTAGAGTTTCTGCTCTCCGAAGGTGTTGCCAACCTCGGCGAGCGCGCATACCGGCGCGCCGGTCGGATGCTCGAAGCAAAAGTAGATCGAGATCGGATTGAACACATAGCCGAGTATGCGCGGCAGCGTCAGCAGACGAATGCGGCCGTGAGGCCCGAGCGCAATGCCTTGCGCCGATAAATAGGCATCGACCCTGTGCCTGAGACTGTGCCCGGCAGGGCCGCTGCCCGGCATGTGATCGGCATCGCGAAAGCTGTAGAGATTCCAGCGATTGCGGCTGAACAGGCGACTCGTGCGCGCCAGATCGTCGATCTCATCCAAGTCGATATAGCTCATGAACAGCGCATGACGCAGCGCGTAGCGCCTGGGCGCGAGGCGTTGGTGCCACACCTCGCATTGATAGAGGCATGAGCTCAGTTCCATACGTCGCTGCCCAGCAGCCGGCTCAGGTCGAACGCGGATTGCAAGGCGTCCTCGTGAAAGCCGTAACGAAAATAGCTGCCGCAGAAATGCACCTTGCTTTGACGCTGGTTCAGGTGCGGCAGCTCACGCTGCGCACGCAGCGCGCCGCAATTGAACAACGGGTGCTGGTAGCGTATGCGCTGCAGGACTTTCTGCGCACGCACGCCGTCCTCGCCGTTGATCGAGACGAAATAGTTCTCTCGGGTCGGCAGGCGCTGCAGGCTGTTGATCCAGTACACCGTGGAGGCTTCAACGCCTTCACTGGCGCGCCGAGTCATCCTGTAGTTCCAGGACGACCAGCAGCGAGCAATAGTCGGCATCACCGCGGCATCCGTATGCAGTAGCGCGATATTCGGATGATATTTGAATTCCCCCAGCAGCGTGCGCTCCATTGCATCGGCGTCGAGCAGCATGCCGAGCGCCTGGTCGGCATGGCAGGCCAGGATCACGCGATCATAGTGCGCCCTGTGACCGGCCTCATCCGTGACGCTGACCCCATCGTGCTCGCGCTGCACTGCGCGCACACCGCGGCGCAGATGAATGTGCTCGCGAAACGGCGCGCTGAGCTTCTCGACATAGCGCCTGGCGCCGCCGTCCACGCTTCGCCACGGGTGCTGGGTGCGCAGACCGAGAAAGCCGTGATTGTGGAAAAAACGCAGCAGCGTTGTGGCCGGGAAATGCAGCATGCGCTCTGGGGGCGCCGACCAGACGGCGCAACTCATCGGCATCAGATAATAATCGCGAAATGAGGCACCGTAGTTGCGCTCGCGCAGGAACTCGTCAACTGTCTGCAGCTCGTGGCGCGAGGAATTCAGGCAGGCAAGGGCTTCGCGGTTGAAGCGGTTGATCGTCAGCAGCATGCGCCAGAAACTGGACCTGAGCAGGTTGCGGCGCTGACCGAAGAGGTGATTGAGGCCGGAGCCGCAGAATTCCAGACCGCTCGGCACGTGCTGGACGCTGAAGGACATGCAGCTTGCCTGGGTGGCGACATTGAGCTCATTGAACAGCCGCGTCAGCAGCGGATAGGTGATCTCATTGTAGGTCAAAAAACCGGTATCGATCGGCACGCTGCCGGCTTCATCCTCAACCATCACCGTATTGGCATGCCCGCCAATGTGTGCGGCCTGCTCATAGAGCGTCAACGCATATCTGTGCCGCAGGAAATGCGCACATCCCAACCCGGCAATCCCGGTCCCGACGATCGCTAAGCTTTCCATGCAGCCGTGTCTGTTCGTCCTAGCCTGATCTGATATATCGCATCTGCGTCGCCTTCGGATGCGTCCACGAGCCGCCTGCGAGCGTTTATAGGTATCAGGAGCTTGTGAGCAACCAATACGTCTGCTATGTATGCGCATGCCACCATGGCAAAGTGGCCCCAGTGGCCAGCCTCAGACTGGCGTCCTTTGAAGGCCTCGCGAGCGGATGTGAGCGATCCGGACAGCACCGGCAATGACCAGGATGGGCAGCTGATGCGACGCATCCGCGCGCGCGAGCGGCCCGCATTCCTGGAATTCTACGACCGTTATGCCGCTTTGCTGCTATCGGTTGCCGCACGCGTGCTGGGCAATCGACCCGAAGCCGAGGATGTACTGCAGGAGGTTTGCACGCAGATCTGGCGCAGTCCCGAGGGCTACAACGCCGCGCTCGGCACGCTCAGCGGCTGGGCGGTCACCCTGACACGCAACAAGGCGATTGACCGGGTTCGCGCTACGAGCCGGCAACGGCGCCTCATCGAGGAGGTCGCCTCGAGCGCCGAGTCGGGCGATTCGGCAGGTGCTTCGGCCAACGATTTGCTCTACGACAGGGAGCGCGCGGCACGGGTGCGGGTCGCTCTGGATACATTGTCCTCCGAGCAGCGTGAGGTCATCGAGCTGGCATTTTTCGCCGGTCTGAGTCAAACGCAGATCGCCTCTCGGCTCGAGCAGCCGCTGGGCACGGTCAAGGCCAGAATCCGGCGCGGTATGCTCAAGCTGCGTGAAGAGCTGGGGGACATGCTGTGATCGACGAGCCCACCGAGGAGCTGGCCAGTGCCCATGCGCTCGGCGCGTTGAGCGCCGAGGAGGCGCGAATGCTCGAACGCCGAGCGCAGGAGGATGCCGAGCTGCGAGCACTGCTGGCGCAACTGCACGGTGTGACATCTTTGCTGGCCGGAACCTCTACGGCGCTGCAACCCTCGGCGCAGCTGCGCGCCCGACTGATGCGACGGCTGGATGAGCCCGATGCAGCGGCGTCCGGTGAGGCCCCAGCCAGCAGGCGCTGGCTGCCCTGGGCGCTGGCGGCCGGGTTTGCCATCCTGTGCCTGCTGCTGGGCTGGCAGGCGAGCGACCTGCACGTGCGGCTCGAGGCCGAGCAGCATCGTGTCAATGAGCTCAATCGCCTCGCGGATACGCTGCGCCTGGAGAGCGCGGATCTGCGCCAGAGCGTGCTCACGCTGCAACAGAGCAATCGCCTCGCCAATATGCGCATTGCGCTCCTGGCCTCCCAATTGCGTGCCGATCCGCAAGCCGTGGCCGTGAGTATCTGGGACAACGAGCGGCAGAGTGGTGTGATGGTCGTGCATCATCTGAAGCCGCCACCGAAGAACAAGGACTATCAGCTCTGGATCATTGATCCACGTTATCCCACGCCGGTCGATGCGGGTCTGTTGCAGGTCGACCCGAGCGGCAACGGCCGCGTGGAGTTCAAGGCCAGACAGCCGATTCAGAGCGCCAATCAGTTCGCAGTCACCGAGGAGGCGAAAGGCGGCGTCGCGGTCCCGACGCTTACAGCCCTGGTGCTGTCGGGAACCTGATCGCGAGCCGTCACGTGCTGCGGAATGTTCAATAAAAACATGAGCTAAATCCAGCGGCAGGAGCATAGGCCTATAATGTCCACATGAACGCTACACAGTCATTGCAGGCTTTGGGGCAGAGCCTGTGGCTCGACTACATCACTCGGGACCTGCTCAACAGCGGCACACTTGCGCGCTACATCCGCGAGCTGTCCGTCACCGGACTGACCTCCAATCCGACGATCTTTGATAAGGCGATCTCGGATACGCACTTTTATGATGACGCTATCCGCGGTCTCGCGCTGGCGGGTGAATCCGGCGAGGCGCTGTTTTTCAACCTGGCGCTCGAGGACCTGGGCCGGGCCGCGGATCTGTTCCGTCCGGTGCACGAGGCCACCAGCGGCGAGGACGGCTGGGTGTCCCTGGAAGTCTCCCCGCTGATTGCGAACGACACCGAGGCGACCGTCGGCTCCGCGGCGCAATTGCACGCGCGCATGCGACGCCCCAATGTGTTGATCAAGATCCCAGGGACCCAGGCAGGCATCAGCGCAATCGAACAGGTCATCTTCGCCGGCATACCGGTCAATGTGACACTGTTGTTTTCTTCCGAGCAGTACTTGGCCGCGGCCGAGGCCTATATGCGGGGCCTCGAGCGGCGCATCGCGGCCGGCCTGGATGCGCAAGTGGGCTCCGTTGCGTCGATTTTCGTCAGCCGATGGGATGTGGCGGTCAAGGATCGCGTAGCGTCCCCGCTGCGCAACCGCCTTGGTATCGCCGTTGCGATGCAAATTTATCAGGCCTATCGCGCGCTGCTGGCTGGAGCGCGCTGGCAGAAGCTGGCCGCGGCGGGCGCGCGGCCGCAGCGTGTGTTATGGGCGAGCACCGGCACCAAGGATAAGGCGGCGCGCGATGTGCTCTACGTCGAGGCCCTGGCGGCCCCCGATACCATCAATACGATGCCAGAGCAGACACTGCTGGCTTTCGCCGATCATGGAAATGCGCAAGGCGTGCTCTCAGCAACCGGCGGCGACGCGGCAGCTGTGTTGGCCGATTATTCGCGCCAGGGCATCGACACTGCGGCACTTGCTGCTCAGTTGCAGCGCGAGGGTGCCGAAGCGTTCGCTACCTCCTGGCGCGACCTCATGGCAAGCATCGCCTCAAAGAGCGCGCAGACCGTCGCGCGCGCGGCCCAGCAGCGCTGAGGCGATCAACTAGCGCCAGCGCCGGTGGGCGCCCCAGCCCCAGCCGCCACCCCAGCCGCGGTAACCAATTGCCGGGTGCCCGTAGCGGTAGCCCCAGTAGCCGCGTGGGCCCCAGTAGCGCGCCCCGTAGTAAGCCGAACCGCAAAACGGCGCGGGACCGTAATAGCCCGGCGCGAAGGGTACGCAAGCCGCGGCTGGCGGCGCGTAGATCGGCGCCGGCACTCCGACGCCGACGTAGACACCGGCGGCTTTAGCAGCGGGCGTAGCCAGGCTCGCGGCCGCGCCGAGCGAGAGGGCAAGTACCAAGGCTGTTTTGTAGCGCATGAGGGATTGCTCCTGAATTGCAGCAAAGAAGTGTTGGACCATGCTGATTCCAACGAGGCAGCGCCCAAAGCGTTGACCAGCGTGCTGCCAGTGCGAGCATCGCGCCCGCGCTAAGGCGTCGCGCGGCAGGTGCTTGGCTGCGCGCTCAGGACGGGGCCGCGGCGTCAGCGGGCTGCGCCCTGCGCCCGTATTCCTCGATTGCGGTAAACCAGCGAGTCTTTTCGGCAGGGGCAAGAAAGGACGCCTCGAAGGAGTTGCGCGCGAGCTGCGTGAGCTCGGCCGCCGTCAAGCCCAGAGCCTGCTGTACCGCAAGATAGTTCTCGAGCACGTAGCCGCCGAAATACGCCGGATCATCGGAGTTGACCGTGACGCACAGGCCGCGCTCGAGTAGACGCTTGAGATTATGGGTCTCAAGGCGCTCGACCAGCTTCAGGCGCACATTGGACAGCGGGCACATCGTCAACGGTATGCGCTCCCGTGCCAGTCGCCGCACCAGCTCGGGGTCCTCCTCGCAGCGCAGGCCATGATCGATGCGTCGTACCCGCAAGATGTCGAGTGCCTCGCGAATGTAGGCCGCGGGCCCTTCCTCCCCGGCATGCGCCACGGTGAGCCAGCCCTCGCGGCGCGCGCGCTCGAACACTTGCGCGAACTCCGAGGGCGGATGGCCGATTTCAGTGGAATCCAGTCCCACCGCAGCGATGGCGCGCCGATGGGGCAGGGCCTGATCGAGCGTGCGCAAGGCGTGTTCGGCGCTCAGATGGCGCACGATGCACAGGATTAGCCGATGCGTGATGCCCAAAGCGCGCTGCGCCTCATGCAATGCGCGCTCGATCCCGCCGATCACCTCGGATAACTCGACGCCGCGTTCGGTATGAGTCTGTGGATCAAAGAATATCTCAACGTGCACGATCCCCTGGGCGTGGGCTCGTTGGAGGTAAGCCCGAGTCAGAGCATAGAAGTCATCTGCGTCACGCAGCACTGCGGCGACGGCATAATAGATATCGAGGAAGGACTGCAGATCTGAGAATCGGTAGGCGCAGCGCAGTTGCGCCACCGTCGCATAGGGCAGCGTAATGCCGTTTTTCGCTGCGAGTTCGAACGCAAGCTCCGGCTCGAGCGTGCCTTCAATGTGCACATGCAGCTCCGCCTTGGGCAGTCCTCGAATGAACTCCTGCATGGTTGAATTGTATACAAGCAACCTTGGCACTTGCGCCTAATTGGTTGCACCGACCCTGGGCACAATTGAGCGCACCGGTGCCAAAGGCTCGCCATCTCGGTGCAAATCGGCCGGCGGGATGCCCGGTCGGAAGCGTGTACAATCCTCGAAGATGGGCCAGCTGACGACTCACGTGCTCGACATCAGCGCTGGTTTGCCGGCGGCCGGTGTTCAAATCGAGCTGCACGAGCTGACATCGGCGTCGAGACTACTGCTTGCGAGCATCGCTACGGGAGCGGACGGCCGATGCTCCGCGCCGCTGATCGCGGGCAGCGCGTTTCATTCCGGCCGCTACGCCTTGACGTTCCATGTCGCGGCGTATTTTCGCGCCCGCGGGGTCGCCCTGACGGCCCCGGCGTTCTTCGAGGACGCGCTCATCAATATCGGCATTGCTCATCCGGACGAGCACTACCATGTGCCATTGTTGATCTCGCCCTGGAGCTACTCGGTCTATCGCGGAGGCTAGTGGCGCGTGCGAGCGGACAAGTCTGAACCCGAGTCGAACGCGATTCGCTTTTTGCTCGATGGTCAGATCGTGACGATCCGGGATGTGCCGCCGACGATGACGGTGCTGGAGTATCTGCGGGAAATCGCTCGCCGTACTGGCAGTAAGGAGGGCTGCGCGGAAGGCGATTGCGGCGCCTGCACCGTAGTGCTGGGCGAGTTGGCCACCGATGGCACGCATGTGAACTACCGAGCCATCAATTCCTGCATTCGTCTGCTGCCAACGATCGACGGCCAGGAGCTGATCACGGTCGAAAGCCTGCAGGGCGCGGACGGCAGTCTACATCCGGTGCAGCAGGCGATGGTCGATCAGCATGGATCGCAGTGCGGCTTCTGCACACCTGGATTCGTGATGTCACTGTTCGTGCTTTACCTGCATGCGCAAGCGCCGGCGCGCGAACAGGTGCTCGAGAGCCTCGCCGGCAATCTGTGTCGATGCACCGGTTATCGGCCAATTATCGAGGCTGGCATCACTATGGGTCGCTATCCGCGACCATCGCACTGGAGTCGCGAGGCGGCAAGCGCCGTAGAGCATCGCGATGCGCTGCGCTCGATCCGGCGCGGGCAGGCGCTGCGACTGCCGGGTTGGCACTCCCCGCGCACCACTGATGAACTGGCCGCTGCGCTCGAGGCCGAGTCCTCGGCGCTACTGCTCGCTGGCGGCACGGATGTGGGGCTTTGGGTGACTAAGCAATTGCGGGATCTGCCCGCAATCATCTATATCGGGGAGGTAGCGGAACTCAGACAGCTGCACAGCGACGCGGCCGGCATCGTGATTGGCGCAGCGGTGTCGCTGGCTGCTGGCTGGGCTGCCATTGTGGGTCTCTACCCTCAGCTCGCAGAGATGGCGCAGCGTTTTGGTTCCCCGC
Organism: Steroidobacteraceae bacterium; assembly: GCA_049515055.1. Lineage (GTDB taxonomy): Bacteria > Pseudomonadota > Gammaproteobacteria > Steroidobacterales > Steroidobacteraceae > FEN-1191. The sequence goes on along the minus strand of JBEKUL010000022.1, from coordinate 31,402 downwards.
CAGTGCGAAATTCGGGCACCCTGTGTGGCAACTTGGCCAACGCGTCCCCGATTGGCGATGCGATCCCGGTGCTGATCGCACTGGGCGCGGTCCTTGAGCTGCGCCACGGCAGCCACACGCGCCGGCTCGCCCTGGAGGACTTTTATCTCGGCTACCGGCGCACCGCTCTCGCACCCGGTGAATTCATCGTGTCGGTCAGCGTGCCTGCAGCGCGTCCGGGACAGCGGGTCGGCAGCTACAAGGTCTCCAAGCGCTTCGATCAGGATATCTCCGCGGTCTGCGCCGCATTCTCATTGCAACTGCAGGGCGAACGGGTACTGGCGGGGCGCCTGGCCTTTGGCGGCATGGCGGCCGTTTCCGGCCGCGCGCGCAGCGCGGAGAACGCACTGCTGGCGGCGGGCTGGAATCAGGCGGGCATCGATGCCGCGGCGAGTGCGCTGAGCTCTGATTTTCAACCATTGACGGACCTGCGGGCCAGCAGCGCATATCGGCTGGAGGCCGCAGCCAACCTGCTGCGACGGTTTTATTTCGAGCACAGTGGAGCGAAACTGCCACTGCGTACGGCGGCGGCGCTGCTCGCGTCGGGTTAAGGCTATGCCGGTCGTCCAATCCGAGGTACATGATTTGATCGGTGCCGCGCGGCCGCACGACAGCGCGCACCTGCATGTCACGGGCCAGGCGCTCTACGCCGACGATATCGCGCTGCCGGCCAACGCATTGCATGCGGCATTTGGACTCAGCAGCATCGCGCATGGTCGCATTCGTGCGCTCGACCTTGAACCTGTGAAGGTCATGTCAGACGTAGTCGCAGTGGCCACGGCGGCGGATATTCCGGGCGAGAACAACTACGGCGGCGCACATCACGATGATCCGGTATTCGCACCGGGGCTGGTGCAGTACGCGGGCCAACCATTGTTCGCCGTGGCCGCGAGCAGCTACCCGAGCGCACGCAAGGCAGCGCGCCGTGCGCGCGTTGAGTACGAGTCATTGCCCGCGATTCTGGATATCCGCGCCGCGCTCGCTGCGCGAAGCTATGTATTGCCTTCCGAGCGTCTGGTACGCGGGCGGCCGCACGAGGTGCTGCAGCAGGCGCCGCATCGACGACGCGGCACATTGTGCATAGGCGGTCAGGATCATTTCTACCTCGAGGGGCACATCGCAATCGCGCTGCCCCAGGAAGATGGCGCGATGCTGATCCATAGCTCGACGCAGCATCCATCGGAAGTCCAGCAGGTCGTGGCGCATGTGCTCGCGCAGCGTGCGAACGAGGTGACGGTGCAGTGCCGACGCATGGGCGGGGGCTTCGGCGGCAAGGAAACCCAGCCCGCCCTGATTGCCGCCGCCGCGGCAGTACTGGCGCGCAAGTGCGGCCGCCCGGTGAAGCTGCGACTGGACCGCGACACCGACATGCTCATGACCGGCAAGCGACACGATTTCCTGGCCGACTATGAAGTCGGCTTCGATGATAACGGGCGAATTCTCGCATTGACCGTCACACTCGCCTCGCGCTGCGGGTATTCGGCTGATCTGTCCGGACCGGTGAACGATCGGGCGCTACTGCATCTGGACAATGCCTATTATCTCGAGCACGTTGAGATCGTCTCGCATCGCTGCAAGACCCACACGGTGTCGAATACGGCTTTTCGCGGCTTCGGCGGCCCTCAGGGCATGATGGTGATCGAGCAGATAGTCGATGAGATCGCGCGCACGCTGGGTGTGGATCCGCTCAGCGTGCGCCGCTCCAACCTCTATGGCCTGTCATCGCGTAACGTCACGCACTACGGCCAGGTCGTTGAAGACAATCTCATACACAAGATAATTGATCGTCTTGCCGCCGACAGTGGCTACCCCGAGCGCCGGCAAATCGTGGCCGCGTGGAATGCGGTCAATCCGATCATCAAGCGCGGAGTAGCACTCACGCCGGTGAAATTTGGCATCTCCTTCACCTCGACCATGTTCAATCAGGCCGGCGCCCTGGTGCACGTGTATACGGATGGCACCGTGCTACTCAATCACGGCGGCACCGAAATGGGGCAGGGGCTATTTATCAAAGTGGCTCAGATCGTGGCGGCCGAGTTCGGACTGCCGCTGACGGCAATTCGGGTCTCCAGTACCGATACCTCAAAGGTACCCAATACGTCGGCCAGCGCTGCATCGGCCAGTACGGACCTGAACGGTAAGGCGGCTCAGGCGGCCGCCCGCACCATTCGCGCACGACTCGTCGATTATCTGTGTGCCACATGGGGAGCCGAGCCGCAGACGGTGCGCTTTGAGCACGGCCGGGTGTTCGCCGGTGAGCAGGAGATGGACTTCACCGAGCTGGTGCGACAGGCCTATAGAGCACGCATTGCGCTGTCGGCAACCGGCTTCTACCGCACGCCGAAGATCGCCTGGGACAAGACGGCGCTGCGCGGGCGGCCGTTCTTCTATTTCGCCTACGGCGCAGCCGTCAGTGAGGTGGCCATCGATACCTTGACCGGTGAAACGCAACTCTTATGTGTGGACATTCTGCACGATGTGGGTTCCTCGCTGAACCCTGCGATAGACCTCGGGCAGATCGAGGGCGGCTTTATTCAAGGTGTCGGCTGGCTTACCTCGGAGGAATTGTGGTGGAATGCGCAGGGCGAGCTGCAGACGCACGCGCCATCGACCTACAAGATTCCGACGGTACGCGATTGGCCGCAGCGAACGAGCGTGAACTTGCTGCAGGACGAGCCTAACCGGCAAGAGACAATTTATCGCTCCAAGGCGGTCGGGGAGCCGCCGTTGATGTTGGCCATTTCCGCGTTCCACGCAATCAGAGACGCCATCGCGAGCTGCGGTGCCCGACACGCAGTTCCCGATCTCAGTGCGCCCGCCACGCCAGAGGCCGTGCTGCGTGCCATCGCGGCTGTTCGGCGCGAGAAGGACGCATGAGCGCGCGAGCCTCGTTGCAACGGCCTGCTGCGATGGCTGCAGCGGTGCAGGACATGGCCTGGCTCAAGTCCCTGCGGCACTGGCCGCAGCGCCTCGTGCTGGCGTTGCAGCGCGAAGCGGTTGTGGTTCGTGTGGTGCTTGCCACGGTGCGCGGTTCGGCGCCGCGTGAAGCCGGCGCCAGCATGCTCGTTGGTCAGGGCATTACCGAGGGAAGCATCGGCGGCGGACAGCTTGAATGGCAGGCACTGGCCGCCGCCCGGGCTTTGCTCGGCGAGCCGGCAGTGCCGGCACGGCTGCAGCGTGTGGTGCTCGGGGTCGAGCGCGCCCAATGCTGTGGGGGCGTCGTGGAACTGTGGCTCGAGCGCTATACGCGCGCCGAGCTCACGCTATTGCATCAAGCTATACAGTGCGCACGCCGCGGACCTGCCGTGCTGGTCAGTACGGTCAATTCCAATGGCGTGCACCGGGAATTGGTAGGCCAGCTGGGCGCAGGTGTGGAGTGTGACCAGCTCCTGCAGGCGTCACACGCACGAGCCCTGCCGCGCCTGCAAAGCATAGGCGCCGAACCAGTGCGATTCATGGAGCGCCTGGACAATCCCTTGCCGCCGGTGTGGCTCTACGGCGCGGGGCATGTCGGACAGGCGCTGGCTCGCATTCTGAGCGAGCTGCCGCTGCATCTGAGCTGGATCGATTCGCGCATCGAGCTGCTGCCTGCGCCGTGGTCGGATTCGATGCAGGTCCTGTATCGCACGGACCCTGTCGCCAGCGTCGCGGCGGCGCCCGCGGGCGCGTTCTTTCTGGTGCTCACACACAGTCACCCCCTCGACTACGCGCTGTGCCGAAGCATTCTCGAGCGCGACGATTTCGCCTGGGCCGGCCTGATCGGCTCGGCGAGCAAGGCTGCGCGCTTTCGCGCGCGACTCGCGCGCGACGGACTGGGCGCCGAGCGCATCGCGCGGCTCGTGTGCCCGATCGGCATGATCGACATTGCGAGTAAATGGCCGGCGGCAATTGCAGTCGGCATCGCGGCGCAACTCCTGCAGCAATTCGCGGCCGACGTTGAGCCGCAGCAGCGTGCATCATCTCCTGCAGCAACGACGATGGAGTGCACGAGCGAGCGCTGCGCGACCTGCGGCTCGATCTAATCGTGCTCACTTACCTGCTGGACTGGCTCGGCCTGCTGGTGCGCTGGCTGCACATCGTGGCCGGCATTGCCTGGATTGGGGCCTCATTCTATTTCGTATGGCTCGATAATCATCTGCTTGCGCCAATCGCGGATCAGGCTGGCACGCAAGGCGACGTGTCCGGTGAGCTCTGGGCCGTGCATGGCGGCGGCTTTTACCACTCGCAGAAGTATCGCGTTGCGCCCAGGATGCTGCCCGCGACATTGCACTGGTTCTACTGGGAAGCCTATACAACCTGGTTATCAGGCTTCGGCCTGCTGTGCCTGCTGTATTTCTGGCGCGCCGAGGCCTATCTGATCGATCCGAGCGTGGCGGCATTGACGCGGCCCACGGCCATCGCGATTGCGCTGACGGCATTGCTCGGCAGCTGGTTTGTCTACGATACGGCATGCCGCTCGGTACTGGGGCGCAAACCGGCCGCGCTCGCGGTGGCTCTGGGCATCGCCTTCACGGCCGAGGCCTGGGGACTGTGCCAATTGTTCAGCGGCCGCGGTGCCTTCATGGTGTTCGGTTCGGCATTGGGCACGATCATGGTCGCCAACGTGCTGTTCGTGATCATTCCCGGTCAGCGCGAACTGGTTCGGGCTAAACGCGAGGGTCGCGATCCGGATCCCGCGCCGGGGCAGCGTGGCAAGCAGCGCTCGGTGCACAACACCTATTTCACGTTGCCGGTTCTGTTCACGATGATCAGCAACCATTACGCGATGACCTATGGTGCGCGCTATAACTGGCTGGTGCTTGTGACGCTGTGCTTTGCCGGCGCCAGTATCAGGGCCTGGTTCGTGGCACGGCATAAGGCAGCGCAGCGCGGCGGGCATACTCCGGCGCTTCCGGCGCTGTTGGCCGCAGCGGCGTTCGCCGCCGTGGTGTTCGCGCTGGCGCCGTTGCGCGGGCCTCAGGTTGCGGCGGCGGGCAGTGGGGCGCGGGAGATCGAAATCGCGGATGTGCAGCGGATCATCACGCAGCGCTGCACCCCCTGTCATGCCCAGACCCCCACCCAGGCAGGCTTCAGCGCTGCCCCCAACGGCCTGGTACTGGAACGGCTCGATCAGATCATGGCGCACCGGCCCGAAGTGCAGCAGCAGCTCGCCACGCGCGCCATGCCGCTGGGCAATCTGACAGGCATCACGGAGGAGGAGCGTGGGGTGCTGCTTACCTGGCTGGTCCATGCCAGCGCGCGCTAGATCATATGATTACCCTAGAGGCCTTGAACGCGCTCCCGGCATCAGAGTTCATCGCGACACTCGGCGGCGTGTTCGAGCACTCCCCGTGGGTCCCCGAACGTGTCGCGGCCATGCGCCCGTTCGCGACGCGCGCGCAATTATTGGAGGCGATGCGCGCAGCGGTTCAGGCCGCGACGCCCGAGGAGCAGCTCAGACTCATCCGGGCGCATCCGCAGCTCGCCGCGCGTGGCCGCAATCGTCTCGAGCTCACCGCCGCATCGGCCCGCGAGCAGCAGCGTGCCGGGCTCGATGCGGTCACGAGCGCAGTGCTCACGCAGATCGAGCAGCTCAATGCCGCCTACCTCGAGAAGTTTGACTTTCCATTCATTATCGCGGTGCGCGGCCATGACTCGGCATCCATCCTCGAGAACTGCCGGCGTCGCCTCGCCAACGAGGAGCCGCAAGAGCGGCGCACGGCACTGCGGCAGATCGAGTTGATCGCCGAATATCGGCTCAATGATTTGGTTGGCTGAAGAATTTTGCCGCGGGCCGCGCGCGGCGCGCGCTGCCTCGGGCTTTACTTCGGTACTGAGCCGTCCACCCCGTCCACGTACCAATTGATAGCGGCCATGTCTTCGACCGCAAGCGAGCTGCCTGCCGGCACTCGCAGCGTACCCGTGTTGTCCTTGATGGGGCCGGTGAAAGGCAGCAGGCTGCCTGCCACAATCGCCTGCTTCCTGGTATCGAAGAGGCGAGCCACATCCGTCGGTATCGCTGCATTGAGTGGCGTGAGTACGACCACTCCTTCTTTGATTCCCAGGCGATTCTTGCGGGCACCCGTCCAGGAGCCATCAAGAGCCTTGTTGACTTCATCGATGTAATACGGTCCCCAATTCTCCGTGTTGGCGGTCAGCTGCGCGTGCGGGCCATATTTGGCCATGTCTGAATCCCAGCCGAAGGCATATAGGCCCTTCTCCTCGGCGACCTGAACCGTGGCAGGGGAGTCCGTGTTTTGACCCAGTACGTCAGCCCCCTGGGCGATCAGGGCTTCAGCCGCCTGGCGCTCTTTGCCCGGGTCATACCAGGTATCGACCCAGACGACCTTGGTGTGTACTTTTGGATTCACGCTGCGCGCGCCGAGCGTAAACGCATCGATATTGCGTAGTACCTCCGGAATCGGAAAGGAGCCGACGTAACCGAGCGTGTTGGTCTTGGTCATGCGTCCGGCAATGACGCCGAGCAGATAGGCGCCTTCGTAGAAGCGTGCCTCGTAGGTGACCACATTGGTGCTGACTTTGTAGCCGGTCGCATGCTCGAAGCGCACCTGCGGAAACAGCTTGGCAACCTTCAGCGTCGGGTCCATGTAACCGAAGGAAGTGGTGAAGATCACGGCATAGTCCTTCGCTGCGAGCTGGCGAATCACGCGCTCGGCGTCAGCCGTCTCCGGCACGCTCTCGACATAGCTGGTCTCGATCCTCGCGCCGAGTTCCTTCTGCAGCGCCAGGCGTCCCAGGTTGTGTTGGTACGACCAGCCGCCGTCGGCGATCGGTCCGACATAGACGAAGGCTACCTTGATTGGGCCGCTGGCCGCGGCGCACAGCGTGCCGAGACCGAGCAGCGCCACGCTTGCAAGCTTGCGATACCATCGATGTGGCATGAGTCTTGAGCTCGATCTGCCGTACATGGGCGGAGCTCGATTGTATAGGATTAGGCGGCCGCAGTAGCTGCGGCTGTACGAGCTCGAGGGCTGCGGCCGCGCGCACCAACTTGGTCCGAGCAATGGCTCGTTGCCGTGAAACGGTGCGCGCTCAGTGCCGCCATGGCGAGGTGCTCACTCGCGGCGCAAACGCGCCGCGGCAGGCCCTCATTAACCCAGCTATAGTGTTTTGCGAGACGGCGACAGGGTGCGGATCGCGATGGGCAGGCTCGGCTGGCAATCTCAGGCCGTCAACGCGGCGCTAGAGGCTCGGGGGGCGGGACAGCGCGCAAGGTCGGGCAGCGCCGTGCCGCGCTTGATTCTTCGCGGCATCAGCAAGCGCTACGGGGACGTGATTGCGAACGAGGCAGTCGACCTGAGCGTCGCGGCTGGAGAAATTCACGCGGTCCTGGGTGAAAACGGCGCCGGCAAAAGCACGCTCATGAAGATCGTCTACGGCGTGACCCAGCCGGATAGCGGCAGCATCGAGTGGGAGGGCGCACCGGTCACGATCCGCAGCCCCGCACAGGCGCGCCGCTTAGGTATCGGCATGGTATTTCAGCACTTCGCGCTGTTCGAGACGCTGACCGTGGCCGAGAACATCTCCCTGGCGCTTGACGAGCGTGTCGCGGCCGCGCAGCTCGCGGCGCGCATCCATAGCGTCTCCGAACGTTACGGTCTGCCGATCGATGCGCAACGACTGGTGCACAGCATGTCGGTGGGCGAGCGCCAGCGCGTGGAGATCGTGCGTTGTCTGCTGCAGTCGCCGCGCCTGCTGATCATGGATGAGCCGACCTCGGTGCTCACACCGCAGGCGGTGCGCGAACTGTTTGCGACCCTGCGCCGTCTGGCCGAGGAGGGTTTAAGCATTCTCTATATCAGCCATAAGCTCGATGAGATCCGCGAGCTGTGCGATGTGGCGACAGTGTTGCGCAATGGCAGAGTCAGCGGCGCCGCGATCCCGCGGCAGGAAAGCAACGCGAGCCTGGCGCGCCTCATGGTCGGCACTGAGCTCAAGGAGTGCCACCTGCAACCGCAGGCAGCGGGAGCCGTACAGCTCGAGCTCATCGCACTCACGCTGCCTACCGAGGATCCGTTTGGAACCGCGTTGCGGGACCTCAACCTGCGTGTGCGCAGTGGCGAGATCGTAGGCATCGCTGGGGTCTCCGGCAACGGACAGAAAGAGCTGCAGGCGGCGATTTCGGGCGAGACACTGTGCGGCGAGCGCGCGATGGTGCGCCTGTGCGGTCAGCAAGTGGGGCAATTGAATCCTGCCCAGCGACGGCAGCTGGGGTTGGGTTTCGTGCCCGAAGAGCGGCTCGGGCGCGGAGCGGTGCCGGCAATGGACTTGGCCGACAACTGCGTGCTCACGGGCGCTGGCGCCGGACTCGTGCGCCACGGCTTGGTTCAACGCGATGCGGCCGGCGCCTTCGCGCGCGCTATCATCGCTGAATTTTCCGTCGTCTGCGAGAGCGAGTGGGCTCGCGCCGACAGTCTTTCGGGCGGCAATCTGCAGAAGTTCATCGTCGGACGCGAAATCCGCCTGTGCCCGAAAGTGCTGCTGGTCGCGCAGCCGACCTGGGGCGTTGACATTGGATCCTCGCTGCAGATTCGCCAGGCGCTGATCGAGCTGCGCCAGGCAGGCGTCGCGGTGTTGGTCATTTCTGAGGAGCTCGATGAGTTGTTCGCGATTTGTGATCGTTTGGCGGTGCTGGCCGCAGGGCGCCTATCCATGGCGGTGCCGAGCGGGCAGTTAACCGGTGAGACGATCGGGCAATGGATGACCGGCGGTTTTGAGGCGGCGCCCGCAGGCGTGGAACATGCGGCGGTTTGATCCGAGCGCTTGGGCGCTGCGGCTGGAGCGGCGCCCAAGGGCTTCGACGATGATGCGCATCATTTCCTCGCCGCTGGCCGCCCTGGCGATGCTGATCACCGGCTTTTTGGTGCTCGGTGCCATGGGCAAGGATCCGCTGGCCGCCTTCAAGGTTTTCTTCGTCGAGCCCGTCAGCTCGCTCTATGGCATCGGCGAGCTGTTGCTCAAGGCCACGCCGTTGATGCTCTGCGCATTGGGCGTCGCTCCAGGCTATCGAGCCAACGTATGGAATATTGGCGCCGAGGGTCAGTTCACTCTCGGTGCGATCACCGGTGGCGGCGTGGGTCTGTACTGCGGTGCCTTCCTGGCACATTGGGCCCTCCCTGCAATGCTCATTGCAGCGGTGCTCGGCGGCATGGCCTGGGCGGCGATTCCGGCATTTCTGCGCACGCGCTTTCGCACCAGTGAGATCTTCGTAAGCCTGATGCTCGTCTACATTGCACAATTGCTGCTTTCCTACCTCGTGCATGGGCCCTGGCGCGATCCAGCCGGTCAGAACTTTCCACAATCACCGCCATTTGCTGACAATGCGCTGATCCCGACATTGTTCGCCGGTGCGCGAGTGAACCTCGGATTCGTGTTCGCGTTGCTATTGGCAGGATTGTCCTGGTGGTTCGGCACAGCAACCGCGGCCGGCTATCGATTGCGTGTCGGCGGCTCGGCACCGGCCGCCGCCGCATACGCGGGAATCAGTGAGCGGGCAAATATCTGGCTGGCCATGATGATCGGCGGCGGTGCGGCGGGATTGGCCGGTATCTGCGAGGTCGCCGGGCCAATCGGTTTACTGCAGCCTGTCATCTCGCCGGGCTATGGCTACGCGGCCATCATCGTCGCCTTCCTGGGACGGCTGCATCCGCTCGGGATTGTCCTGGCGTCGCTGTTGATGTCGGCGCTGTATCTGGGCGGTGAATCGGCACAGCTGGAATTGCAGCTGCCTTCATCGGTGAGCGGGCTGTTTCAGGGAGCGTTGCTGTTTTTCCTACTCGCGGCGGAGCTATTTATCAATTTCCGATTGCGCCGTGCGCATCCGAGCAGGCCGCGCGTACGGGAGCCCAGCGCCGCATGAACATCGGCACCTGGGTCGCCATTGCTGCCAGCGCATTTGGTGCTGCGACGCCGCTGATCTTCGCCGCCCTCGGAGAATTGATCACCGAGCGTGCCGGTGTGTTGAATCTGGGTGTGGAGGGCATGATGCTGGTCGGAGCGATGAGCGGTTTCGCCGTGGGCGTATCCAGCGGCAGCCTGCTGCTCGCATTCCTGGCTGCTGCTGCTGCCGGTGTGCTCATTGCGTTGCTGTTTGCAGTGCTGACGCTGAGTCTGCAAACCAATCAGATTGCCACCGGCATGGCGTTGACCCTGTTTGGCGTAGGGTTGAGCGCGTTCGCGGGCCGCAGCTTCGTGGGTCTGCCGATTTCCCGAGTACCGGCCGTGCACCTGCCGATGCTCACTGATCTGCCCGTGCTCGGTCCGCTGCTGTTTCACTATGATCCGCTCGTCTACCTGTCGGTTGCGCTGTGCGCGCTCATAGCGTGGCTGCTCAAGCGCACGCGTCTGGGACTGCGCCTGCGGGCGGTTGGGGAGGCGCCTGCGATCGCGCACGCCCTTGGAGAGCCCGTTACGCGCATTCGCTATCTGGCAGTTCTCTTTGGCGGAGCCATGAGTGGCATCGCCGGCGCATATCTATCCACGGCCTTGACGCCGATGTGGGTCGAGGGCATGAGTGCGGGGCGCGGCTGGATCGCGCTGGCGCTCGTCGTGTTCGGTACCTGGAAGCCCTGGCGCGTGCTCGGCGGCGCCTACCTGTTCGGCGCCGTGACCGTACTGCAGTTGTACGCTCAAGGCCTGGGCGTACACATACCGAGCGAGTTTCTCTCGATGCTGCCTTATGCGGCAACGATCATCGTGCTGGTCGTCATCTGCCGCGACCCGAGGACGATTCTGCTGAATCAACCAGCCTCGCTGGGGCGCAGTTTCCACCCGAGCTAGCCGTGTCTCGCGTCGCCCATTGCGGCTCGATTCTGCACTTTCGTGCCGATCCTGGCGCGCACGACAGCTCGGAAGCCTTTGAGTATTGGGAGCAGGGCGCCCTGATAGTCGCGGGAGGTCATATCGAGGCGGTCGGACCGGCTTCGGCGCTGCTGCGCGAAGCCAGCGGTGAGCTCACGGTTATAGAGCATGGTAACGGGCTGATCATGCCCGGTTTTATCGATACGCATATCCATTACGTGCAGACCGACGTCATCGCCTCGGGTGGTAAAAATCTGCTCGAATGGCTGGAACGCTACACCTATCCCGCCGAGCAACGCTTTGCGGACCCGAAGCACGCGCATGGCGTGGCTGAATTCTTTCTCGATGAGCTGCTGCGAAACGGCACAACTACCGCGCAGGTGCTCGGCACGGTGCACAAGAGCTCTGTCGATGCGTTCTTTGAGGCCGCAGCGGCGCGCGGTATGCGCATGATTGCCGGCAAGACGCTCATGGATCGCAATTGTCCGACGGAATGGTTCGAGAGCCCGGCTGCGGGCGAGCGCGAAATGCGAGAGCTGATCGAGCGCTGGCACGGCCGCGATCGATTGCACTATGCAATAACACCGCGCTTTGCACCAACCTCATCGGTCGCGCAATTGGAGAGTGCCGGCCGTCTCGCGCGCGCGTATCCCGATGTATTCATACACAGTCATCTGGCTGAGACCCGCGCAGAGATCGACTGGGTACGCGAGCTGTTCCCGGACACTCGAAGTTACCTTGATGTGTACGATCGCTTCGGTTTGCTGCGCGAGCGAGCTACCTACGCGCACTGCATATACCTGGACGAAGCCGATCGACGGCGGTTGGCCGCGAGCGGTGCCGGCGCGGCGTTTGCACCGAGCTCGAATCTTTACCTGGGCAGTGGCCTATTCGACCTCGAGGCCAGTGATGCGGCTGGCATGCGCTACGCCCTGGCAACGGACGTCGGTGGCGGCAGCAGCTTCAGCATGCTGCGCACCATGGCTGAGGCCTACAAGGTCGCGCACCTGCTTGGACAGTCCCTCACGCCGCTGCGCGCTTTTTATCTGAGTACGCTCGCCGGTGCGCGGCTGCTTGGGCTCGCGGACAAAATCGGGCACTTCATCCCTGGTGGCGAAGCTGACTTCATCGTGCTCGATCCGCAGGCAACACCCTTGCTTGCAAGACGTACGGCGCAGGCTCGCACCCTCTCAGAGCGCCTGCTGCTGTACATGATCCTCGGGGACGATCGCGCGATCGCTGCGACTTTTATTCTGGGGCAGCACGCGCAGCCACGCGGTGTCAAGTCATGAGCTCTACTGCGCTGTCGCCGTTTGGCGAATAGGGAAGTGCCCCATTTTTTTTAACGCTCCTCTATTCGCTAACGCACAGAGACCTTCACCCTGACCCTGTATATTTGCAGCGCACGGTAAACCGACTACGAACTGTGACGTTCTCGGTATTAGCAATAGCGCCTCAATGCTTAGGCTGTCGCATACGATTCTAGGGAAGGGGTCTCATGTCAGAATTCAACAATGCTCGGTTCAAGGCATGTGCTTATGGAGCCCAGCGGCTGCTCGCACTGTCCGGCATCGCATTTCTAGCCGGCTGTGCCGTGCAAGCGCGCGTCTACGCGCCGCCGCCTGTCTATGTCGCGCCAGCCCCTGTCGCTGTCGAAGTGGCAGCACCGGCCGTAGAAGTATCAGTGACAGCGAGCGAAGCGCCGCCGCCGCTGCCTGAGTACGAGCAGCCGCCCATTCCCGAGGACGGCTATATCTGGACGCCTGGCTACTGGCACTATGGCGCGGCAGGCTACTTCTGGGTGCCTGGCACCTGGGTCCAGCCTCCGCAGGTCGGCCTGCTGTGGACACCGGGCTACTGGGGCTTTGCTGGCGGTTTATATGGATTTCACGCCGGCTATTGGGGCGCGCACGTCGGATTCTACGGCGGCGTGAATTACGGTTTCGGATACGTCGGCGTGGGCTTTGTCGGCGGACGCTGGGATGGCGGTCATTTTGCGTATAACACCGCGGTGAACAACGTCAACACGACGATCATTCACAACACCTATAACCAGACCGTGGTCAACAATAACGTCACGGTCAACAAGGTCAGCTATAACGGCGGACCCGGTGGCGTCGCGGCCACTGCGACTGCGCAGGAAAGAGCGGCGGCGCAGGAGACGCACGTCCCGCCGACGACGGCGCAAAGCGCGCACGTGCAGGCGGCCAGCACAAATCCGGCGTTGTCTGCCCGCACAAATGGCGGTCATCCGGCCATTGCGGCGACGGCGAGAGCCGGTGCGTTTAGCGGCCCGGGCGTCGTCAGTGCCCACGGCGCGAGCACGTCTCCCGGCTCAAATGTGCATCCCGCCAACACCGGTGCGCCGGGCAGCAACGGTCCCGGGACTCAGCACGGCCCGAATCCAACGGTCGCCGGATTGAATCAGACGCACACACCGCCCGGGGTACAGAACAACACGGCGCATCCGCAATCGGCCAATGGCAAGGCTCCGGTGGCCAACAAGCCTCAGACGCGGGTGGCTAATAAGCGTCCGCCGCCGAAGCCGAAGCCCAAACCCGAGGATAAGCAGCGCCAATAGACGGAGCGCTACGCACTCGCTAGCCGCTGTTCGCGCCGATAGCCGACTCGCGCGGAGCTGAACTCGCTGACGACCTGGCTGCGTCGCTAGTGGGAAGCGCGCAGGGGTAGCTGTACTTATTACTACAAAAACATATTGTTACGTAATAATACTAGATTTAGTATCAATACGTTTTTCTCGCGGGTTTTTCTCGCAAACCCGTTAAGCCGACGCTGCGTCGGGCAGCCGGATCTGGGAAGTATCTTACGTTGTTACGGGGTTTGCTCCGACGTTCGCCTCGAGCGACGCGGGATAGCTTCAGGGCAGTTCTTCCAGCGAGCATCAACCGTTGAGGGTCAGCACATCATGGCGCGCAAATACAGCAAGTACAGCGAGCAGAAAGTGGGCAGAGCCATGCACGAAATGAAGCAAGGCACGCTGCGCAGTGGCAGCTCAGGAAAGAAAGTCACCAATCCCAAGCAGGCGATAGCGATCGGGCTGTCGGAGGCGCGGCGCTCAGGCACGCGCGTGCCGCGTCGATCGAATCGCAGCTCTTCTTCCGCGTCGCGATCGCATTGATCGTGATCGCATCGGTTATTTGAGTCCCATATCAGTGCGGACGCCCGTCACCACAATCATGGTCGTAACAAGAATCGGTACCAAGGGGAATAACGCATGCGAACGATAGCCCTTATCCTAATCATCATTTTGCTGATCGGCGCGCTTCCGGCCTGGCCCTACAGCGCGGGCTGGGGTTATTACCCCAGCAGCGGACTGGGGCTGGTGCTTCTGATCGTCATTATTCTCGCTCTCATGGGCCGCCTCTGAGCGGCAGGCGTGGCCACGGCGCGCACGGTGCGAGCCGCAAGAGCGGGGCATCGCGGCTGTAGGCCACAACCGACACCACAGGCGCGTCGTTGCTGGGGAGCGGATCGCACCGCCGGTGCGATACTAGCCTTGCGTCGCGTTGCGTGTTCTCAGTGAATTACTCGACCTTAATTCTGGGATCGGCGGTCAGCGTCGCGGCAGGATTTGCAGCGGCGAGAATATGGAGTGAGCGCAGATTATCGGCGGCCACACGATCGCAGAGTGTGGCGGCGGAGCACGCTCTGGAAGATCGCGTGAGCGCGTTGTCATCCTTGTCCACACACCTGCAGCAGCAAGCCGAGGCGGAGAAGTATCAACTGGCGCGCCTGCTGCATGATGAGCTCGGCGGCCTGCTTGTCGCGACGAAAATGGACATCGTCTGGCTCAAGCGCAGGCTCGATGGTGCGGATATCGATGTCCGGGCGCACTGGGAGCGGGTACTGCGGTCACTCGAGCTGGCCCTTGCGAGCAAAAGTCGCATCATCGAGGCGCTGCGGCCTTCACTACTCGACAATCTGGGCCTCGTGCCTGCGTTGCGCTGGCTGCTCGAAGACTCATGCCGCCCCGCGGGCGTGCACTTCGAACACAGCTTTCCGCCCGAACCCCTGCCGGTCCTGGGTCGACAGAGCATCGCGCTTTTTCGGGTCGTGCAGGAAGCCCTGTCTAACGTCGTACGTCATGCACATGCCAGGCATGTGATCCTCGAAATGATCCACGAAGAGGATTTTCTGGTGTTGAGGATTCGAGACGATGGCATCGGCATCCCGCGCGAGCGACTCACGAGCCAGGACTCGCACGGTCTGTCCGCAATGCGCTTGCGCATGTCCCCCCTGAACGGGCAATTGAATATCGGCCCCAATGCCACGGGGCGCGGTACCAGCGTCCTCGCGCGCGTGCCGTGGAGCAGCATCAGAGCGCAGGAGCCGGCCGCTGTAGGAGCGCCGGAATACTCCCGTACCTGACGTCCGATGAAATGATCCGATGCGGGCGCGCGTTCGGCGAGGTCCACACCGCCTGCAAGCAAAGCCTGAGATAGGCCATGTTGCGGGTGGACTGAACAATCTGCTCGCACGGTCAGCCAGGAGGCGGCGTTGGACGCACAAACCCACAAACGATCCGGCGCAACGTCATTAAACGTGCTGCTGGTTGAAGATTCTGAGGTCATAGCCGAGCGGCTGCGCGAAGCCCTCACGGCGCTCGAGGGCGTCGAGGTAATCGCAACCGTCGACACTGAGATTGCGGCGACCGCCTGCGTGCGCGCACAGACCGTTGACGTTATCGTGCTTGACCTGCAACTCAAGCAGGGCACGGGCTTTGGCGTGCTTCGCGGACTGGGTACGCAGCGGCCTGCGGTCGTGGTGCTCACCAACTATGCGTTGCCCGAATACCGCCAATACGCCCAACGACTGGGCGCGGATCACTTTCTGAATAAGTCCAGCGACTACGAGCAATTGGCCGATCTCATCGGAAACCTTCGCGACGCGCACGCGCACTGAAACCCAGGGTGCTTCGACACATCGCAGCCGTAGGATGCACCTGACATGCAGACTCTGCGTATGCCGACGACATTGCTTTTTGAAAGCTGCAACCATCGGCGCTACTTAGCGGGTGACCGCGACGCCGAGGATTTCGTATGAATGAGCACAAGTATTCTCTGACGGCGTTCAGCGCAGGAGCACTGATCTGTTTGTCGGGCATTTCCGGCTGCGCGACAACGCGCATGCCGACCGATCACTTTGCGCTCGCGCAGGCGAGTATCGAGCGAGCTGAGCAGGCCGGCGCCACTGAACTGGCGCCCGTGGAGCTTCAGGCGGCGCGCGACAAACTCGCAGCTGCCAAGGCCAGCCCGCACAATTCAGCGGGGGCTATTGCCGCCGCGCGCCTCGCCGATGAGGCGCAAGTCGATGGGCGACTGGCGGAGGCTTCCGCGCAGGCCGCTCGCTCGCGGCGTGCAGCTAACGAGCTTGACCGCAGCCTCGATGCGCTACGCGCCGAGACCAATCGCTCGACGCCCTAGTGGCGCGTCAACATGCGTAGATAGGAGCACAGCAATGAAAATGAAACCGACAATTCGACGTTTCGCAGTGCCGGCGCTGAGCAGCGTGGGTTTCGCGATAAGCGCGATAATGGCAGGTTGTGCCAGCGCGCCGCCATCCTATCCAGCGCTGGATGCCGCGCACGCCGAGGTGAGTGAGGCCCAATCGTCTCCGGACGTCATGCGCTATGACGAGCTTGATCTCAAAAAGGCCAATCAGCTGCTGCAAAGCGCCGATGCGGCGGCGCAAGCGCGCAAACCGGTCGAGGTCGATCACTACGCCTACATGGCTTCGCAAACTGCGCGGCTGGCACTGGCCGTCGGCGCACAGAAGGCGTCGGATGATCATGTTGCTCAGGGCGAAGTCGAGCGTCAACGCATCGAGCTTGCCGCTCGCACCCGCGAGGCGCAATCCGCTACCGTCCGGGCCGAGGTCGCAGAAGCTTCGGCGAAGGACGCGCAAGCCCAGGCAAAGGTAGCAGAGGCGCAGGCGCAGCAAGCTCAGGCGCAGGCGCAGGATGCCGAAGCCGCCAAGCAGCGCTTTCAGGACGAGCTGGCGAGTCTGCAGGCCAAACAAACCCCGCGCGGCACCATCATCACGCTTCGCGATGTGTTGTTTGCGACCGGCAAGGCGACCCTGCAGCCAGGCGCCGAGCGCACGCTTGATCAGCTGGCCGCTGCGCTGAAGGATGCACCCGACCGGCCCATAGAGGTTGAGGGCTTCACCGATTCCGTGGGCAGCGAGGGGTTTAATCAGGCATTGTCCGAGCGGCGTGCGGAAGCTGTGCGCGAGGCACTGTTGGCGCGCGGCGTTGATCCTTCACGCATAGCAGTGCGCGGCTTCGGTGAATCGTATCCGGTCGCGAGCAATGACAACAGTGCTGGGCGCCAGCTCAACAGACGCGTTGAGATCGTAGTGGCCAACAGCGAGCAGGCTGTACCGCCGCGCATGCAATGATGCGTGGCCGGGGCGTTAGCGTTCGGCTGCAGCCTGCTGCGCGTCCGGTGCTGCCTGTGCAGTATCGCCCACACCCACGTTGGCCAGCGCGCTGAGCACCTGAGCGGTATCGGTCCGCTGTTGTAACGCGGCGGCCTCCGGGTCGTGCCGATTCCTGACCATCGGCAGATCGCGGCGCAGTTCCTCGAGCAGATCGATGATCTTGCTGACCTTCTGTTCGGTCAACAAATTTACCTGCAGATCAAGATGCGCATGCTGAGTCTCCAACTTGGTCTGCCGGTTCTGCGCAATCAGCACCACGGTGGTTGTCACCAGCGCAGCCAGGGTCAGGAAGCCTTGCAGCCAGGAGAATGGTGGCGGATCGAGCGCCCTCTCGCCCAACAATATGAGGATCGTATTGCCGCCGATCCAGATTATCACGAGAGATAAAAGTGAAAGCAGATACAGCGGACGGCCTAGAAAAGCGCTCAGGGCTTCCAGCCGTCGCTGTGACTGACCGACCTTGCGCTGTTCGCGCTCCTGAAACTCTGCAATGTCGCCGATGTTCTGATGTATCAGCGCTTCGGGTGTCGGGGCCAGCGACGAGTCCGATTCGATTCGCGATTGATCAGTGACCCTGCTCATGATATGGCAGATAGTAGCTCACCGTTGATCGCTGCAGCAGTACTATTGCAGTATCGCAGGGAATTCGGCCTGCCCCGACCTTCTTGAGATACCCAATCTATGCAGGCGCCTATCGCATCGCGATCCGCGGCTTTGATCGGCACGTGTGCACTCGGCCTTCTGGCGCTGTGGCTGATCTCCTGCGGAGGCGGCAACGACACCAGTAGTAACAGCAGCACAAGTAGCACTGGTGCTTCCAGTAGCAGTAGCGGCAGCAGCACCACTGGCGGCAACACCACGTTCGGTACTGATGTACTCATGTATCACAACGATGTGATGCGTACCGGTCAGAACCTGACCGAAACCACCTTGACACCGAGCAACGTCAACAGTTCAAGCTTCGGCTTATTGCGGATGCTCAGCGCCGATGACCCAGTCGATGCGACACCACTGATCGTGTCTGCTCTTACGGTCAACGGCAGCCAGCGCAACGTGGTCTACGTCGAGACCGAGCACGACAGCGTGTACGCTTATGACGGCGACTCCGGTGCGCTGCTGGCGACTGTCTCGCTCCTGGGCGCCAACGAGACCCCCAGCGACACACGCAGCTGCGATCAGGTCGAGCCTGAAATTGGCATTACCGCCACCCCCGTCATCGATCGCAGCGTCGGAGCGCACGGCGCTCTGTTCGTGGTAGCCATGTCGAAAGACAACGACGGCAACTACCACCAACGACTGCATGCGCTCGATCTCGTATCACTTGACGATCTGTTCGCGCCAGCCGTGATTGCGGCAACATATCCGGGTAGCGGCGAGAACAGCGCCAACGGCGTGCAGACTTTCGATCCGGCCCAATACAAGGAGCGTGGTGCATTGCTGCTGCTGGCCGGTCAGATCTATACGGTCTGGGCTTCGCATTGCGACCACGAACCCTACAACGGCTGGATAATCTCTTATAACGAGACCGCTCTGACGCAGACTGCCGTGCTCAACTTCACGGCCAACGGCGAGGAAGGGGCGATCTGGGATGCGACGGGACTTGCCGCCGACAGCAACGGTGCGCTGTACGCGCTGGCGGGCAACGGCACGTTTGATACGACGCTCAATGCCACGGGCTTCCCGGGTCAAAGCGATTACGGCAACAGCGCAATCAAGCTCAGTGTCAGCGGCAGCACGTTGAGTGTGAGCGATTATTTCACTACTACCTCCACGGTCTCCGAATCAGCTGCCGACGTGGATTTGGGTTCTGGGTCGCTATTGATACTTCCAGATCAGGTGGACGCGACTGGCCACACGCAACATCTGCTGATCGGCGGTGGGAAAGACGGTAACTTTCTGCTGCTGAATCGCGACAACCTTGGCAAATTCAACCCAAATGGCAACTCTGTGTACCAGGCGCTGAACGGCGCGCTACCCGGGGGGCTTTATTCCGCGCCCGCGTATTTCAACGGCAGCGTCTATGTGGCCGATGTGGGCGGGACATTGAAGGCCTTTACATTGAGCCAGGCGCTGCTGTCGGCAAGTCCGAGCTCACAGTCGAGCGCGCAATTCGGCTATCCCGGGACTTCCCCCGCAATTTCGGCGAACGGTGCGACCAACGCGATCGTCTGGGCTGTGCTCAGTAGCACCAACGGGGCGGCAGTGCTGCACGCTTACAACCCGGAAAATCTTACTCAGGAGTACTACAACAGCACCCAGGCGGCCAATAATCGCGATGCCTTCGGCAACGGCGAGAAATTTATCACGCCGGTGATCGCGAACGGCAAGGTGTTTGTTGGCACGCCCAGTGGCGTGGCAGTGTTTGGCCTGCTGCGATAGCGCTTCCTACGCATTGACCGCAGCGGCGTGATTATCGACCGCCTCGATCTCGACCGACGCAGCCTTGACGGCGGCGCCGGAACTCTGATTTCCGCGACCGACCGCAACGACCGTGTCGTGCACGAAGCGCAGCTTCTCGATCACGACCGGGGACAGAACGAACGGATAGCTGTCTGGTAAGCCTAGTCCCCGATTGAGATTGTTGACAACATAGCTCAAGGGCAGCCATTGTTCGATCATTCGATCGAAGCTCGGCGGCGCGGCCTGCGCACAATCCGTCCGCGCCGCCAAGACGGGCTCATCAACTCGCCGCGGCGTCAGTGACAGTCCAATCGCATCGGCTGTCTCGACCGCATCGGTAATGTGCATGAAGTGCGCCCACGACTCGGCCCAATCTTCCCACGGATGACTGCTCGCGTAGGCACTTATGAAGTTATTGGCCCAGTCAGGTGGCGGGGGAAGCGAGTAATGACGCTGAAGTGCGGCGGCGTAGTCCATGCGCTCGTCGCCAAATCTGGCGCGAAATGCATCCTGCGCTGCTGTTCCGGCAATCAATCGGTCCCAATAGTAATGCCCGATCTCATGGCGAAAATGTCCCAATAATGTCCGATACGGCTCATTGTGCTGCAAGCGCTGTTGCTCGCGTTTGATATCGTCGACCTCTGCGATATTGATCGTGATGATGCCGTCGTTGTGTCCCGTCAGGATGCGTCCACAGTCGCCAATGGGCTCCTGAGAATCCTCGAGAAAAGAAAAGGCGACGCCGTTGGGTGTATTCGCGTCCTGCTTGTTGAGGGGCAGATGAAGACTGAGCACGCCATAGATCAGACGTCGCTTGGCGACTTCCAGTCGATACCACACCTCTCGGCTGTTTCGCGACAGATCCGGAATGACGTGGGTCAATCGGCAGGACAAGCAAAACGGGTCCGGGTCGCTTTCTGGCACGGCCCAATTGCAGACATTCTTGTCTTGATAATTGGCGCAAAGCCGATAGGACAAAGCACTGTCTGCCCCTGATTTGGGCCGCCAGAGGCCGTCTACCTGTTGCTGAACGGCCGCCATGACCGACAGATCAGGCAGGTAAGCCAACGCATAGCCGCAGTTCAGGCACCGGGCGTTTTCGAAAAACACCAGATTCTGGCATTCGTCGCAGTGAAACGTCTTCATCGTCGCCTCGCTGAGCCAGTCAAGCTGCACCAGACTTTAGTTAACCGATGATATGCGCATTGTAGGACGATGGCGCGAGATCGCCGCGGCAGTCGCCCACTGGAGGCTATGGCTGGGCGGCTTAGAATCCCGCTGATGCAAGTACGTAGCAAGAGTCCCGACGCGATGACGACGCGCGGCAATACGGCGCTGCGCATTCTGGCCACGATTAGCATGGGGGCGGTGCTGTATTTCACGCGCCCCGCAATTGCCCCCGTGGCGTTGGCCGTGCTCTTTTCGCTGCTCCTCACGGCACCGGTAGAGCTATTGAATCGTCGCGGCGTACCACGGGGCGTCGCCGCATTCGGGATCATGGCGGTGCTGGTCTGCGCATTTGGGGTGGCAGCTAATCTGTTATGGACCCCCGCACAGGACTGGTGGGCGGCGGCGCCGCAGACCTTAAGCACAATAGAGGAGAAGAGTCGCCCGATAGCCGAACTGCTTAATCGCTTCGAATTGCTTGCCACAGGGCTGGATGATTTCACTCAGTCGGCCGCAGCGCGCGCGCGTTCGAGCAGACCGGCGCTGCCGTCGCCGCGTGCTGCCAAACCGGCCGCCCAGCCGGCAAGCGCCAACCCATGGGCAGACTCGACGCCTCACGGCGAAATTGCCCAGATCCTGGGTGAGACTCGCGACGCTGCGGTCAGTATCGTGGCCGTAGCGCTCATGACTTTTTTCCTGCTCGCGGGCGGCCCGCCAATGCTTGCGCGCATTAGCGCCGCGCTGACTGGCCACGCGCAGGCGAATCACATGCTGAAGGTGATCGATGCCGTGCGCACTGAGCTCAGTCGATACTACATGAGCATCGCGCTGATTAACTGCGGGCTCGGCATCGCCACGGCTGGCGTCACAGCTTTACACGGAATGCCCAATCCCTGGCTTTGGGGAGCGGTCGCCGCAGTACTTAACTTCATACCGTATATCGGATCAGCGATAACGTTGTTGCTGCTGACCATAGTTGCGTTCGTGACTTTCAGCAGCCTGGGCCACGTCGCGGCAGTGACATTGAGCTATCTGGGGCTTGCAACCATCGAGGGTCAGCTGGTGCAACCGCTGGTCGTGGGGCGCCGGCTGGAGCTACATCCCATCATGGTGTTCCTGGCCTTGTGGTTTGCCGGATGGCTGTGGGGGATAGCGGGTATCGTCATCGCGATACCCAGCCTGGTGTCGCTGAAAGTGGTGGCTCAGCGATCCATGCATAGCAAACCTCTGAGCGAGCTTCTCAGTCCCGAGGCTGAGGCCTCGGCAGCGTCCAGAGCCGAGCCCCGGACGCTGCCAGCAGCTGTGTTACAGCGCAGTCAATGAATCAATTCGTTTCGCAACGCATAAGTTGTGATATCTGCGTTAGTCAGCAGGCTCATCTTCTCCAGCACTCGAGTGCGATATGTACTTACGGTCTTGACCGAAAGGCACAGTTCGTTCGCGATCGCTGAGACGGTGTGACCGGCCGCCAGCTTGCAGAATATCTGAAACTCGCGCTCCGAAAGCCGTCTGTGCAGGGGTTCATTGTTATTGGAATCGAGCTCGGAGGCCATGAGCTCGGCCATGTTCGGCGTCACGTAACGACGTCCCAGGGCCACCACGCGTACCGCCCTGAGTAATTCTTCGGACGCGCTCTCCTTTGGCAGGTAGCCGCCGGCGCCCGCCTTGATGGCGTTGATTGCGTACTGCCTCTCGGGAAATGCACTCACCACGAGCACCTTGACCTGCGGATAGCTCGCGCGCACATGTCGCAGGATGTCTAGTCCGCCCCGATCGGGCATATTGATATCCAGGATCACGAGATCCCAGCTGCCCGAGCGCAGTTGATCGAGTGTTTCCTCGCCGGTACCCGCCTCACCGATTTGCGTCACGCTGCGCTCGTCTTCGAGAAAATGGCGCAGTCCGGCGCGCGTCATCGGATGATCATCCGCTATCAGTACTTTTGCCATCGCTGCATGCTCCCGGTTACTGCTTTATGCAAGGCATTAACACCGTGCTCTTCCCCAAACGCTGGCGGCAACTGTATCAGTTGCACGGCGGATGTGTTCCATCGGAGCACACCACAGTGGAGGAATTCTCCGGCACCACGACGGTCGTAGTTTTCGCCGGCGGGGCAGGGCTACTGCTGCTAATGCAGCCTGAGAGAACTATCGGAATCGCTACAACCAAGCTCAGGGCTAGAAGTTTCACCGTTCTCCACCTTGCCGAATGGCTCATGAATTGACGCTTTAACCTGTGAACCGCGAGCGGTTCGCGATACAAGTGTGCTTGGCGTTGTCGGCGCAGAAAAGTATCGTTTCGGTACTTGCGCGCGTAGGAGGCTCCTCAGTGCGGATCGGAGCCACCTGTCAGACGACGCCTACAGAGTGTGACTTGAGCCATCGCGGCATCCGAGTGCGCCGCAGTCGCTTGCGCAGAGTTATGACCGTGTGACCAATTCGCTCATTGCCAGGCTCTGTCATCCATATCATATGCGGTGCGTTATTACGTGCGTCGCGGGATCTTTCATTGAGCACTTGGATGTAGCCATCGTATCGCATGAACTCCTACAGACCCGCCGGGCGTGCGCCCATAACATCAATCGGATGAGCGCGACTCATAAACCCGAGTGCTCGTCTTCGCCGACCAGCACCGCAGCATCTCCTGTGCAGCTGCAGCTGGTGGCACCGCAGCTCGCCAGCAGCATCGCTCGCCAGGGTGTGGAG
This sequence comes from Steroidobacteraceae bacterium, assembly GCA_049515055.1. Classification (GTDB taxonomy): domain Bacteria; phylum Pseudomonadota; class Gammaproteobacteria; order Steroidobacterales; family Steroidobacteraceae; genus FEN-1191. The sequence continues at coordinate 7,829 of JBEKUL010000022.1, read as the reverse complement.
CGTGAGTTGCTCAGTGCCGCCAATGATGCGCTCGTCAGCAAAACCGAGGAGCTGCGCCAGCAGCGCGAATTGTTCGAAGTGACCCTCGCGAGTATCGGCGATGCGGTCATTACTGCGGATGCACAAGGCAACATCAGCTACCTTAACCCCGTTGCCGAGACTCTGACCGGATGGCGATCGACGGATGCCGCGGGGTTACCGGCTGAACGGGTGTTTTGGATCATGACAGAGGAGGAGCGGGAGCCGATATCGAATCCGATCAAACTGGCTCTCACAAGCGGGCAGATCGTCAAATTACCCGAGCACAGTGTTCTGATCGGCAAGCACGGTGAATCCACTGCGGTCGACGACAGCACGGCACCTATTCGCGACGCCAAAGGCAACGTGAGCGCGGTGCGCAGTGCTTCGTTGAAGATGTCGCATCAGGCTCAGCATGACGGCCTCACTGATCTGCCAAACAGAGTTTTATTGAATGATCGCCTGACTCAGGCGATCGCGATGGCGCACCGCCAACAACAACAACTCGCCGTGTTGTTTCTTGATCTGGACCGCTTCAAGCACATCAATGACTCGTTGGGCCATGATATTGGCGATCGCGTGCTGCAGACCGTCTCTGGGCGTCTACTCAAGTGCGTGCGCAGCTCAGACACGGTCAGTCGGCAGGGCGGGGACGAGTTCGTGGTGTTGCTCGCGCAGATCAAGAATGCGCAGGACGCTGCCCTGTGTGCTGAGAAGATCCGGGCCTCGCTGAGCACGCCTTATTTGCTGGACGGGCATGAGCTCTACACAACCGCGAGTATCGGCATCGCGTCGTTTCCCGAAGACGGCATGAGCGCGGAATTATTGACCAAGCACGCCGACCTGGCGATGTACCGAGCCAAACAGGAAGGCGGGAACATGTATTGCTTCTTTGAGGCGAACATGCAACGCCATGCGCACGAGCGCCAGTCGCTCGAGAGCGGTCTGCACCGAGCCATTGATCGTCGCGAATTCGTATTGCAGTACCAGCCGCGGATAGATTTGATGGCAGGCGCGCTCGTCGCCGTCGAGGTGTTCCTGCGATGGTCTCACCCACAGCGCGGTTTGTTGTCGCCCGCACAATTCATGCCCATAGCGGAGGAATCAGGTTTAATCGTGCCCATAGGCCGTTGGGTTCTGCGCACAGCATGTCGGCAACTGCGTGCCTGGCGCAATGCTGGTCTGCCGGCGTTGCGCCTCGCCATCAACGTCTCGGCAATCGAATTGCGTGCCAAGGAGTTTCTAAGCAACATGCGCGCCATCACCGCCGAGGAGGGCTGGGAGCCGGGAAATCTGGAAATTGAAATCAACGAGGCGCTGCTGGTGGACGACTTCGAAGGGGTCGGAGCGGTTCTTCGGGCGCTGAAGGATCTGGGCGTTCAACTTGCCCTGGACGATTTTGGAATCGCTAATTCCAGCCTGGCGCACTTACGGCGCTTACCGTTCGATATCCTGAAGATAGACGAATCGTTCGTGCGTGATCTGACGACCGATACCGACAATGACAGCATCGTCAGCGCCGTGATCAGCATGAGCAGAAATCTGAATATACGCGTTGTGGCCGAAGGTGTGGAGACGCGGCCACAACTCGAGTACCTTCGCCAGCAGCGCTGCGGTGAAGCACAGGGCAATTACTTTTGCCAGCCGGTCGGCGCGGAAGAGTTGACACGCATGCTCGAGGCAATGGTGCTCAATCGAGGCGCCGATCAGCTATCCAGGCTGGAGCGCACCCTGCAGTACTGATGTCGCGCGGTGCCATTGGGTATACGATAGGCCCGAGCTTGATCTTGGAGCAGGGTCGCAGTGGCGTTGTTGATTCAGCATGATCCCAAGGCGCGGGAATTCACTGCCGAGCTGTCAGGCTATCGGGCGGTGTTGCAGTATGGCTATGCCAATCGTGTCATGACCATCGCTCACATCAGGGTGCCGGAGCCGATCAGCGGGCGTGGCGTCGCCGCAGGGCTGGCGAGCGCGGCCTTGCGTCTGGCACGGGAGGAGGGCTGGACGGTCAATCCCGAATGCGCCTATGCGCGCGCCTTCATGCGCCGAAATCAAGAATACGCCGATCTGATGAGCGCGGCTGCCGCTGGCGACGAGGCCGAGCACGAGCACGTCGATGCGCTACTCGATGAGGCCCTCGACGAGTCGTTTCCCGCCAGCGATCCACCCGCTGTCGGCGGGGAGAACTGACAACGGCGGCGCAGCGCCTTTAGCGTTCCCAGTGGCCTGGGAAGTGATGCCAGTGTCCGCCCACCTGGTCCCAGCGATCCGCTACCCAGTGATAACCGTGACGCTCACCCATCCAGCGGCCGGGAATCCAAACGTGCGCACCGCCGCGCCATTCCCAATAGCCAGGCGCCCAGACATAGCCCACACGCGGTGCGGGAACAACCTCGACGCGCGGCGCTGGGGGCGCCACGTCAATATCGATGCTCACAGCACCCGCAGCGAGGCCGCTCGCTGTGGCGATGTACAGGCCGGCAAGAAGTACGGGCAGAGAGGTTTTCATGCTTCACTCCTGATGGCGCTTGCGCCCAAGGCAATGCTCGCCTGGCGAATATCCCAGTGACGCCACGCCGTTGTCTGTAGGACATCAGACGATAACATCGGGCTGCAGCCGCGCGAGCGGTGCCTGCGCTAAAGCGGCCTTAGCCTACAAGCAATCCAGCCTGCCTGCCATGGGAACCGACCTGTGCCGGGCCGATCATGCGCCAGTGCGGCCAGAGGATCTGAACGATGCCAATACTCGACGATGAGGGGCTGGCACTACATTACGCGGTGTGTGGGCGCGGCGAGCCGGTGTTGCTGATTCATGGGCTCGGATTGCGCGCCACGAGCTGGACGTTTCAAATCGCCGCGCTGCAGCGTCAATTTCGCCTGATCCTACCCGACCTGCCAGGCAGCGGGCGTAGCGCGCCGCCGCGCAAGGGCTATGACATCCCTGAATTTGCCCGCACCCTTTGGCGGCTGCTCGATCATCTCGGCGCATCGCCCGTGAACATCGTGGGCTTTTCCCTGGGCGGGGCGGTCGCACTTGAGATGTCCCTGCAGCGACCGGAGCAGGTCACGCGCCTGGCGCTGATCAACAGTCTGGCAAGCTATCGCGTCGATCATTGGCGCAAATGGCTCGAGGCCTGGATACCAATTACCTTGGTTCGCTTGCTTGGCATACAGGCAACAGCGTGGCTGCTGGCCGCGCGCATGTTTCCGCAGCCCTGGCAAAGTGTGATGCGCAAATTGGGGACCGTCATGATCGGGGCTGCGTCCGCACAGGCCGCGGTCGCGACCGCGCAGGCGGCGCTGAGGTGGACGGCGTGCGAGCGCCTCGATCGATTGCGCAGTCGAACGATGATCATTGCAGGCGAACATGACTACGTGCCGCTGGCGCAGAAGCGTGAGCTCGCGGCGCTCATCGGAGCCGCTATGGTCATCGTGCGAGGCTCACGCCACGGCACCCCATTCGATTCAACCCAGGCCACGAATGCAAGTCTGCTTGCTTTGCTGACTGACCAAGTGCTTGCACGCTGCAACTGGCTGGCTTGCGATCGACCGAGCGATGCGCGCGCGGCGCTGGTTGGCACTATCGCCGCCCTACGGGAGCTCGGAGCGCCTGTGGGTCAGGACGGGAACCCGCTAAGAATGCTCACGCGGTAAGCTCGGCGCCACGAGAACCACGGCTAGTAATCAATCAGATACGGCGATATTCGGGATGTATCCCCTTGGCGCACGGAAGCGCTATGATAGGGGGGTGCAAAAGAAAAGGGTGGACGCCGCCGCCTTTATCGCTGTGCTGGTTGGAACCGGCATGAATATTGTCGGCGATCAATTCCCTAAATGGATCGGTTGGGCTCTGATAGGCGTCGGAGTGCTCTGGTTTGTATGGCGCAACATCCCAGAAAAATGGCCCGCATGGGGAAAGCTATCAGTTCTAGGCGTCGCTTTCGTAAGCGTAAGCGCTGCCTTTTGCTATCTCTCATTTTTCTATAAACGCGCTCCTGAAATTGGAGCGGTCAAGGATTGTCCACCAGGAACGGCTTTCTGTATTCGAGGGCTAAATGGCTTGACGGTAATCGAACCTAAATTTCATACGCCTAGCGATTGCATTAACGATGCTAATGGGAAAGACCATTTATTTGTAAGGCCGGAATGTAATATTCCGCCTTCCGCACCGAGATAGGCGGCATCTATGTCACGCGGTAAATATCTCAGCCTTCCGGAAGCCCGCAAAAAGCGGCAGCTTGACCGGTTCGCTAAGGAGCATCCGTCAGAAGGTGACGCCGACCAGCTTGAATCGCTGATCGGTAAAATGTCTGGCGCTAAAACGCCTGAATCAGACGATCAAACATCGAAGAAGCCTGAGGGCCGCGAAGATTGAAGCGGAATTCGAATTCGACCAGATACTTCTGCATGTGCTTGCGGGAAATGCTCTTGTGAGTGCCGCGAACGCTGTTCTTGAACTGCGACCAGAAGCCTTCCAGCGTGTTGGTGTGTGTCTCGCCTCTGGCGTATTCGAAGCGCCGATGCTCCACACTGGAATGCGAGAGACCGAGTTTTGGAAGCGTCCTGTAGAGTTTCGCTTCATCCGTGCTGACGTGGGTGCCGGGAGCGACGTAATGCTCAATGAGCGGGAAAATGTATTCCTTGCGTGCTGCCGGGAGGGCGCGAGTCAGAATATCGCCCCCTCGCTCAACCATTCCAAAGACCACAGTCTTTTTGGACTCCATAGTGGGGCGTCCAACTTGCTTGTGCAGTCCGCGCTCTTTGCCGCCGACCCAAGTCTCATCCATTTCGACGTGACCGGACAGGCCATCGTCGCCATCCACGATTCCCATGAACTTCCTGATCTCATGGCCCATGCGCCACGCGGTCTTGTAGGTCACGCCTAACTGGCGCTGAAGCTCCTTCGCAGGCACCCCATGACGCGTCGTAGTGAACAAGTACATCGCGTAGAACCACGACTGAAGGGGCGTACGGGTATTCTCAAAGGGAGTTCCGGCACAGGGATAGATGTGATAGCCACAGAGTTTGCAGCTATAAGCGGGGCGGTTAGTCAGACGGTAGTACTCGGTGGGCTTGGAGCACTTAGGATTCAAGCAGTTACGCGAACGTCCGTAGCGCAGATCCATGACGTGTTCGAGGCAGGTATCGTCGTTCGGAAACCGCTCAAAAAACGCCTTGACTGTCATCTTTTTCATGCTGCTCTCCTAGCTCGGAGACAGCGTACTACAAGCCTTTACGTGTGTCAAGGGGATACATGCCCGATATTCTCGACAGGTGCTAAAGCAAGCATGAGCCGCCGATGCACTGCTGCCGCGCATCGCGCGGCGAGGCAGCCGTAATGCGCGCGTGGTAAAAGCAGTCGTCGCGTTTCAAAAAGTCCTATTGTGACGGCATTGTGCGTTTGCGAGCATCGTTGTCGGTGACCTTAGAGGGAGTGCTGATGTGCGTTGCCAGGTCGTAACGAGCACGGTCCGACGAGTGTTGTGCATTTTCCCGGCCTATGCGCCTGCCTTCGGCACCTTGTCCCATGCCCTGCGGCTGGTCGGCGCCAGGGCATTCATGCCGCCGCAGGGACTGCTGGTCATCGCCGGATACCTGCCGGAGCGGTGGGTGGTGCGCTTCCTCGATGAGAATGTCGCGCGCGCCAAGCCGGCAGATTTTGAATGGGCCGATGTGGTGTTCGTGACCGGCATGCATATCCAAGCGCAGCAGATCCACGATCTGCACGAGCGCGCCAAGGCTGCAGGCAAGATCACGGTGCTCGGTGGTCCATCGGTGTCGGCGGCACCGGATAATTATCCCGACTATGACTATCTGCACATTGGGGAATTGGGAGACGCAACCGACGCCCTGATTGCTCAGATCGATAAATCCCTCGCGCCGCCCTCGCAGCAGGCACGCTTTATCACCCGGGAACGCTTGCCGCTGACGGATTTTCCGCTGCCGGCTTACGAGAAGGTACGGTTGGGCAGTTATCTGCTCGGCACGCTGCAATTCTCTTCGGGCTGTCCGTATCTGTGCGAGTTCTGCGACATCCCCAATCTGTACGGCCGGCAACCGCGCATGAAGTCGCCGCAGCAGTTGCTGGCTGAACTCGACTTTATCGTCTCACAGAAGGCTTTTCCGGCCAGCATCTACTTCGTCGATGACAACTTCATCGGCAACCGCAAAGCCACGCGCCAGATGTTGCCGCATCTTTTGGCGTGGCAAAAAAAGCATGGCTACCCGCTATCCTTTGCCTGTGAGGCCACACTGAACATAGCCAAGCAGCCCGACATTCTCGAAATGATGCGCGAGGCGCGCTTCGATGCCGTATTTGTCGGCATCGAAACACCCGACCTCGGGGCTCTCAGAGCCATACACAAAGAGCACAACGCCTCCCTGCCGATGATGGAGGCGATCGGGACTATTAACCGCTACGGCATGGAAGTGGTCTCCGGCATCATTCTGGGTCTGGACTCCGATACCGCGAGCACGGAGGCGCACCTGAATGCATTTGTGGATAGCTCGCGAATCCCGATGCTCACGATCAACCTGCTGCAGGCCCTGCCGCAGACGCCGCTTTGGCAGCGGCTTGCGCTCGCCGGCCGACTGATCGAGGACGGCACCCGAGAGAGTAACGTCAGTTTCCTGCGGCCCTACGATGAGGTCGTTGCGACCTGGCGGCGCTGCATTGCTCATGCGTATGAACCGGAGCGGCTCTACGCACGCTTCGCGCATCAGCTGCGCGCTACTTATGCGAATCGTCTGGCTACACCGGGCAAAGCGCGCCTAACCAGGGCCAATTTGCGGCGCGGTGCGACGCTTTTTTTCAATTTATTGATCCGAGTGGGTTTGTTCGCCGATTACCGGCGCCCGTTCTGGCGTGTGGCATTGCAGGCGTTCAAGCTCGGCCAAATCGAGTCGCTGTTCGGCATTGGGTTCACCTCCTATCATCTGATCGAATTCACGCGCGAGGCGCTGCGGGGGGATCAGAATGCCTCGTTCTACTCAGCGCGCGCCCGCACGACGAGCGCACAGACGAGACTCAGAGTCAAACGACGCCATGCGCCGCGGGACGCTGACCTCGCTGCGCCCACCAGAGGCTGAAGCGATCCATGTAGAGATAGACCACTGGCGTTGTGTAAAGCGTAAGCATTTGGCTGATGATCAGGCCACCGATGATCGCGATACCGAGGGGACGTCTGAGCTCCGAGCCAGTTCCGGTACCAAATGCGAGGGGCACGGCGCCGAACAGCGCTGCCATAGTGGTCATCAGGATTGGGCGAAACCTCAGCATGCATGCTTCGAAAATCGCATCAACCGTGCTCTTTCCTTCGTGGCGCTCGGCTTGCAGGGCGAAATCGATCATCATGATTGCGTTCTTTTTCACGATTCCGATCAACAGCACGATTCCAATGATGGAAATGACGTTCAGATCCTGCTTGAAGAGCATTAATGCGAGCATCGCGCCCACGCTTGCGGGCGGCAGACTCGAGATGATCGTCAGTGGATGCACCAGGCTTTCGTACAATATGCCCAGCACGATGTATACCGCGAGCAGTGCCGTCAGGACCAACACCGGCTCCGTGGACAGGGATTGCTGATAGGCGAGCAGCGTACCGGCGAAGAACCCCTGCATCGAGGAAGGGGTGCCGAGCCGCTGGTGCATCTGTTGAATAAGAGCTGTGGCCTGACTTAAGGCCACGTTCGGCGCCAGATTAAACGACGCTGTGACCGAGGGAAACAGACCCGTATGGTTCACGGCCAGTGGCGTGGTGGTGCTGCGGCCCTTGGCCACAGTGAACAGGGGAACGCTGCCGCCGCCCGGG
>JBEKUL010000021.1:0-32006 GCA_049515055.1 Steroidobacteraceae bacterium | reverse complement strand
GCGATGGGCAACATGGACAGCACCGCCGCTGACGTGGTCATGATGATCGGACGCAGCCTTACCGGCCCGGCCTCCAGAATCGCATCGCTGCGCGACAGACCCGCGGCGCGAAGCTGATTGATCCGATCGACCAGAATGATCGCGTTCTTATTCACCAGACCCATCAGAAATACGAGTCCGAGCAGCGAGATGATGCCGAAGTCGCTGCGCGTGAGGAACAGGCCGACCATGCTACCCACGGCTGCCGGTGGCAAGGAGCTGGCGATCGCGACCGGATCCTGCCAGCTGCGGAACAGAGCGAGCAGGACGGCCAGCACTCCGAGTGCTGCCAATCCGAGCGCGGTCGCAAAGTGAGCGAACACGTCGCTGGCTTGTGCGGATTCGCCGGCCAGCTCGAGCGCCACGTCGCTCGGCAGCGCGCCGGGTAATTCGGAGCGAACCCGCGCCGCCACGGTACCAATGGCCACGCCGTCGGCCAGATTGGCGCGGATCACGGCAGCGGCTCGGCCCTCATGCCGCAGCCAGGTATGGTCGCCACGCGCTCCAAGACCCGAGATGCTCGCGTCCTCGACGCCCGGCCAAGTTCCAATCTGGTGCAGCACGCGCGTGGCGGCGAGGGCGAGGGCCGCCGTGTCTTCGCTAGTCAGGATGATCTCGAGCGGCTTTTGCGCCGCGATGGCGATGATCGGAACTTCTTCGACACTGATGTCCGCCAGTCCCATGGGTGCCAGCGCTCGGCGCAGTCGTGTCTCGACGATTTGCGTGCGCGTATGGCGATCGGGTTTGAGCGCTACGTAGAGCACGCCGCTGTCGGGCTCACCGGTAACGCTGCCCGTGACCGAGAGTACTCGCGCGACGTCGGGGTCCGCGCCGATGCGCTGCGCCAGACGTGCGGCGACCTGATCGCTCGCGCTCAAGCCCGAGCCCGACGGCAGCGAGAAATGCACTTCGCATGCACCCCGATCCAGCGCCGGTATGAAGCCTTGCGGAATCAGCGGCACCAGCGCTACGCCGCCGAAAAGGCACACCGTCGCGATCAGAAGCACAGTGCGCGGATGCGCCAGTGCCCACACGAGCAGCCGGCGATAGGCATGGCAGAAGCGCCGCCAGGTGGCAGAGGGCGGCGGCTCGCGGCTGCGGCCGAGCCAGCGCGCCGCGAGCACGGGGATGAGCGTGCGCGCGACCAACAGCGAGGTCAGCACGGCAGCAGAGATCGTGAGGCCAAACGGGCGAAAGAACGTACCGACGACGCCGCCCATGAACGCGACCGGCACGAACACGGCCACGATGGTCAGGGTCGCGGCCGTGACGGTGAGTCCAATCTCATCGGTGGCCAGACGCACGGCGCTGTCCACATTCTCGGCGTCCGGCAGATGGCGCACGATGTTCTCGACGTCCACGATCGCATCGTCAACGATGATGCCGATCACGAGCGCCAACGCGAGCAGGGTGATGGTCTCGAATTTGAAACCGCACAGCGCCATCACGAGAAACGTGCCGACCATTGAGGTCGGTATCGCCAGCGCCGAGATCGCGGTCGCCGCCTTGCGCCGCAGGAAGGCATAGATCACGAGCACGGATAAGATGACCGCCATCCAGAGCGCCTCGAGCGTCGCCCCCGTCGCCTCGCGTATGAACGGCGCCTCGGCGCGCATCGAATCGATACGCAGCCCCGCGCTCGCAGGCGTATCGCGCACGATCGCGCTGACCGCGCGCGCGACCTCCAGCGTATTGGCCCCCGCGGTCTTGACGACTTCGAGCGCGACTGCCGCTGCCCCGTTCAGGCGCACGCGCATCGGCGGCTGGCCAGACACGTCCAGCCCCAGCGTTGCCACGTGCGCTACGCCCCGAACCGCGGCGATCTGCGATCTGAGACGCTCGATATCGGTCGCGATGCGCGCCGGCCCGCTGTCGCGATCCAGCGGCGTGACCGCATAGGTCACGATCGGTGTCTCGTCCAGATCGACGCGCCGTATCACCAGCCGGCCTGAGGCCGGCAGCGTCAGTCCGCGCAGCGCCGCGCGCACGCGTATTTCGGCCGTGCTCGGACTCAGACCGATGTCGAAAGGCACCGTGACCGAGGCCGCGCCGGGCGCCGTGCTCGATATAATGTGGCCCCGATTGCGCACGCCAAAGAGGCGCTGCTCGACCGGAATGGTGAGTTCGCGCTCCACCGTCTCGGCCGGCTGTCCAGGTGCGATGATGGTGACCAGGACCACGGGCGCCGCGATGTCCGGGAACAATGCGATGGGCAGCCGCCAGGCCGCGAGCAGACCGGAGACCCCGATCAGCAGCCACACCGCTACGGTCAGGCGAGGATAGGACAGCGCAAGGCGCGAGACGTTGAGTCGCTGCCGCAGTGACATCCTTGAGCCAGGCACGCGCCTCATGCGCAGATCCTTCAGCAGCAATATAAAGGCTAATCCGGGTGGGCCATGCTCGGTCCTCGGACGCAACGCGGTCAAGTCGGTTAACGCCGACAGGGTTGCATAGCCGTTCCCCTGCCCATAGAATGAACGTTCATTCTCTTTGGGAGCGCTTGTGTCTCAAGCCATCACTCGCTATTGCGCTGTGATCGTCGCAATGGCCAGCTTAAGCGCCTGCGGTCACGGCGCACCCGGCGGCATGCCCGGTGCCGGCTTCGCGCCGCAGGTCACCGTCGTCACGCTGCAACCCCAGCCTGTCAACCTCACGCGCGAGTTGCCCGGGCAGACCAATGCTCATCTGGTTGCCGACGTACGGCCCCAGGTCAGCGGCATCGTCGAGCGGCGATTGTTCACCGAAGGCGCACTGGTCAAGGCCGGACAGCCGCTGTACGAGCTCGACGAGCGGCTCTATCGCGCGCAGTACAACAGTGCCAAGGCAGCGCTGCAAAGGGCGCAGGCCACCTTGGCCGCGGCTAACCTGGCGGCTAAACGCTCCGCCGAGCTCGTGAAGATCGACGCCGTCAGCGCGCAGGATAACGACAATGCGGTCGCGGCGCTGGCGCAGGCGCAAGCGGACGTCGCCTCGGCACAGGCCAGCGTCGACAGCACGGCGACAAGTCTGGCGTACGCTCATATCTCCGCGCCGATCAGCGGGCGCATTGGCAAGTCCACGGTGACGCCCGGCGCACTGGTAACCGCGAATCAGACCGCGCCGATGGCCACGATCCAGCAGCTCGATCCGATCTATGTTGATGTCAGCCAGTCGAGCCGTGAGTGGTTGCAGTTGCGCCAGGAAATCGTCGACGGACGCGTCCAGGCCACGGGCAACGAGGCGCCGGTCGAAATACTGCTGATCAACGGCAGCCGCTACGATCACGACGGTAAATTGCAATTCGCCGAAGTCACGGTGGATCCCACTACCGGCAACTACGAATTGCGTGCGCTCGTGCCCAATCCGGACGGTCTGTTGCTGCCGGGCATGTACGTGCGCGCCGTGCTCAGCGAGGGCGTGCTCGCGCAGGGGTTACTGGCCCCGCAACAGAGCATCACGCGTGACCCAAAGGGTAATGCCACCGCCTTGATTGTGAACCGCGACGGTAAGGTCGAGCCGCGCGAGGTCAAGGTCTCGCGCACGGTGGGCAATCAATGGCTCGTGGATGGCGGTCTGGTCGCGGGCGATCGAATCATCGTCGAAGGTCTGCAGAAAGTGCAGCCCGGCATGCCGGTGAAGGCCGTGGAAGCTGCCGCTGCCAGCGGGATCGCGGCCGCTGCATCTGGCAGCGATGCGGCGAGCGCAGGGGCGGCGAGTCCCGGCGCTGCAGGCGCTGCGGGCGCTGCGGGCGCTGCGATCAGCGCGCGTTAGTCCGAGCGAGCTGCCATGTTGTCGCGCTTCTTCATTGATCGGCCTATCTTTGCGTGGGTGATCGCCTTGATCATCATGCTGGTCGGCATCGTCTCGATTACGCGGCTGCCGATCGCACGCTATCCGAATATTGCCCCTCCGGCCGTGTCGATCACAGCCTCCTACCCGGGAGCCTCGGCCAAGACCGTCGAGGACTCGGTGACCCAGATCATCGAGCAGAACATGACCGCGCTCGACGGCCTGATCTACATCGATTCGACCAGCGACAGCCAGGGCAACGTCGCGATCATTCTGACCTTTGCCAGCGGCACCAATCCGGATACCGCGCAGGTGCAGGTGCAGAATAAACTGCAGCAGGCGACGCCATTGCTGCCGCAGATCGTGCAGCAGCAGGGCATCGTCGTGAGCAAGAGCAACAGCGCTTTTTTGCTCGCGATCGGCTTCGTGTCCGAAGACGGCAAGATGAGCGGCGGCGACATCGGCGATTACATTGCCAGCAACGTGGTCGATCCATTGAGCCGCGTCGAGGGTGTCGGCACGGTGCAAATCTTCGGTGCCAAGTACGCGATGCGCATCTGGCTCGATGCGGACAAGCTCAACGCCTATGCACTCACGCCCGGCGACATCATTACGGCGGTACAAGCGCAGAATGCTCAGGTCTCGATCGGTCAACTCGGCGATGTGCCCTCGGTGCCGGGACAGCAGCTCAATGCGACCGTCACCGCGCTCGGCCGATTGCAGACGCCCGAGCAATTTCGCGCCATCGTGCTACGCAGCGGCAGCGATGGCTCGACGCTGCATCTGAGCGATGTGGCCCGCGTCGAGTTGGGCCAGGCGACCTATGCCTTCGCGGCCAAGTACAACGGCCAGCCCGCGTCCGGCATGGGCATTACGCTGGCGACCGGCGCCAACGCGCTGCGCACCGTCGCCGGAGTCTCCGCGCTACTGCACAGCATACAGCCGCGATTGCCGCCCGGACTCAAGGCGATCATCCCCTACGATACGACGCCGTACGTGCGCAAATCGATCGAGGAAGTCGTCAAGACGCTCCTCGAGGCCATCGTGCTGGTCTTCCTGGTGATGCTGTTGTTCCTGCAGAACATCCGCGCCACATTGATTCCGACGATTGCGGTGCCGGTCGTACTGCTCGGCACCTTCGCGGCGCTCAACGTCGCCGGCTTTTCGATCAACATGCTCAGCATGTTCGCGATCGTGCTCTCGATTGGCCTGCTGGTCGATGATGCGATCGTCGTGGTCGAGAACGTCGAGCGGCTCATGAGCGAAGAGGGGCTCTCGCCGGTCGAAGCGACGCGCCGCTCGATGGACCAGATCACGGGCGCCCTGATCGGTATTGCCACCGTGCTGTCGGCGGTCTTCATTCCCATGGCATTTCTGGCCGGATCGACCGGGGTGATTTACCGCCAATTCTCGATCTCGATCGTCTCGGCGATGATTCTCTCGGTGATCATCGCGATTGTGCTGACCCCGGCGCTGTGCGCGACGCTGCTCAAGCCGGTGCCGAAAGGCGGGCATCACTCGAATCGCGCCTTTTTCAATTGGTTCAATCGGCACTTCGAGAGCGGCAGTCAGCGCTACCGCGGCATCGTCGCACGCATGCTCACCAAGCCGTTTCGCTACATGGTCATCTACCTGTTGATCTCCTCGCTCATGGGTGTGTTGTTCATCCGACTGCCGACCGCGTTCTTGCCCGACGAGGACCAGGGCTATTTGTTCACGTTAGTGCAGACGCCCGTCGGAGCCACCCAGGAGCGCACCTGGCGAGCTCTGGATCAGGTGCAGGACTATTTCCTCAAGCAGGAGAAGGCCTCAGTCGAGTCGATTTTCACGATCGCTGGCTTCAGCTTCAGCGGTGGCGGGCAAAATTCCGGCATTGGTTTCGTCTTGCTCAGAGACTGGAGCGATCGCCATAGCAAAGGCCAAACCATTCCGGCCATGCAGGGGCGCGCCTACGGCGCCTTGTCTCAGATCAAGGACGCGATGGCCTTTGCCTTCGCACCCCCGCCGGTCACCGAGTTGGGCAACTCGCAGGGCTTCGATGTCTTTTTGAAGGACGACAACGGACAGGGCCATGACGCGCTGACCGGCGCACGCAATCAGTTTCTGTTCATGGCATCCAAGGACAAGCTGCTCGCCAACGTGCGTCCAAACGGTCAGGAGGACGCGCCGCAATTTCATCTGGATGTGGATGCCCAGAAGGCCAGTTCGCTCGGCCTGGCAATGCAGGATGTCGACACTACGCTGGCGGTTGCCTGGGGCGGGCGCTATATCGATGACTTCATCGATCGTGGTCGCGTCAAACACGTGATCATCCAGGCGGATGCGCCGTTTCGGATGGCACCGGAGGACTTCGCCCGCTGGTACGTGCGCAACAGCCGCGGGCAGATGGTGTCTACGGCTTCCTTCACCAACGCGCACTGGGATTATGGCTCGCCACGCCTGGAGCGCTTCAACGGCGTCTCGGCCATGGAGATAAACGGCCAGGCGGCGCCGGGCGTGAGTTCGGGCGATGCGATGAAGGAGATCGCCAAGCTCGTGACCCAGCTGCCGCCCGGATTCTCGGTTGACTGGGCTGGCCAGTCCTACCAGGAACGCGCGGCCGGCGCGCAAACCCCGATGCTTTATACGCTGTCGTTGATCGTCGTGTTTCTGTGCCTGGCGGCACTGTACGAGAGCTGGTCGATTCCCACGGCGATTCTGCTCGCCGTGCCACTCGGCGTGATCGGCGCCGTGCTCGCCACGGCCGTGCGCGGTCTTGAGCGCGACATCTATTTTCAGGTCGCGATGCTCACCACGATCGGCCTGGCGAGCAAGAACGCGATTCTGATCGTCGAGTTCGCGAAGGAAAACGTGCAGAAGGGCGCACCGGTCATTGAAGCTACGCTGCATGCAGTGCGCGATCGCCTGCGCCCGATCCTCATGACTTCAATGGCTTTCGGCCTGGGCGTACTGCCGCTCGCGGTGGCGACGGGCGCGGGTGCCGGTGCCCAGCGCGCAATCGGTACGGGCGTGTTCGGCGGCATGCTCGCCGGCACTTTCCTGGGCATCTTCTTCATTCCCGTGTTCTTCCTGGTCGTGCAGCGGCTGTTTCACTCGCTGCCCGATGAGCCCGAGCATGGCACGGCGCCGGCAGCGCCTTCCGCGCCTTCCGCGCCTTCCGCGAGTCAGCAGCCATGAGGCGCCCAGCGGCGATGCTTTTTCCCATGGCGTGCCTGAGTCTGGTTGCTGCCTGTACGCTCGAGCCGCGCTATCGGGCACCTGCTCTGCCGGTGCCCGATCAATGGCCGATCCCGGCCACTACGCTGAGCGATAGCGCGAGCGCGGCGACGGGGGAAACACGCGAGATCGGTTGGCGCGAATTTTTCGTCGATCCGCGACTGCAACGCCTGATTGAATTGGCGCTGTCGAATAACCGCGATCTGCGCGTGGCGGTGCTCAATATCGAGCGCGCGCGGGCGCAGTACCGCATCCAGCGAGCGGCACTGTTGCCGCAGATCGACGCCACCGCCAGCTACACCAGGGAGTCGTATCCGCCAGCCCTGAGTTTCGGTTTTGCGTACACCACCTCGTACTACGACCTCGGCGTGGGCGTGACGTCCTACGAGGTGGACCTCTTCGGTCGCGTGCGCAGCCTCACGCATGCGGCGCTCGAGCAATATATGGTGCAGGAACAGACGCGCCGAGGCGCGCAACTGAGCCTGATCGCCGAGATTGCCAATGCGTATCTGACCCTGGCGGCGGATCGGGAATTACGGCGGCTGGCACAGCAGACATTGGATAGCCAACAAGCTTCCTTCGGCCTGACCGAGAAACAGCACCAGATCGGTACTGCCTCAGGGCTGGATCTGGCGCAGGCACAGACCACGGTGGAGCAGGCTCGGGCGGACGCTGCGCGCTACGAGGGCAACGTCGCGCAGGATACCGATGCGCTCACCTTGCTCGTCGGCACCACGCTCGATCCGAGCTTGCTGCCCGAGAAATTTGACCCCAGCATCATGGGAATCGACGCGCTGCCTGCGGGTGTGCCCTCGCAGGTGCTGTTGCGCCGGCCTGACGTGCTCGAAGCCGAGCACACGCTGCGCGCGGCCAACGCGAACATTGGCGCTGCGCGCGCCGCCTTTTTTCCCGAAATCACCCTCACGGCGGACGTGGGCACCGCCAGTGAGCAGCTCGCGGGCCTGTTCAAGGCAGGCACAGAAACCTGGGCTTTCCTGCCCCAGGCGACGCTGCCGATTTTTCATGGCGGTGCGCTGCGAGCCGGCCTGGCGGTCGCGAACGTGGATCGCAATATCGCAGTGGCCCAATATGAGAAGGCCATACAGTCCGGGTTTCGCGAAGTCGCTGATGCGCTCGCACTGACCGCGACACTCGCGCGCCAGCGCGCGGCGCAGCAAGCGCTGGTCGACTCGACACAGAGCGCCTTTGAGCTTTCACAGCAGCGCTACAAGTCCGGTCGCGACAGCTATCTGGTTGTGCTGGATTCCCAACGCAGCAATTACACCGCGCAGCAGAGCCTCATCACTACGCGCATGGCCGAGCAGAGCAATCGGGTGACGCTGTACGAGGCGCTCGGCGGGGGTTGGCTGGAGCACAGCCCGTGAGACAGGCTCCTGCGACGGCGCGATCGGCACCCAAGAGAGTACGCTTGCCGAGCATCAACTCGCACGCGAGCCGGCAGCGTGAGCGCATTCTGGATGCGGCGGAGATGTGCTTTATACAGAGCGGCTTTCATGGCGCGAGCATGGCGCACATCGCGACAACGGCGGGCATGAGCCCTGGACTGATCTACCGCTACTTCGACAGCAAGAGTGCCATCGTCAAAGCTATCATCGAACGCCACATCGAATCCGACCAATGCCAGCAGATCGGCAAACTCAACTCACCCGCGGACGTGACCCGAGGCATTCTTGAGGTCTTCGAGAGCTGGCGCCGAGGCGATGATCCAAAATTCAACCCGGTGCTGTTATTGGAACTATCGGCCGAGGCCACGCGCGATGCGCAGATCGCGCACGCTGTGCGCAGCAAAGATCGCGTCATCGGCGAAGAAATTGCCGAAGCGGTGCGCCGCTGCGCCCGTGCGGCCGGCATCACATTGACGCCAGCGCTGGCTCGCAGCCGCGCGGTCATGCTGCAATGCCTGGTGGAAGGCCTTGCCATTCGGCTGGTGCGCGACCCGACGCTGCGGCGTCGCACCCTGGAGCCCGCACTCGAGAAAATCATCGCTGAGCTGCTGAGTTGACGTGATTGGTATCGCAGAGCCGTTGATCCAGTGGCATGCGCGTCATGGGCGGCACGATCTTCCCTGGCAGATCGAGCGCACGCCGTATCGGGTCTGGGTCTCGGAGATCATGCTGCAGCAGACCCAGGTTGCCACCGTGATGGGCTATTACGAGCGCTTCATCCGGCGCTTTCCGGATATCGCGACGCTGGCGTGCGCCCCACTCGATGAGGTATTGCATCTGTGGTCGGGACTGGGCTACTACTCACGCGCCCGTAACCTGCAGCGTGCGGCTCAGTGCGTGCTCGCCGAGCACGGCGGCTCGCTGCCCGATGAGCGCGAGGCGCTCGCGCGGCTGCCCGGTATCGGCCGTTCCACTGCCGCCGCCATCATCGCCCTGGTGCATGGCCGGCGCGAACCGATTCTCGATGGTAACGTCAAGCGCGTGCTCGCGCGCTACTTCGGCATCAACGGGGCGCCTGGCAAACGCGAGACGCAGAAGCAACTGTGGAGGCGGGCTGAGCAGTGCACCCCAGAGGCTCAGGTCGAGCTCTACACTCAGGCGATCATGGATTTCGGCGCGACGCTGTGCACACGGCGCAAGCCCGCATGCACACGGTGCCCATTGAGCGCTCGATGCATCGCGCGGCGCTCGGGCCGTGTGGAGCAGCTGCCCACCGCGCGCACCGTGTCCCGGCGCCCCAGGCGCGGCATCGTGATGCTGCTGGCGCGGCGCAAGGATGGTCAGATACTGTTGCAGCGCCGACCCGAGCGCGGTGTCTGGGGTGGCCTGTGGACGCTGCCCGAGTTTACGAACCAGCAGGCCGCCAGGCGCTTCTGCAGGACGAAGCTGCAACGCGCGCGGCTCGCGTCCGAGCCGTTGCCGCTGATGCGTCACGCATTTACGCACTTCGTGCTTGAGATCACTCCGCTGCGGGCGAGCTGTAGCGGTACCTGTGCTGTGATGGAAGGGCCACGATTGCTCTGGTATAACCCGCGCGAGCCGGCGCGCATCGGCTTGCCGGCACCGATAGCCGCGCTGTTATCCACGCCAGGAAATATCAAATCATGAGCCGAATGGTCCAATGCGTGCTTCTCAAACGCGAAGCACCCGGGCTCGAACGGTTGCCATACCCCGGAGCACTCGGGCAGCGAATCTTTGAGCAGGTGTCCAAAGAGGGCTGGGAGCGCTGGCGCGCGCACCAGATCATGCTTATTAATGAGTACCGCCTCACCCCGATCGAGCCCAAGGCGCGCAAGTTCCTCGAGTCCGAGATGGAGAAATTCTTCTTCGGCACGGGCTCGTCCAAGCCCGGAGAGTATGTCGAGCCTCCTCGAGGCTAAGGCGCCGATCTGCTCTTGCACACGCAAATCGAGGGTTGCGGCCAAGCGCACGGATCAGTCTAATACGAACGTAGGCACGCGCGGCCAGGTAGCTCAGTTGGTAGAGCAGCGGACTGAAAATCCGCGTGTCGGTGGTTCAATTCCACCCCTGGCCACCATGAAATCAATAACTTAATAGTTTGTCTGCAAAACGGTGCTGTGGAATATTCACGCCTTGCGAACTGAATATTCCACACTTCAACCGACGCTGCCTCCGTAAGTCATTGTTCTCAATCGATGACTGACGGGGCTGGATTGAAACAACGGACAGACGGGTCAAAATGGAGCTCTTGGATATATGTCAGTTTTGACATAAACTGCAATCTGTGAGCCCTAAAGACAAACCTCTTTCGTGGCTCTACGGTCAGGTCAAGACTCCGCCGTTTTCCAAGACGGCTCGAATCGAGACTGGTTTTCTGCTCAGGCGCCTGCAGCAGGGTGAGAAGCTGAGCATGCCGCAGTCGCGGCCAATGCCGTTGATCGCAGCTCGGTGCCATGAACTGCGAGTCAATGACGAGGGTCGAACGTGGCGGTTGATCTATCGTCTTGATGCCGATGCCATCCTGATCTTGGCTGTCTTTGCCAAGAAAACCGAGAAGACGCCTGATGAGATCATTCGAATTTGCCGGAAAAGACTGAGGGACTACGACGATGCGAGCTGAAAAGCGAAAGCGCCTCGAAGCAAAAGGCTGGAAGATCGGAGGCGTTAAGGAATTCCTGGACCTGTCCGACCAAGAGGCGGCATACATTGAACTGCGGCTCAAACTCGCACGAGGATTGAAGGCGAGGCGGCATGCTCGCGGTTTATCGCAAACCCAATTGGCCAAGGCAATGCGGTCCAGTCAGTCGCGTGTGGCGAAGATGGAAGCCGGTGACCCGACTGTCTCGCTCGATCTCCTGCTGCAATCGCTTCTGGCGCTCGGGGCCTCGAATCGCGATCTCGGTCAGATTATCGGCCGCAGCTGACTAAGCTGACGGCGCAACGCGCAGACGGACATTCACGCGGCTTTCCGCTCCGGCTGATCTCGGGCCAGGAGCAGTAATGCGCAATGATCAGTAGCCTTCTCGGAAGCGGTCGTACACGAACGTGCCCAGTCAACTTCATGCACACAGTGCCCCTAGCAGCCTGATGCAAAAACGCTGGAAACGAAGGACATGAAGTCCATAGAGCATGCGGTCGGTCGGATCAACACAGCAATGGAGCCGGTTTTGATGCCTTTATTGCGCTCATCCGTGGTCATACCCTTCTTCAAGAGGCACCTATCCTGTAGCTGGACTGAGCCGACTGAGACGCAGCAGGTTGTATGCGGCACCGACCAGATGAGCGTGCAGTTGCACGCGGGCGAGACCGCGAAAGCGCGTGCGCCGCAGGCCTCCATACGCCTTCATCCAGCCGAAGATCTCCTCGACCCGCTTGCGCTTCTTCTGGCTGATCCAGTAGCTCGGGTGCCGCGTGGTGCGGGCGTCGAGTCCCGGGGTATTACGACCCTCGATCTGCGCGATGTGCGGTCGAATACCTCTGCGGCGCAAGAAGCCCACGAAGTCTTTGGTGTGGTAGCCCTTGTCGGCGCCGAGACTGCCGGGCTTCAGGCGTTTACGGGCCTGGCGCTTGAGCAACGCGGCGGCAGCCGCCGGCTCGCTCTCCAGGGCCGAGCTCACACGGATATCTACGCACAGCCCGTGCCGGTTCTCCATCAGCGCGTGGCCGCCAAAGCACAGCTTGGCCTCTTTGCCTTTGCCCTTGCGCGCCGACTTGGCCTCCGGATCTGTGCTGGAGGCGTGCGTGTCGTTGGTGCGCGGTCTGCCGCGAAAGTCCACGCCACCGTGGCCATCACTCGGGGGCGGAGGACCGTCTTTGGGCTTGAAGCTCTTGGCTCCCGCCCACGCCTCAATCAGTGTGCCGTCCACCGTCAGGTGTTCCGAGGACAGCAAGTCCCGCTCGCGCGCAATCCTCACGATCGCATCGAAGAAGCGCTGCGCCAGATCCTCGTTCACCAGCCGCTCGCGCAGGCGCGAGAAGTTCGACTGATCCAGCCCGCTGTCCTCCAGGCTCATGTCCAGAAACCAGCGAAACAGGATGTTGTAGTCGAGCATCTGGCAAAACTGCCGATCCGAGCGCACCGAGTACAGCGCAATCAGCAGCTGCGCCTTGAGCAGTCGCTCGGGCGGAATCGACGGGCGGCCGCTCTGGGCATACAGCGCATCGATCTCCCCCGACAACTCCCCGAGCACCTGATCGGCATGAGCCTTGATGCCGCGCAGCGGATGATCCGCCGGTACGCGCGACTCGGGCGAGAAGTAACTGAACATCCTCGCTTGAGGATCGACTTGTCCGCGCATCCGGCAAGGCTCCGTATCGCTGCGATGCCCGTAATTTTATCAGCAGATGCCCACATTATGGGTTCTGCATCAAGCTGCTAGATCTATAAAGACGATACTGGAAGCATCGTAACCGTCCGCTTATCACCGTCTGGCGAGCCGCGTGGCCTGACGGGATGATGGAGCCTGGCTAAATAGATGGGCACGTATTACGTGCCCGCTTAAGGTTCAGGTTCAGATGGGCACTTCCCCAGCCGTGATGACGGACAAGCTCGGTCGTCGCAGCGGACCAAGACGCACGTATACGATTGCCGAGAAGCGGGCCATGGTCGATGAGACCGAACGTCCTGGCGCCTCGGTGCCGGAAGTTGCCCTTCGACATGCCGTCAATGCCAACCTGCTGTCGGTTTGGCGACGTCAGTATCGCCAAGGGGTGCTGACGGAAGGGCCTTGCGCCGATCGTAGCGCATTGCTGCCGGTGAAGGTATCGACGCCGACGGTGCTGCCGAGCGAACGCGCTGGCGTTTCCAAAGTGGCAGCCAAGGTATCGGCGGCATCAGTGGAGATTGAGTTTGAAGGTGGACGACGACTACGCATCCGAGGCCGGATCGATCGTGCACTGATCAAGGATCTGATCGCAGCGCTCTCATCGCGATGATCGCGTTGCCCGCGGGCGTGCAGGTGTGGCTGGCAGCCGGCGCGACAGATTTGCGTAAGGGATTCGATGGACTATCGGCCATCGTGCAGACGCAGCTGGCTGAGGATCCCTTCTCTGGTCAACTGTTCGTGTTTCGAGGCCGTGCCGGAGACAGGGTAAAGATCCTTTGGTGGAGTGGCGATGGGCTATGTCTGTTCGCCAAGCGTTTGGAACGCGGCCGCTTCGTGTGGCCGCAGGCGACGCACGGCACGGTTGCCTTGAGTGCCGCGCAGCTCTCGATGCTACTTGAGGGGATTGATTGGCGGCGTCCGATCCGCACCGCTGAGCCACAGCTGGCGGTGTAAAAAGAGCTTGTTTTATAGCACTATTCTCTCGCCACGTACTGCCGCGCTTGCTATAATGGCCTATGCCTGAAGCGGCAGATCTGCCGAACGACGTCGAAGCCCTAAAGGGCGTTCTTATCCAACGTGATGCCGCGCTCGCCGAGCGCAGCGCGAAGCTGGAAGTCGCCGAAGCGCTCGTGCTTGCCCAAAAACTCGAGCTCGAGAAGCTGCGCTTTGAGATCGCGTGCCTCAAGCGCCAGAAGTACGGTCGCTCCTCCGAACAGCTCGATCGCGAGCTCACGCAGATGCAACTGTCGATCGAGGATCTGGAGGCGAGCCTCGCACAAAGGCCAGTTCATGTGCGCCCTGCCGTCAAGCAAGCGCCCACTCAGCCTGCTCGCCGTCCCCTGCCCGAACATCTGCCGCGCGAGGAGATCGTGCACGATCCGCCCTGTACGTGCCCAGCCTGTGGCGGAGAGCTGCGCCGCTTGGGCGAGGACGTCTCTGAGATGCTCGAGTATGTCCCGGGCCGCTATAAGGTCATTCGACACGTGCGCCCGAAGCTCTCCTGCGCCAGTTGCCAGAAGATCCTGCAGGTCAGTGCCCCGAGCCGCCCCATCGAGCGCGGCATTGCGGGCCCAGGCTTGCTTGCTCACGTACTGGTATCTAAGTACTGCGATCATCTGCCGCTGTATCGTCAGAGCCAGATCTATGCCCGCGAAGGCCTCGAGCTTGATCGCTCGACGCTGGCGGATTGGGTGGGCGGGGCCAGTGCGCTACTCGAGCCGCTGGTGCAAGCCGTCGTGCGCTACGTACTGTCAACCTACAAGCTTCACGGCGACGATACGCCGGTACCGGTGCTGTGCCCGGGTCGAGGCACTACCAAGCAGGGACGACTCTGGACGTACGTTCGCGATGATCGTCCTGCCGCCAGCAACGAGCCGCCAGCAGTCTTCTTCCGCTACTCCCCCGATCGCAAGGGCGAGCGGCCGCGAGCGCATCTGGCGAACTTTACCGGAGTGCTACAGGCGGATGCCTTCGCTGGCTTTGATCGGCTCTACGGCGAGCGCATCCAGGAAGCGGCCTGCTGGGCACACGTGAGGCGCAAGTTCTACGACATCCAAGTGGCGCTGGCCTCACCGATTGCTGCCGAAGCACTCGATCGGATCGGACGGCTTTACGGCATTGAAGCTGAGATCCGCGGCCGCCCGCCCGACGAACGTTGCCTCATACGCCAGGCACGTGCAGGGCCCGAGCTCGAGTCCCTTCGGGCGTGGCTGCACACAACAGTCACGACCTTGTCAAAGAAGAGCGAGCTTGCCGTAGCGATCCGCTATGCGCTTACGAATTGGACGGCGCTCACGCGTTACCGCGATGACGGGAGGCTCGAGATCGACAATAACGCCGCGGAACGCGCACTACGAGCAGTAGCCTTAGGCCGCAAGAACTGGCTATTCGCTGGCTCCGATGACGGCGGCGAGCGGGCGGCCATCATTTACACTCTGCTCGGCAGCGCGAAACTCAATGACCTGAACCCGGAGCGCTACTTGCGCTACGTGCTCGAGCACATCGCTGAGCATCCGATCAATCGCATCGAAGAGTTGCTGCCATGGAACCTCGCTACCCAGCTTCCATCGCTGCGACTCGCGGCCTGATCACGCCGTCAAGACGGCCAGCTCCGGACGGTTACGAAGCATCGAGTCCGAAGTCAAAGACAACCGCATTGGACGGAGTGCCTTACGGCCTATCGTCGGCTCGACCTGTTCAGCGGTGCCGTAGGTTGGCACGGCGACGGGACAAAATTAGGAGCAAGAAATGATGTTGGAAGCCGCGGGGCGGGAAGTTTCAAGTTGCAAGGCATACCGCGCGCAACTTGCCTTCCCTCACGCAACGCTTCCGATTGACAATCTTGGGCTCTAGCAGGCTGCTGAAAAAGGCTTGTTTTTCAGTGAGCGTGTGATATGCAGTTGTTTGGGCAGTGAACGCGAGATGCATCGATGCGTGGTCATGTAGATCCCCAGTCTCATCTGTTCAGTTACTTCTCGCCCGAGGAACGTGTTCCTGCTGGGCACCCGCTGCGCTCGATTAAGGCCTACACGGAGTCGGTATTGAAGCAGATCCGTCCGCTGCTCGATGGGTTGTATAGCGAGATTGGTCGGCCGTCGATTCCCCCGGAGCGGCTGCTGAAGGCGCAGCTGCTGATTGCGCTGTATTCGGTCAGGAGCGATCGGCTGTTCTGTGAGACGCTCGACTACAACATCCTGTTTCGCTGGTTTTTGGATATGAGTCTGCAGGAAGCCTCCTTCGATGCCTCCACCTTCAGCAAGAACCGCGAGCGCCTCGCGCGCGAAGACGTCGCGTTGAAGTTCTTCGACGCCGTGGTGCGCGAAGCGCGGCGCCTGGAGCTGCTCTCGGATGAACACTTCAGTGTCGACGGGACGCTGATCGAAGCGTGGGCATCGATGAAGTCGTATCAGCGCAAGGACGGTGGCGGGTCGGGCCCAGATGCCGGCGGCGATCGGGACTTCAAGGGCGAACGGCGCTCGAACGCCACCCATGCGAGCACCACGGATCCGGAGTCGAAGCTCCCGCGCAAAGGTCCGGGCAAGGAAGCCAAGCTGTGCTTTGCCGGACACGCGCTGATGGACAATCGCCATGGCCTGATGAGCGACGTAGCGCTGACCCCTGCGGTGGGCATCACCGAGCCTGAGGCGGCGCTGGCCATGCTCACGCGTCAACGGCGCAAGCGTATTCGGCCCAAGAGTGTCGGCGCAGATAAGGGTTATCACTCCGAGCGGTTCGTTACGGCGTTGATCGAGCAGCGTACCGCCGCTCACGTGGCCTGCAATGCCAATCACCCCGTCGGCCTGGGACGCGGTGTGCTCGAATCGCGCGCCTATCGAGCAAGTCAAATCGTGCGCAAGCGCATCGAGCAGTTCTTCGGCTGGGGCAAGACCGTTGGCGGGCTGCGCAAGACCCGACTGCGCGGCGTGCGCCGCAACGCTCAACTGCTGTACCTCACCGGCTCGGCCTACAACCTGCTGCGCATCAGTCGATTGTGTCCAACCACGGGGTAAGTGTCTTCGGAGCGTCGCCATGAGAGTTGAATCAAACGTTGGGACCAAATCTCCTCGACCTGACCGGCGAATCCGGCTCGGTTCGTGCACACATGACACCCGGTTCCCCATGTCGTTCAGTATCTTCCTCAAAAACAAGCCTTTTTCAGCAGCCTGCTAGTTGTCTACCACATCCTTATCGACTCAGCGATGCTCAAGAGTTTCTGACTTGCGAGATCGAGTTCCGTCTGCGTCGTCACCACATCCGGGGTGGGCGACGCTATGCATGTGGGCGGGACGTTATTCGCGGGGCTGCCGGTGATTTCGAGCATGGTGCAGCCGCTTAAGCCGGAGGCGTATATAACGTCGTTGTCATAGATCTGCAAGAAATTCATAGGCGCGTTGCTATAGGCGAAGTTGCCGTCCGCGCCGCCGGTATCGTCCACACTCGTAGGCGCGCATCCGTAGGTTCCCGAATCCGTCGTATATGCGCAAAAGAACGGTCCGACGGCGGTGCCGGGGAAATAGCTGATACTCAGTACGTTTTCGAGCCCCTCACCCGGCGTGAGCCCCGGGCAGGCGTTGGCGTCGACGAGTCTGTAATCCGGGCAACCTTCCGCCTGGACGTCGGAACGTCTAGAAAATAAATCAAAAACTTATTGGTTCGTACTCCAACGATCCTGTGGAATATTAAGGCACTGTGGAATAAATGTCCCTGCAATCGGATGGAGCTGAAGCTCGCAAGTCCTTGCTCGCGATTGATAACTTGCCGAAGACATTGACCGAAACAACGGACAGACATGCCGAGATGGACCTCTCGGGTACGAGTTCTTTCCATTGTGACGGGCAAAATGCCCACGGGCCCAGAGCGGACAACAACTACCCTGCGCTTTTTCCGCGCCCGTTCATCTGCACACAGATTCTACAAAGAGAGCCTCAGGGGGTGACTTGCAGCGGCACAGCCTTCGCGGTAGGCAGCGGGACGCCTAAAAGCTGCGCCAGTGTCGGGGCAATTTGTCGCATGTCGATCACGCCAAGATCGCGATGATGGGAGATGTTCTGACCGGAAATGAAGAACGCAGCACGCATCTCCGGAAGTTCTGGAGAGAATCCGTGACCGCCGTGTGAGCCAGGGGTCTCGCTAACGACGTCTCCGGTCATTCTGTCGGCTGCGTAATAACCCGGCTTTAAGGAAACGATGTAGGCCGCATCCGGAAATCCGCCTAACCGTCTAATCTCTTCGCGGTTATGAACCGAAGCAATGCCGTTGTTGGGATCCGCCGCGAGCTTCCGCAGTAACTCCCCGGCGACCTGTTCGGTACGCCAATCGCCAGGATCCTTCAGCATGATGGCGGCCATGCCGCTTGCCAACCAAGGCTGGGCTTTCCACGCGGTGATTCTGGGAGCCTGAGTTTCGGGGTCACGCGTAATCTGAATCAGTCCCGCTTGTACAAATGGAATGTACAGATTGACGTGGTGCGTGATCGGCGTAAAACCATGGTCAGACACCACAACCATGACGGTTGCGGGATCATTCGCGTGAGCTGCAGCGGCGAGTCGCGCGATCATAGCGTCGATCGCCTCAAGATCCTGATTCGCCTGTGCGCTGAACACACCATACGCGTGCTCTGTCTCGTCCAGCGAACTTAGATGGATGGTCATAAAGCCGGGCTTGTGATCTCGAATGATCGCGATGGCGAAGCGGGTTTTGATCTCATCACCTTGCAGGCTGGTATCGTTTCCCATGAGGTATGAACCGAGCGACGCTTGCAGTTGTGCCAGAAGACCCACCGGGCGCGACAGTGCGTCCATTAGGAAACGATCCGCCGAATTCAAATCCTGGGTCGCGCCGGTGATACGCCAATACTCCGGGATCAGGTAATCGACATTGGTGGCACCTACGGTGACCGGCCAACCAACGCTTGCGGTTACTACACCCGCGGCGTGTGCCGCTTCCCATAGAGTCGGTACGCGGATCTGCGGCGCATACCAGAACCACGCTTCGTCGAAGTGGTGCAGCGGATCAAATTCTAGATTGGCGAGAATGCCGTGTTCCGCTGGAGTGACGCCGGTTACTAGCGTCGTATGGCTCGGATACGTCACCGTCGGCCATACGCCGATAACACCGTCTGCGTAGACACCGCTCGACATCAAACTTCTCAAGTAGGGAACCTTCAATCCTCTCGATTCGGCCTCCAGCACGTAGTCGGGCTTCATACCATCGATTGAAATCATCAACACGGGCGCGGCAAAGACGGCGCCAGTAGCCGGGAGCGCCAGCAGCGCGGTAACCGACACCGCACGGCAGATGCTACGGATTGGGATCTGTATCAACAGCTACGCTCCTATATCTTCCGTCGAGCGTAAGTCTAGATTAGAACCGCGATATTGTCCGTGACAGCCGCGATCGTATCGGCCCTCTGAGGGTCTCACCCGCGACCGCGACCGCATTCGTCGCCAGATTCTGATGCTGACAGCGGTGATCTGCAGTGGATCGCTGGCTCGACCTCCGAACTGAAATAAATATTTCATAAATTCGTAACGATTAGTTTCACGAATCCGTAACGATTGGTTTATAGAGTTTGAGCGCGGCGATCTCTTAACTATAACGCGTGACGCGTGACGAATAGGGAACGTCACCACGCTTGCTGCGGTGACCTTGAATACCGTGCGCGAGCCTATCGCGGCTCGAGGTCCATGTACCCGTCGTAGGGGGCGGAATGTGTCCGTTGTTTCCGTGTCGCCGCTTCGACAGCTGAAATCAGGGAGGAGTGTTTGAAGATCAATCATAAAGTCGCTTACGCGATCTTGGTGGCGCTCGGGGCGCGTGCCGGTGTGGCCCACGCCGATGTCGATTCGGACACGTCGGCTTCGCAGGGCCTCGAAGAGGTCGTTGTCACAGCTGAGCGCCGGGAGGAGTCCATCCAGGACGTTCCGATCACGATTCAGGCGATCACGGGCGAGCAACTGAAGGAGCTGAATGTTGAGACCCTCGATGACGTGATCAAGTACGTACCCAACGTGACCCAAGGGACGAATGGGCCTGGCCAGGGTGATATCTACATGCGCGGCTTGAGTGCCGGGTCGGTCGGCAATCAGTCGACCGCGACCTTCGCCTCGTTTCCGAACGTCGCCGTGTACCTTGACGATCAATCCATGCAGTTCCCGGGGCGCAACCTCGACATCTACATGGTCGACATGGAGCGCATCGAGGTGCTCGAAGGTCCGCAGGGTACGCTGTTCGGGGGCGGCGCTGAGGCGGGTGCGATCCGCTATATCACCAACAAGCCTAATCTGAATAAGACTGAGGGCAATGTCGATGCGAGTTACGGCTGGACGGCCGGCGGTGACCCGAACCAGAGCGTCAACGCGACGCTCAATCTGCCGTTGATTGACAACACGTTGGCCGTGCGCGCGGTGATCTATGACGACCGGCGTGGCGGCTACATCGACAACGTGCCGAGCACCTTTACGCGCAGCAACAACGATAACGGAAACTACTACGCAGGCATCAAGCCGGGCGCCAACGGGCTTTGCCCCAACGGGCTCGGCACGACCTCAGGTTATTGTGTCCCGGCCAACAACACAGTCGGCAACAACTACTCGATCGCACACAGCGCGTCAAATCCGGTCGATTACGGCGGCCTTCGCGCCTCGGCGCTCTGGCAGATCAACGAGGACTGGAATGCGCTGATCACGCAAACCTTCCAGAACATGGAAGCGGACGGCAGCTTCGCGCAATACCCGGTCGGCTCCGACGGCCAGGGGCTCGGACCCTGGCAAACCACGCAGTTCGTCGACGCCTACGACAAGGACGAGTACGAGAACACGTCTTGGACGCTCAACGGCAAGCTCGGCGATCTGAAGGCCGTCTATACCGGCGGGTACCTCGATCGTCACATCGACCAGACCCAGGACTATTCGAACTACACGCGCAGTGCCTATGGTTTCTACTACACCTGCAGCGGCGGCCCGGGCGGAGGCGGCTTTGGCGCTGGCGGTAGCCCCGGGGCGGGCGTGCCCAAGGGCGGCACGCCCCCGATCTGTTATTCGCCAATCACCTCTTGGCGCGATCAGGTCACCAATACTCACCAAAGCCACGAACTGCGCGTGAGCACGCCGGACGAATGGCGCGCTCGCGGAATCCTCGGAGCGTATTGGGAAGATTTCGAGATCGCGGACGACATGAACTTTCTGTACAAGACCATTCCGTCTTGCACACCGGAGAACCTCGCTGTGGCCGTCGCGGGCGGCTATCCCTGCGTGGCCAACGTCGGGCCGCCGCCAGGTACCACCGCGTCGGACCCCAGCGTACGCAACGACAACACCGCCTTCGGCGAAGATGTGCATCGCGGCTACAAGCAGACCGCATTCTTCGCCTCGTTCGACTATGACCTGATTCCGAAGGTGCTCACGCTGACCGGCGGTACGCGCTTCTACCATTACACCGAGTTCGAAGTGGGATCCAAGTACACTACCAATTTGGCTTGCACCAACGTAGCCAATGGCTGCTACGCGGGCGCGACTAGCATCGATGCGGAGCATGAGGATACGGGCTACCACGGCTTCAAGAGCCGCGGCAACCTAACCTGGCACATCACACCGGACATCATGGCGTACTACACCTATTCGCAGGGCTTCCGGCCGGGTGGTTTCAACCGTACGATAGCCAACAAGGCCAAGGATGAGAACGGCGTGCCGCAATACTCCTCGCCTTTGAGCTACGCGCCGGACTCGCTAACCAACAACGAAATCGGCCTGAAGAGCGAGTGGCTCGATCACCGCATCCAGGCGAACGTGTCCGCGTACCGCATGAACTGGGACAACGTGCAGTTTGCGCTGTTCGACCCAACCATCCTGGGAAATACGACCTTCGTCGTCAACGGCCCGAGTTATCGAATCGACGGCATCGAACTGCAGATCGCTGCAAAAATTACCGACGGGCTCACCGTGCAGGGCTCGAGCGCCTGGAATAGCCCGAGCCAGAGTACGTCGCCCTGCTTGATCGACAACTATCCGACGTCTCCAAATCTCGGCAATTGCATCACCGAGGTCAAAGGCAAGTCCTTCCCCAATCCGTTCGGCGTCCTGGGTACGCGCCCAGCCTTTTCGCCGGCCCAGGAGTACAACGTGCGGGCGCGCTACGACTGGCCGATGCTCGAGTACAAACCGTTCGCGACGTTCGGCGTCAGTTACGTGGGCGATATGTCCAACCAACCGGCGAGCTACCTGGCAGGTGACATACCATCAGAAGCCGACCCCACGACGACCCACCTGCGCTACGATCAGCCCGGCTATGCGACCTATGACGCCTCGCTCGGCGTCGCGAAGGACAGCTGGGTTGCGACACTGTACGGCCAGAACTTGAGCAACAGCGACGCCAGCACGTTCACGTCCTCGGCCCAGTTCATTAAGTCGGAGGTGCCGCTGCGTCCGCGCGTCGTGGGCCTCAGGTTCAACTATAAATTCTAAACGATCTGATCCGCTGCAGCCGGCCACGGCCGCTTGCCGTAGAATCGGAGACGGCAGCAATGCCCGCTTTTGCTTCTCGAATCCGCATGAATTCGATCGCCGCCGACCCGCAAATTGCGCCCCCGCAGCCGTCCCCGATCGAGCTCGAAGTTCGTCGCGTCCGCGAATTGCAGAAGCACCGCCGGCACGTTGAAGCACTGGATGCGGCGCAGAAGCTTGCGGCCGAGGTGCCGGAGAACCGTGATGTACTGCTGCTCATCGCGGTGAGCCAACGCCACCTGAATCAGATTCCCGAGGCGCTGGCGACGCTGGCTCGCCTCGGACAGCTGTATCCGCAGTTCAGTCGCGTCTATCAGGAGTGCGGCTATTGCCATGTGGTTATGAAGGACGCGCCCGCGGCCATCGAAGCGTTCCTGCGGGCCGTGAATCTCAATCCCGCTCTGCCGGGAAGCTGGTCGATGCTCGTGGGGCTCTACCGCATGACTGGCGATGCGCAGAACGCCGCCACGGCCGCCCAGCATGTGGCGACGCTCAAGGGCTTGCCGCCCGAGGTCATCCTGGCCACGAGCCTATTTTCGGACGGAGAGCTGGCGCCGGCGGAGAATATCGTGCGCGCATACCTCTTGCGACATGGCAACCATGTCGAGGCCATGCGGCTGCTGGCGAAGATCGGCATCGCGCGCGACGTCCTGGACGATGCCGAGCTACTGCTGGAGGCGGTCCTCACAATCGCGCCCGACTACCGTGCCGCGCGTCATGACTATGCGCTGGTGCTGGTCGAACGCCACAAGTACCAGCAGGCCCGCGAGGAACTTGAGGGGCTGCTGAAGCTCGATCCGGACAATCGCCAGTACCGCACGCTTTACGCTACCGCTTGCGTCGGTCTCGGCGAGCATCACAAGGCGATCCCACTCTACCGCGAGCTGCTCGCCGGAGCCGCGCGGGAGCCGGATCTGCATCTCTCCGTCGCGCACTCGCTCAAGGCCATTGGGCGACTGTCGGAGGCTATCGAGGCCTACCGCGCCGCCGCGGCCGCCCGCCCGAACTTCGGCGATGCGTATTGGAGTTTGGCGAACCTCAAGACCTATCGCTTCACGGATGAAGAAATCGAGCGCATGCGCGCCGAAGAGGGTGCCTCTGGCATCTCGCTCATCGATTGCTACCATTTGTGTTTCGCGCTCGGCAAGGCTTACGAGGATCGGGGCGAGTACGCAGAGTCGTGGCGCTACTACGAGCGTGGTAATGCCCTCAAGCGCTCTGAAAGCCGCTACCGGCCCGAGATCATCGAGAACAATACGCGCCTGCAAATCGAAACCTGTACGCGCGAGTTCTTTTCTGCGCGCTCGGCCGTCGGTGCCCGGGAATCCGATCCGATTTTTATCCTGGGACTGCCGCGCTCCGGCTCGACCCTTCTGGACCAGATTCTCGCCTCGCATTCGAGGGTCGACGGCACGCAGGAACTCTCGGACATTCAGCGCTTCGTGCTCGAGCTACAAGGCCGTGATCCCGACCTCGACCATCCACGCTACCCGCGCGTACTCAAAGAACTGCAACGTGAGGACTTTATGCGGCTCGGCCAGAAGTACCTGCGGGACACTCGCATATTCCGGACAGACAAGCCGTACTTCATCGACAAGATGCCCAATAACTTCCGGCACATTGGCCTCATCCACCTGATACTGCCGCACGCCAGAATCATCGATGCTCGACGCGAGCCGATGGCCTGCTGCTTCAGCAATTTAAAACAACTGTTCGCCAACGGGCAGGAATTCACCTATAGCATCCAGGACATTGCGCGCTATTACCGCACGTACCTCGAGCTGATGCAGCACTGGGACGAAGTACTCCCGGGCAAGGTACTGCGCATCTGGCACGAGGACGTGGTCGATGATCTCGAGGGAAGTGTGCGACGAATGCTCGAGTTTTGCGGCCTCGAGTTCGAGCCCGCTTGCGTGGAGTTCTACAAGAACGAGCGTAGTGTGCGCACCGCGAGTTCAGAACAGGTGCGCCAACCGATCTTCCGCGAGGGTCTGGACCAGTGGAAGCACTACGAGCCTTGGCTTGGCCCGCTCAAGGAAGCGCTGGGGGATGCGCTGATCCGTTATCGTCAATAGAGCGTCAGCCCGTGGGCCGAGTTTCGTGCTCAGTCGCGCGTACTAATGCGGGCACAAGATCCGCAACCGAGTCGATCACGAGATCCGCTCCCGCAGCATATAGCGCGCGCCGGGCCACTTCGGTTCGAATCGCACGCTCGGACGCTGCCAGGGCCTGGAAGGCCTCGAGCGACAGGCCAAGCGCATTACCGGAGGTCACGCCGACGGTGAAGGCGCCAGCGGCTCTGCCTTCAGCGATCCCGACTTCCGCGTCATCGACTTTGACGACGCGCGAAAGCGGCCAGACGCCCAATTCCGCGCAAGCTTTGTAAATCATCAAGGGTGATGGTCGGCCGGCCGGTGTCTCCCCAGAGCACACGAGGTGTTCTGGTGTGTAACCCTGCTCTGCGGCACGAGCCAGTACGGGCTGCATCATTTCGCGCGTGTAGCCGGTGGAGGAGGCTACCCGCAGACCTGCGGCGCGTAAGCGCTCATAGCTCTCCCGCGCCCCGGCGATAAGCGTAGAGGCGCGCGCCGCATGCTCGCGCATCAACGGTCCGAGCAGGGCCATGAGTCGCTCGACATCTTCGTCGTTGGGCTCGCGACCATGACGCGAGCGCCATGCGGTCACGATGGCGGGCAGCAGCAGCAGACTGCGCACATGATCGATCTTTGCTTTGCCCATATCGCGCCGCGCGGCCGCGGCATCGATGAGCACTCCGTTGGCACCGAAGGCCTCGATCAGCGCCTTGATCGGTGCCTCGGAGCCAAAATCAACCATCGTGCCAGCCCAATCAAAGATGATGAGATCGAATCGATCCTTCAGACTCATGCTGCGGCTCCGCCGTCAAAAAGACCTGTGACCAATTCCTCGCCAATTGCAAAACCGGTCGATGCGCCTGCGCCACAGGTAACTATGGCCAGATAAACATTTGCTTCGGGAGCGTCGATCAAAACCGGCCGGTCGGTGGCGGAGGCGTAGGTGCCGATCCAACGCTCGATGGTCGGTGGCGGCTCAATCCCCAACGCCGCACTGAACTCCTCGAGGATCAAAGCGTCGACCTCCTCGTGCGAGAACGGATCAGGGGTCGTGGCGTAATGATGGCTATCCCCTACGACTAGGCTGCCGTCTGCGCTTTGTACCACGATGAGGTGCACGCCGTGGCGCAGGTGCTGGGCCTGTTCGCTGCTAAGGCGCGCTTTGAGTGGGGCAGCTGCCTGCAGCTGCGCATAACCGAGGTATCGTCCAAGTCCGAGATCGGACATTATCGCGCCGGGCAACTTAAACCCAGGACCGGCGAGCCTGAGCATCTGCAATTTGCAACGGGTCAGCGGATAAGTCTCAAGCCGGTCCGCATACAGGGAATTAAAGTCGTCACCCGGACAAACCGCGACTCGCTCAGCTTGCACGGTACCGTGCGACGTATGCACATTGGGCATATCTATCGTGCGTACCACGGTGTTACGCATGAAAGTGACGCCGTGCGCGCTCGCAAGCCACTGTGCAAGACGCGGAATCGCCTCGCGCGATTCCACGCGCAATTCGACGGTGCTCTCGAGCACCGCGAGCATCCCCGGCGCGCGTAGCTGCGGGCAACGTCGTCGTGCTTCTGTGGGGCTCAAAAGCCGGCAGCCGTCCGCCATTTCGGTCGCCATAAACGATTCCAGCACGCCGACGGACTCGGGACGACGCACAGCCATCCAAAGGCCGGTGTGCACGATCTGGATGTTGGCTGCATCCGCGATCTCCTGCCATACCTCGCGGCTGCGGCGTGCGCGCTGCCACATTGTGCCACGCTCTTGTCCGGTAACGGTCACGAAGCCGAAATTGCGCACCGAGGCGCCATTGGCCTGTGCATCACGATCTATCACGATAACTCGCAATCCGCGCCGGGCGGCCGCCAGGGCAGTCGCAAGCCCTACGATGCCCGCGCCCACGACTGCAAGATCAAAGCGCTTTGAAATCTGTCTACGCGTCATGAAGTCATGCGCCAATGAATTGCAGCGTTCATTTCTGTCGGATCAGCCCGGCCCCGGACAAAGTCTTCAGCGCGGCATCTCTGACCGACGTTGTTCCCAGGTTGCGGCCAGTTTCTCGATCAGGCCTCGATAATGATCCCAGCCGGGCGTTCGCAGACCCGCGATCTTGCCTTGGTCGTCCCATTGCCGGACCTGTACCGCGTCCCGCCAATATCGCTCCGCCTCAAAGCCGGCCACTTCGGCACTGGACATGGGTCCGCCCTGCAGAGACAAGGTATACACGGAAGCGGAACTGAGCCGACTGAAGTAACTCGGATCTGTTGCGCACAGATAACGTTTGGCCGGCACGTGCAGTCGTACCGGCTCGCACACCTCGGGGCCGAAGCGCGATGCCAGCCATCGGCTTCCGCTGACTTCGTGGCGCGCATCGCTCTTCCACTCGGCAATGTCGTCTGGTGCGGTCTCTACCAAGTGACCGATGTCGTGCAACAGCGCGGCGACGACCAACGCATCAGGTGCGCCAGAACTCTGCGCGAAATAGGCCGTCTGAAGACTATGTTCGATCGTGCTCACTGGCTCGCCGAAGTAGGCGGCAGAGCCATGCCGCGCATAGACGGAGGCAAGCTCGTCGGCCGTCATCGGTACACCTTGCAATGGGATTGGCGCATCAGCAGCAGCTCCAAGTGATTCGTCGCTACCAGCCAGAAGTGGAGCGATGACTAATGATATAAATTAAGCAGGCGCGGCGCTTGACGACTTGCGAGCCGAGTGGCTCTGGGGTCGGCATTGCTCCGGCTAATCTGTCTCAGGCTCGCGCGATAGGGCTGCAGTCAAGAAACTGTCATACAAGCACCCGAAACTCGATTTGCGGACTTGGAGTCGAGTGGATTTGCAGCCTCACCAGGGCAAGACATGAACGTCGGTACGCCACCATCTTCGAGTGGGCTGCGCCATAGCCTGAAAGAGCGGCAGATGACGATGATTGCGCTCGGCGGCGTCATCGGGGCCGGTCTTTTTGTCGGCAGTGGTGTGGTCATTAGGGCGGCTGGGCCCGCTGCCGTGCTGTCCTTCGTCATCACAGGGCTCCTGGTCGTCCTGGTGATGCGTATGCTGGGCGAGATGGCTGTGGCGTTGCCGGCGGTAGGCTCATTCTATGAATACGCGCGCCTGGCCTGGAATGATCAGCCGCGGCTCGGCGAGCTAGCCGGGTTTTTGACCGGTTGGATGTATTGGTATTTCTGGGTCATTGTCGTGGCGCAAGAGGCAGTCGCTGGCGCCGGATTGGTTCGTGTCTGGCTGCCCAGCGAACCGATGTGGGCCATTAGCTTGGTATTACTGCTGTCCCTGACTGTAACAAATCTTATCTCGGTGAGGTCTTTTGGGGAGTTCGAGTTCTGGCTAGCATCGATCAAGGTTGCGGCTATAGTCGTGTTCTTGCTGCTCGCGACCCTGTACGTCCTTGGCCTGTGGCCAGGAGTGGTACGCAGTGTCGCCAACCTCACGGCGCACGGTGGCTTCGCTCCGAATGGGTTACTTCCCATCATGACCGGCGCTGTAGCGGCCACTGGCTTTTATTTTGGCGCTGAAATGGTCACGATCGCAGCGGCGGAAGCGACCACCCCGGCGAAGGCAGTGGCCAAAGCAACGAACTCCGTCATAACGCGCGTGCTGCTCTTCTATATTGGCTCGATCTTCCTGGTCGTTTGCCTGGTGCCGTGGAATTCGGCGGGAATCACGACGCCCTACGTCAGTGCACTGAATGCGATGGGCATTCCCGCCGCGGGGCATATTATGAACGCCGTGGTTCTTACGGCCGTGTTGTCAGCGCTCAATTCGGGTCTGTACGTATCCTCGCGTATGCTGTTTGCGCTGACCCGGCGTGGCGATGCGCCAGCAGGTCTCGCGAAGCTCAGCCGCAATGGTGTGCCATCGCGCGCTATTCTGCTGGGCACACTGTTCGGCTACGGCGCAGTGGTCATGTCGTACATCTCGCCGACCACGGTATTCGCTTTCTTAGTCAATTCGTATGGAACGGTAGCGATTTTCGTCTACGTATCGATCGCAATTTCGCAGCTGCGCCTGCGCGCGCGATTGGAAAAGGAGGATCCGATGCGGCTGCGCATGCGAATGTGGGCGTACCCGTATCTAACCTATCTGGCGATCGCTGGCATGCTCGGCATCGTTCTAGCCATGGCCTTCATTCCCGAGCAGCGAACCCCACTGATTTTTGGCGTGATCAGTCTCGGCATTCTGATGCTGGGGTTCAGTGCGCGCGTCCGCTACGGCAGGCAGCCGGAAATCGGGACGTTGGCGATGGAGGCGCATCAATATAAGGAGTTGTAGTAGCGGCCATGCCGGCAGGCCGGGTCAGCCGAATACGGAGCGAGGTAGTTAGAAGGGTCGATCACCAAGAACGGTGGCGCGGTGCATGATACGCCGCTGCGGCAGGTAATCGGCGACCGCGAAGTGCTGGGTAATCCGATTGTCCCAGAATGCGACATCATCCACGCGCCAGCGCCAGCGCAGCGTAAACTCGGGCCGTCCCGCGTGCGCAAACAGAAAGCTCAGCAGTGCATCGCTTTCGCGCGCGCCGAGCTCGTGGATACGGGTGGTGAATCCCTCATTGACGAACAGGGCCTTGCGCCCGGAGACCGGATGCGTGCGCACTACCGGATGTGTCACAGGCGGATGTCTCGCCACTGCGCGCTCGTAGCGCTCTTTAAAGAGTGGATCCGAGCCCCAGCGGCCGGCCGGGAAAGATTTCACCACTGAGTGCTCGGCCGTCAAGCCGTCCAACAGCCGCTGCAACGGAGCGGACAGCCCTTGGTACGCGGCCAAGTTACTGGACCAAAGCGTGTCCCCGCCGACACTTGGTAACTGCTTGGCAGCAAGGATGCCGGCGAGGGGCGGTGTCGGACTGAACGTGACGTCCGTGTGCCAATTGTCGTTGTCTGGTAGAAAATCGCCGTGTGTGTCGATCACCATTATCTCAGGCAGCCCAGCCAGCGCTGGATAGATCGGGTGAATGTGGAGCTCGCCGAAGCGCTTCGCAAACCGGTACTGCTGCTGCGGAGAAATCGGCTGCCGGCGGAAGAACAGGATCTGATGTTCGACTAACAGTTCGGTGAGGCGGTCGATGGACTCCTGCGGCAGTTCATCGCCAAGGTTAATGTCATTAACAATAGCGCCAAAGGCTGCAGTCAGACGGGTAATCGTGATGTCCATGACGAGCGCTTGTGTTCTAGAGGCGAGCCATTGTCGCTGCAAAATCACTTAATGACACGCATCCCCGCGAGGGCCCTGCAGCGAGATGGTGTAGTGGACCGAGAACCGTTTATTTGCGTATCTAGATTAACCGCGTCCCAACTCACCGCCCGACGCTCGGCGATGACACTATGATGACGCGACCCATTTCGACTGACATCGGGCAATCAGGGCGATCACGGCTCATAATCTCGGGTCAAACCCGCAAATAAACAAGCATCATGGATATCAATTTGAGCCAGATCGCCTATATCCCCACGACCGGCGTGCGGCGGGTCCATGAGACCTCGCTCGTCCGCGCCACCGAGGTTAGCCTGAGGGGTTACGGTGGGTTGGTCGACGATCCCAAGACCTTCCCGATCGAGATCGTCCAGTGGCCCGCCCAGGGCCGGCGTCCAATTGATGAGAATACGGGCAACCAGGGCGGCGTCGCCGAAGGCCTGTTCGAGCTTTGCTGGATCGGCGAGACGCTGTACGCCCGCAACAATGCAGTGGGGGATAGTTACCTTTTTGGCTGGAGTAACTGGCCGGAAGAGGCGGCGACTGGCGTGTCCAACAGACCGCGCGAGCGTGCCTTAATCTGGCGCGCCAATTATCATCCGGACGGCGGTCAACTCTTCTATCCTCTCGGCGGTCAAGCTTTTGTTGTGCCGCTGGCTCTGCCGGGAGACGACGTCAGGCCGGATAATTTCGTGACCTTCTGGTGCGATGGCGATCGTGGCCTCTATTTGCATCCGAACGTTTGGCACGGGGCGCTCGTGCCGTTAGATGACGAGGCCGAATTCCTCGACCGCCAAGGTCGCGTCCACGCGCGCGTATCCGTCGATTTCGTCAAGGAATTTGGCTGTTACCTTGGCGCTCCTCTGCGACCGCCAGCCTGATTAGATGAGTGTGGAATATCGCCGAAAGGGATCTAGCCAAATCAGACATTTATCCCCGCGAAACTGCCTGGAATATTCCACACTTCAATTCCCAAAAATCCGTGATGATCAATGCATTGCGGTGCTTTAGAACGTGGACTGAAAATCCGCGTGTCGGTGGTTCAATTCCACCCCTGGCCACCACTAAATCAAGGTCCATTCTGACCACATGGTAACCAGATCATTCCGAGCACATAGGTAAGGCGGTCTCAAGGGGTCAACGAAACACCTTTAGCTAATCTGTAGCTTAAGAGGTGTTTGCCATGGGACGTCACTCGAGAGTGTCCGGTGCGCAACGTGTGGAGCTGTGGCGCCGATACCGAGCTGGCGAGACGGTTCTTAGTATCGCCAACGCGCTTGGTCAGCGGTCGACCAGCAACATATACCGTGCCCTGGAAGCCACTGGCGGCATCGCGCCGGCTCAACGGCATCGTTCACCGCGGGTACTGAGCTTCTCTGAGCGCGAAGAGATATCCCGAGGCGTTGCCGCTGGCGAGACATTGCGCACCATTGCCAGCAGGCTCGGCCGAGCCATCTCCACCGTCAGCCAGGAGTTGGCACGGCACGGAGGCAGATGGGCCTATCGAGCGGCCGAAGCTGACTGGACAGCCTGGGAGTCGGCGCGGCGCCCTAAGCCATGCCTGCTTGCCCGCAACCAGCCGCTGCAGCGGCTGGTTGCAGTTAAACTCAAGCAAGACTGGTCACCGCAGCAGATCGCTGGTTGGCTCAAAGAGCAGTATCCCGGCAATCCGGAGAGGTGGGTGTCACACGAGACCATCTACCGTAGCCTTTTCATTCAGGCCCGCGGTGCCCTAAAAAAAGAGCTGATTGGACACCTTCGCTCTAAGCGGCGGATCCGGCGCCCTCATCATGCAGTGGATGGCCGCACCCGCGAACGCATCCTCGGGGCAGTCTCCATACGAGAGAGGCCCGCTGAGGTTGAAGATCGAGCCGTCCCCGGACATTGGGAAGGCGATTTAGTGGAGGGTTCTCGCGGGACCTTCATTGCCACGCTGGTCGAACGAACATCCCGCTTCGTTATCCTGGTTAAGCTGCCAGAGAAGCGGACCGATGTCGTCGTGAACGCTCTGATCACCGCGGTTCGTAAGCTCCCCACAGTCCTTCGTAAGTCGCTGACTTGGGATCGAGGCTCTGAGCTCACCGAACATGCCAAGTTTACTGTTGCGACCGACGTCAAAGTCTACTTCTGCGATCCGTACAGCCCTTGGCAGCGCGGCAGCAACGAAAACACGAACGGATTGCTGCGACAGTATTACCCGAAGGGCATGGATCTCTCGGCGGTCAGCCAAGCTCAACTGGATGTTGTAGCCAGGAAGCTCAATACCCGACCCCGAGAGACTCTAGACTGGAAGACTCCAGCCTGTATTCTCGAAGCCAGTGTTTCGACGACCCCTTGAAGCCAAGTGACACCTTAGCAGCAAAAGGGTTGGGGGCGCACTCAACGCGCCCGGCCTCATCGTCGAAGAAGCCAAGTCATAGTTCATTAAGGTCA
>JBEKUL010000020.1:0-32012 GCA_049515055.1 Steroidobacteraceae bacterium | reverse complement strand
CAGTGCTCGCTGCGCTTCAGCTTCGGTCGCTTCAGTACCGATGCGGACATCGAGCGCGCCATACAGGCCGTCTCGCGCGAAGTGCGGCGACTGCGCGCCGTGCTGCCTTGAGCGTTCTGGGTGCCCCCGTGGAGGGCCTCGAGCCTGAGATCCGCGAGCTCTTCGCTGCCCTCGATCACGCCGGGGACATCGCCGAACGCGCCGGAGCGCAAGTCCTGACGGGCGAGGCCGGCCTGGAGGCCCTCGGCACGCGCGTGCGCTTTTCGTTGCGAGTGAGCGATGAACGCCTGCTCGAGGTGCGCTATCGTGCGTACGGCTGCCCTTATACGCTCGCGACCTGCGAGTGGCTGGCACGCTGGCTCGAGGGCCAGCGGCTCGGGGCGCTGCGGCCCGGCAATCCGATTGCCTGGGCGCAGCAACTGGGCGTGCCGAGCGCCAGACTCGGCCGACTCCTCGTGATCGAGGATGCACTGCTCGCGGGACTGGCTCAGTGTGACAATTCGTTGGCGTTAAACGTAGTAAAATGAGTTATCTGGAGAGTTGAGTTATGGCAATTTCCCTTAGTGAGTCGGCAGCCCGGCGTGTACGCGACCGCCTGGCCGTTCGTGGCCGCGGCCTGGGGTTGCGCGTGGGCGTGAAGGCCAGCGGGTGCTCGGGGTACAGCTACGTCGTTGATTATGCCGATGAGGCTCGGGCTGACGATCGGGTGTTCGAATCCGAGGGGGTCAGGGTGTACGTGGATGCCGCCAGTCTGGCGGCGCTCGATGGCATGCGTATCGATTTCGTGCGCCAGGGGCTCAACGAGAGCTTCCGCTTCGAGAATCCGAATGCACAGGGCGAGTGCGGTTGCGGCGAGAGTTTTACGGTCTGAAATCCCTTAAAACACCGGTACTTCCGCGTTTGATTGGATTGCCCGCCGAGCCTCGCACGCCTATACTGCCGGCCGTTTTTCGGCACGGAGCTCATCATGGCGCTCGAGCGCACTCTGTCCATCGTCAAGCCCGACGGCGTGGCCCGCAACCTCATCGGCGAGGTGTATCGGCGCTATGAGAGCCAGGGCCTGCGCATTATCGCGGCCCGCATGCTCAGGCTCACGGTGGAACAGGCACAACATTTCTACGCCGTGCATCGCGAGCGGCCCTTTTACGCAGCGCTGGTGCGCTACATGAGCTCCGGGCCCGTGATCGCGCAGGTGCTCGAGGGCGAGAATGCGGTGGCCAGGCATCGCGAGATCATGGGCGCCACGGATCCTGCCAAGGCCGCCCCCGGCACGATCCGCGCCGATCTGGCGCAGAGCATCGAGGCCAATGTCGTGCACGGCTCGGATGCGCCTGAGACCGCTGCACGCGAGATTGGATTTTTCTTCAACGCCACGGAGATCTGTCAGCGCACCTGAGGCGCGGCAGCACAGCATGCCCACGCACGGCACCGAGGCGACGGCGATGACGGCGCACGCGGCCGCGCGCGTCAATCTGCTCGACCTGCCGCGAGCGCAGCTGGAAGCATGGTGCGCCGCGCTCGGATCAAAGCCCTTTCGCGCACGCCAGCTCATGAACTGGATTTACAAGCGCGGCTGCGATCGCTTTGATCAGATGAGCGATCTGGCCCGCAGCTTTCGCCTCCAGCTTACCGAGCAGGCGCACATCACGCTGCCTGAAATCC
The DNA here is from genome assembly GCA_049515055.1 of Steroidobacteraceae bacterium. Taxonomy (GTDB): domain Bacteria; phylum Pseudomonadota; class Gammaproteobacteria; order Steroidobacterales; family Steroidobacteraceae; genus FEN-1191. The sequence continues at coordinate 30,350 of JBEKUL010000020.1, read as the reverse complement.
TCACCGTGCAGCGCGCCAGCGATGGCACCTGCAAATGGCTGCTGCGAGCCGACTCATCCCAGGCTTTCGAGACGGTCTACATCCCCGAGAGCGATCGGGGCACCTTGTGCATCTCGACGCAGGTCGGCTGCGCGCTGGATTGCGCGTTCTGTGCGACCGCGCAGCAGGGGTTCAACCGCAATCTGAGCACCGCTGAGATCGTGGGTCAGGTTTGGCTCGCGAACCGTGAGCTCGGTTTCAGGCCCGGCGGCGAGCGCATCGTCACCAACGTCGTGCTCATGGGCATGGGCGAGCCGCTCGCGAACCTGCGCAACGTGATCCCCGCGTTGCACATCTTGCTGGATGATCTTGGGTTCGATCTCTCACGTCGGCGTGTGACGCTGTCGACTTCGGGTCTGGTGCCGCAGATCTACCGGCTCGCGCAGGAGAGCAACGTCGCGCTCGCGGTCTCGTTGCACGCGCCGGACGATGCACTGCGCAGCGAACTCGTGCCGATCAATCGGGTGCACCCCATCGCCGAGCTGCTCGAGGCCTGTTGGCATTATGTCGATGAGCGCAACGGCCGCAGCGTAACCTTCGAGTACGTGATGCTCGAGGGCATCAACGATGCGGCCTCGCAGGCGCGTTCGCTCGCGCGCCTGTTGCGGGATCATCCGGCCAAGGTCAACCTGATCCCATTCAATCCGTTCCCCGGCACGCGCTTTCGTGGCTCGAACGAGAGCGTCATTGCGCGTTTTCGCGACGAGCTGCTGCACGCGGGGGTGTTGGCGACCGTGCGGCGCACGCGCGGCGCGGACATCGATGCGGCCTGCGGCCAGCTCGTTGGCCGCGTGCTCGATCGCACGCTGGTGCGGCTGGGCACGCGCGTGGGCCGAGCGCAGGCCCGCGCGCTGGCAGGCGCGAGCCCATGAGCATCGGCAACGCGAGCCGCACGGTCTCGCCGTGGCGCACGTTGCGGCTTGCGATGGGCTTGCTCGCGGCGCTGGGTATAGCCGCATGCCAGAGCAACAAGCCGCCGTCCAGCAAAGAGCCGAGCCGCCTGGTTCAGGCGGCCGGAGTGAATCTGCAGCTGGGAGCTGCGTATCTGCAGCAGGGCAATCTCGCGCTCGCCAAGCAGAAACTCGAACGCGCACTCAGCGAGGATCCGCACAATCCGCAAATCCACAGCACCATGGGACTGCTGGATGAACGCCTTGGCAAGGATAAGGAGGCCGACCAGGAATATCGCACCTCGCTGTCGCTGGCGCCGCACGATCCGGCGCTGCTCAACAACTACGCGGTCTTTCTGTGCAGCCATGGCCGTGACGCCGAGGGCGTGCGCAATTTCGAGGAAGCGGCGACCAACCCGTTGTACCGCTCGCCCTGGGCGGCCTTCACCAACGCCGGGGTTTGTTCGCGCCAGGCCCATCACGATACGGAAGCGCAGCAATTGTTCGTGCGCGCACTGCGCTCCAACCCGTCCTATGCCGAGGCCGTGTACCAAGCCTCGGACATGGACTTCGCACAGCAGAAATTTGCGGCAGCGAGACTGCGTATCGACTTTTATCTGATGAACAACGCCTCCAACCCCGATCTGCTGCTACTGGGCTGGCGCATTGCCCAGGCCCAGAGCGATGCGACCGGAGCCGATGGCTACGCCCGGCGTCTGGCGCGGGATTTCCCCGACTCCGAGCAATCGCATGCGCTCGCGGCGAGCCTGTCCAATCAAAACCCGAAATGAGCGACGAGGCTGCTCAGGCAAAGATCGATACGCCGGGGCTGCAGCTCACGGCAGCGCGCGAGCGGGCCGGATGGAGTCTGCTGCAGGTCGCCGATAAATTGCATCTGGACGTCAGTACCGTGCAGGCACTGGAGAGCGATAATTTCGCTGCGCTGGGGGCTCTGGTCTACGCGCGCGGTCATCTGCGACGCTATGCGGAGCTGCTCGGATTGCCGGCCAGTGAGATCGAGCTGGCCTGCGCACGTGTGATGCGCCTGGATGAGGCCGCTTACCTCAAGCGCATCGCCCGGGGTCACGAGCGCAGCGCCGGACGCGCGCTGACCTTGCCACCGGCCGCCGCGGGCGTCGCGGCGCTGATCGTCGTGGTGCTCGCACTGATCTGGTGGGCCATGCGAGTGCCACATGCAGCACGAGCGCGGCCGGGCAGCCCGACGAGTGCGGCGAGCACACCCGACAGCGCGCCTGCGCCGAATCCCTAAGCTGCACGCAGTCGCTGGCAATCCGTGACGAATCCCATTCAGCCGGTGCGCGGCATGAACGATGTATTGCCCGCCGAGATGCATGCGTGGCGGCACCTCGAGCAGGTCGCGCGCGCCGTGCTCGAGGCCTACGGCTATGAGCAGCTGCAAGTGCCGATCATCGAGCACACGCAGCTGTTCGAGCGCTCGATCGGCGAGTTCACCGACATCGTCGAGAAAGAAATGTACAGCTTTCAGGACATCGGCGGCGACAGCCTGACGCTGCGCCCGGAGGCTACCGCCGGTATCGTGCGCGCGGCGATCTCGAACGGCTTGCTGCGCGGGCAGCGCCACAAGCTCTGGTGCGCCGGGGCGATGTTCCGGCATGAACGGCCGCAGCAGGGCCGTTACCGGCAGTTTCACCAGATCGATGTCGAGGCGCTCGGCTACCCCGGCCCCGACGTGGACGCCGAGCTGATCGCGCTGAGCGCTCGACTGTGGCGCGAGCTGCGGCTCGAGCGGGTGCAGCTGACGATCAATTCGCTCGGCACGCCAGCCTCGCGACAGCGCTATCGCGAGCGTCTGATGGAGTATTTTCGCGCGCACGAGCACGGGCTCGATGAGGACAGCAAGCGGCGGCTGCTCGGCAATCCGCTGCGCATTCTGGACAGCAAGAATCCGCAGATGGCTGCGCTGATTGCGGCCGCGCCGCTGCTGAGCGACTACCTGGATGAGGAATCCCGACTACACTTCGCCGAGCTGCGCGACGCGCTCGATTCGATGCACATCCCCTACGTCGTTAATCCCAGGCTCGTGCGCGGACTGGATTATTACTCGCGCACCGTCTTCGAATGGATCACCGATGCGCTCGGTGCCCAGGACGCGGTGTGTTCGGGCGGCCGCTATGACGGCCTGATCGGGCAGCTCGGTGGCGAGGCAACCCCGGCGATTGGCTTTGCGCTCGGGATAGAGCGCGTCGTGGCACTATTGCGTCAGTCCGGCAGCCTGCCACAGGTGATCGCTCCGGATGTGTATTTGGTGGTGAGCGGGGAGCGCGCGCAGCGCGCGGCGCTGCGCCTCGCCGAGCAATTGCGCGATGCTCTGCCTGGACGCGGTGTCATGCTCAATCTGGGTGGCGGCAATCTCAAGACGCAGTTTCGGCGCGCCGATCGCAGCGGCGCACGGCTGGCTGTGATCCTGGGCGATGAAGAGCTCGAGCGCGGCGTAGCCGCGGTGAAACCTTTGCGCCACGAAGGCGGTCAGATCGATTGTCCGGTGGAGCTGTTGGCCGAACGGCTTGCAGCATCGCTTTAGGGAGAGGCATTCAAGTGGAAGAGTATCTGGACGATCGCGAGCAGTGGCAGCGGGTGCTCGCCAGCCTGCGCGAGCAGGGTCCGTGGCTGCTCGCCGTCGTTGCCGTCGCCGCCGCCGCTGTGGGGGGCTGGCGCTACTGGCAGAATCGCACCGAACTACGCGCGCTCGATGCGGCAGCACGCTACCAGCAGGTGCTCGAGGCCTTCAGCCACAACGATCTGACGGGCGGCGTTACCCTGGTTGACAATCTGGTCAGAGATTACGGCGCCTCGATCTATGCCAATCAGGCCGAGCTGGCCGGGGCGCGTGTCGAAGTGGAGAACCAGCAGCTCGAGCGTGCGAGTGCAAGGCTCGGGCACGTATTGCAGACGACCGGGGATCCGGCGCTCGCCCTGATCGCGCGCCTGCGCCTGGCGCGCGTGCAACTCGCCCAGGGCAGGCCCGGGGAGGCGCTCAAGACCCTGGACGCGGTCGATGCGGGTGCCTTTGCGGCCCGCTATGCCGAGGCGCGCGGGGATGTGCTGCTCGCCCAGGGCGATCGCGATGGCGCACTCAGGCAATATCGCGCGGCGCGCGCCAACGGCGCCAATACCGTCGATAGCGGCCTGCTCGATTTGAAAATCAACGAGCTGAGCCACCCGTGAGCAAGCTCAAGTTCCTGCCGGCGGCTGGCCTGTGCGGCCTCGCGTGGCTGGCGGGCTGCTCGACCGACAAGGCCGATCGGCCCGTAGTGCTCGTGTCCTTGGTCAATCACATCCAGATCAAGGAGATTTGGCATACGCGAGTGCGCGGCGAGGCGCCGAAATTGCGACTCGGATTGGACGTTGCGGTCGACGGCAATCGGGTCTTTGCCGCCAGCTACAAGGGCACAGTTGTAGCCTTCGATCGCTCGAACGGCCGGCGTCTGTGGCAGCGCGAGCTGCGTGCGCCGCTCTCGGGCGGCCCATCCGCGGCTGATGGGCTGGTCGTAATCGGGACCTCAAAGGGCGAAGTCATTGCGCTCGCACAGCAGGATGGCGCGCTGCGCTGGCGGGTGCGCGTCAACGCCGAGATTCTCGCGGCACCCGCAATCGGCGGCGGCCTGGTCGCGGTGCGCGGCGTCGATGGCAAGCTCTTCGGCCTCGCGCAAGCCGATGGCCATGAGAACTGGCTGGTCGATCAACAGGTGCCGCGCCTGTCGTTGCGCGGCACGAGCCGGCCGCTGCTGGTCGGGGATCTGACAATCTGCGGCTTCGACAACGGCCGCCTGCTCGCCGTGACCCGCGGCAGCGGCGCCACGGCCTGGGACGTCGCTGTGGCTCAGCCGCACGGAAACACGGAGCTGCGCCGCCTGATCGATATCGATGCCTCGGTGCAGGCCGATGGCGATGATTTGTTCGCGATCGCCTATCAGGGGCGCGTGGCGCGGATCGTGCGCGAAAGCGGTCAGATCGTCTGGGCGCGCGATCTGTCGAGCTATCGCGGGCTCGCTGTGGACGCAAAGGCCGTCTACGTCACGACCGCCGAGGGCGATGTGGTGAGCCTGGATCGCCAGAGCGGCACCGAGCAGTGGCGGCAGAAGGGCCTGGAGCGACGCCAGCTCTCGGCGCCGGTGGTCTATGGCGGGCGCGTCGTGGTCGCAGACTACAGCGGTCTCGTCCATTGGCTCGACGCGGCCTCGGGTGCCTTCGTAGCGCGCGCCCGCAACGGCAAGCAGCACGTCAGCAGCGCCCCGATCGTCGCCGGTGATCTGTTGCTCGTGTTTGGTGACGACGGTGATCTCAGCGCCTTTCGTACCCCGCCGGCTGCGGCGAGCGCGACGGGAGGCTGAGCCCGGGCTGGCGCCGATGCTGCCGATTCTCGCCATCGTGGGGCGGCCCAATGTCGGCAAGTCGACACTGTTCAACGCATTGACGCGCACGCGCGCCGCCATTGTTGCCGACGTGCCCGGGGTCACGCGCGATCGGCAGTACGGCTATAGCCGAGTCGGCGCCGTGCCCTGCGTACTCATCGACACCGGCGGGCTGATCGAGCATCCCAGCGGTCTTGAGGCGCAGATGCGCCTGCAGACCGAGAAAGCCGTGGCGGAAGCCGATCGGATCATCCTGATTGTGGACGCACGCGCCGGGCTCACGACACAGGACCAGTTCATTGCGCGCGAATTGCTGCGCACCGGCAAGCCCGTGGTGCTGGCGCTCAACAAGGCCGAAGGCCTGGACCCGGATCTGATCGCGGCGGATTTTCACCGGCTCGGCCTGGGCGCGCCCTGGACGATCGCGGCCGCACACGGCATGGGACTGGGCGAGCTCATGGAGGGCGCGCTTCGCGGCCTGGAGCCGCAGCCCTCGGTGCCAGCGCAGGAGGACGGGGTAATCAGGGTGGCGGTCATCGGCCGGCCAAACGTTGGCAAATCAACGCTGGTCAATCGACTGATCGGCGAGGAGCGCGTGATCGCCAGCGAGCAACCGGGCACGACCCGCGACAGCATCCTGGTGCCGTTTGCACGCGATGGCCGCAATTTCGTGCTGGTGGACACCGCCGGCGTGCGCCGGCGTGCCCGGGTAGGGGACGCGCTCGAGCGCGCCAGTATCGCCCGCACTCTGCAGGCGATCGCCGAGGCGCACGTCGTGATCATGGTGCTCGATGCGCACGACGTGATCGGCGAGCAGGACGCCAGCGTGCTCGGCCAGGCGCTCGAGCGCGGTCGCGTGATCCTGATCGCGGTCAACAAGTGGGACGGGGTTGCCGACGCTCAGCGCGAGCAGATCCGCCGCCAGCTGAGTCTGAAGCTCGATTTCGTGCCCTTCGCGCCATTGCATTTCATCTCGGCGCGCCACGGCAGCGGCGTGGGCGGGCTGATGGGCGATGCGGTACGCGGCTACGATGCGGCGATGCGCCAGATGCCCACACCGGCGCTCACGCGCACGCTCGAGCGTGCACTGCAGGCGCATCAGCCACCGTTGGTGCGCGGCCGGCGCATCAAGCTGCGCTATGCACATCAGGGCGGCCGCAATCCCCCGCGCATCGTGATCCACGGCAACCAGACCAGCGCAGTGCCAGAGGCCTACCGGCGCTATCTGGCGAACGCCTATCGCGATGCGTTCGATCTGTTTGCTACGCCGGTTGCGGTCGAGTTTCGCACCGACGCGAATCCGTATACGCGTCTCAAGGCGGGGCGGGCAGCCCCGAGGGCGCGCGGGAAGGGGTCGGCAGGAACAATGCCGGGTCGACGAAGGCGCGGTTGAGCGCCACGCCGAAATGCAGATGCGGGCCCGTCACGCGGCCGGTGGCTCCGGCCCGACCGATGATTGCGCCTGCGCGCACCGACTGCCCGGCGCGCACGCCAATGCCCGACAGGTGGCAGTACATCGTGATCAGCCCTTCGCCATGATCGATCAGAATCGAGTTGCCATTGAAGAAATAATTTCCGGTGTCGATGACCGTCCCGTCGGCCGCGGCGCGCACCGGTGTGCCGATGGGAACGGGGATGTCCATGCCCGAATGCGGATTGCGCGCCTCGTTGTTGAAGAAGCGGCGCGAACCAAATGAATTCGAGCGCGCTCCATCGACCGGCGCCAGCAGTCGCAGCGTTGCCGGGGCTCGCTCATTGAAGCTGGCCAGCGCATCCTGCAGCCGGGTCTGCTCGCGCGCAAAGCGCTTCAGGTCAGCCTCTGACAGATTCACCTGCGCCGGCGGCACCGTCAGTCGCTGTTCCGCATACTGCTTGGGCGCAATCTCGAACTCGAGCCTCTGCTGCGCGCCGCCCGCCGAGCGCTGGATCAAGATCGCGGCGCTGCCGGGCGTCGCACTGAGCGCAATGCCGACAATAGCGAGCCACCGGTCGGCGTCCTTGAGCACCATGATGGGCTCACCGTCGTAGCTGACGCTGGGGGAGCTGCCCTGATCCTCGGGCAGCGCAGGGATCGACAGCACGGCCACGCCGCCGGGGACCTGGCTGGAGCGTGGCAGCGCGGTAGAGTTGACGAGGCTGGCGTAGCCCGCGCTGCCAGCGGCCCAGAATGCGAGCCAGGCGAGGCGCTGCGAGAGGCTCACGAGCCGCGCTCAATGACCTCGGCGCGCAGGCTCCCATCGACCAGCCGGGCATCGAAGCACTCGCCAGCATTCAGCTGTGCGGCGGACGTGATGAGCGCGCCGTCCGCGCAGCGCGTGAGCACGGCAAAGCCGCGCCCGAGCGTGGCCAGCGGGCTCACGCTCTGCAATGCACGGGCAGCGCTGTCGAGCCGTGCGGCGCTGCTCTTGAGGTGCGAGTGCAATGCGCGTCCAAGGCGGGCCTCGAGCTCATCGAGGCGTTGACTGTGCTGCAACAGTCGTGCGCGCGGATGTGCCTGCTGCAGCCGTCGATGCAATGCCTCGATGCGGGCGCGCTCGCTCTTGAGCGAGCGCTGCACGGCGGCGGCAAAGCGGCCGGCGAGTTGCGCGAGCCGATGCAGCCATTGACTGGCATCGGGAACCACGAGCTGCGCGGCGCCTGACGGAGTTGGCGCGCGCAGGTCCGCCACGAAATCGGCAATCGTAAAATCGATCTCATGGCCGATGCCGGTCACGATTGGAATCGGGCAGCGGTACATCGCGCGCGCTACGCGCTCATCGTTGAAGGCCCAGAGATCCTCGAGCGAGCCGCCGCCGCGCGCCAGAATCAGCACGTCGCACTCCGTGCGGGCCGCGGCGAGCTCGATCGCAGCGACCAGTGCCGGGGCGGCCCCGGCGCCCTGTACCGAGGTTGGATAAATCAGCACCGCGGCGGCCGGAAAGCGGCGCGCCAGAATATGCAGGATGTCCCGAATCGCAGCCCCGCTCGGCGAAGTGATGACCCCGATGCATCGCGGGGCGCTCGGCAGCGCGCGCTTGCGTTCCGGCGCGAACAGGCCCTCGGCAGCCAGACGCGCCTTGAGCTCCTCAAACGCACGCTGCAGAGCACCGAGCCCGGCATCTTCGATGCATTCGACCAGCAGCTGATAGTCCCCGCGCGGCTCGTACACACTGACGCGGCCACAGGCAAGCACCAGCTGGCCTTCCTTGGGAACGAAGCGTGCCAGCGTATTACGCGTGCGGAACATCGCACAGCGCAACTGCGCGTCGCGATCCTTGAGCGTGAAGTACCAATGCCCGGAGGACGGGCGCGACAGATTCGAGATCTCTCCCTGTACCCAGATCGTACCCAGCCCCGATTCGAGCAGTGCACGCACTTCCCGGTTCAGGCGTGAAACCGAATAGACGTTGCGCACGGATGCGGCCAGGCCGGCACTCGCGGCCTGGAGCTTCACGCTGCTGTCGGCAACAGGGCTGCTCATGGGCGCCCGATCTTACGCCCGGCCAGCTTGGTTTACCGCATCTGCGCAAGGGGCTAGAATGGCGCGCTTCTTCTCGAAGCCCACGAGGCGCAATGCGAATACTCGAGGAAGCGCTGACCTTTGACGACGTTCTGCTCGTACCAGCGCGCTCCGAAGTCCTGCCTCGCGAAGTCGATCTCTCCAGCACCCTCACGCGCAAGATTCGTCTCGGGCTGCCAGTGCTCTCGGCAGCCATGGACACGGTTACCGAGGCGCGGCTGGCCATCACGATGGCGCAGGAAGGCGGCATCGGCATCGTGCACAAGAACATGCCCATCGAGCATCAGGCGCGCGAAGTCGCCCGGGTCAAGAAATTTGAGAGCGGCGTGATCGTCGATCCGATCACGGTGGCGCCGGACGCGACGATTCGTCATGTGATCGAGCTGACGCGCGCGCGCGGCATCTCAGGTGTACCGGTCGTGAGCGGCAGCAAGGTCGTCGGCATCGTCACGCATCGCGATCTGCGCTTCGAGCTGGCGCTCGACGCGCCCGTCAGCACCGTCATGACGCCCAAGTCGCGCTTGATCACCGTGCGCGAGAACGCGCCCAAAGAGGAGGTGCAGCGGCTTTTGCACAAGCACCGTATCGAGAAGGTCCTGGTCGTCAACGGCAATGACGAGCTCAAGGGCATGATCACGGTCAAGGATTTCCAGAAGGCCACGGAATTCCCGCGCGCGAGCAAGGACAGCGGCGGGCGCTTGCGGGTCGGCGCGGCGGTCGGTACCGCGCCCGATACGATCGAGCGCGTCGCGGCGCTGCGCGAATCGGGTGTCGATGTGATCGTGGTTGACACCTCGCACGGCCATTCTCGTGGCGTGCTCGAGATGATCGCCCGCCTGAAGTCGCGATGGGGTGACCTCGAGCTCATCGCCGGCAACATCGTCACGCCTGAGGCCGCACTTGACCTGGTCAAGGCCGGGGCCGATGCGGTCAAGGTGGGAATCGGTCCGGGCTCGATCTGTACCACGCGCGTAGTGGCCGGCGTAGGCGTACCGCAGATCACGGCGGTAGCGAATGTCGCGGCCGCGCTGGACGGCAGCGGCATATCAGTCATTGCCGACGGTGGTATCCGCTACTCGGGCGACCTGGCGAAGGCGATCGCCGCCGGTGCCCATGCGGTCATGATCGGCAGCATGTTCGCCGGCACCGAGGAGTCGCCCGGCGAAGTCGAGCTCTATCAGGGAGCCTCGTACAAGGCCTACCGCGGCATGGGCTCGCTGGGCGCCATGTCGGACCGGCACGGCTCGGCCGATCGCTACTTTCAGGACACCTCGAGCGAGCTGGAAAAGCTGGTGCCCGAGGGCATCGAGGGGCGCGTACCCTACAAGGGCAGTCTGGTTGCGATCCTGTATCAGCTCGCCGGCGGCCTGCGCGCCGCCATGGGCTACACCGGCAGCAACAGCATTGAGCAAATGCGAACGCGGCCCTGGTTCGTGCGTATCACCAACGCCGGCGTGCGCGAGAGCCACGTGCACGACGTGGCGATCACCAAGGAGTCGCCGAATTATCGCGTCTTCTGAGCTCATCGCCGTGGCGGCGAGCGATGGGGCGGCACCGGATCCGGATATTCACGCGCACCGGATCCTGATACTGGATTTTGGCGCGCAATATACCCAGCTGATCGCACGGCGCGTGCGCGAGCTCGGCGTCTACTGCGAGATCCATCCCTGGGATGTCAGCGATGCCGCGGTCCGTGCATTCGGCGCCCGCGGCATCATTCTCTCGGGCGGTCCCGAGTCCGTGACTGATGCCGCGCCGCCACGGGCACCGGGCGCGGTGTTCGCGCTTGCGGTCCCGGTGCTCGGTATCTGCTACGGCATGCAGACGATGGCGCAGCAGCTCGGCGGCCGCGTCGCGGGCGGCCAGGTACGCGAGTTCGGCTACGCCGAGGTCGCGCTGAGCGCGCCGTGTCGGCTGCTCGATGGGTTGCTGGATCGCGAGCGCGACGGGCGCGCGCTGCTGGATGTCTGGATGAGCCACGGGGATCGCGTGGAGGCGTTGCCGCCCGGCTTCAACGCTGTCGCGGGGACTGCCAACGCCCCTTATGCCGCGATGGCCGATGAGCGCCGTCACTATTACGGCGTGCAATTTCATCCCGAGGTCACGCATACGCGCCAGGGCGCAGCCATTTTGGAGCGCTTTGTGCGTGAGATCTGCGCCTGCGAGGCGCGATGGACCGCGGGCAATATTCTCGAGGATCTTGTGGCCCGCGCGCGCGCGCAGGTCGGGGCCGAGCACGTGCTGCTCGGACTTTCCGGTGGCGTGGACTCCGCGGTCGTGGCCGCGCTGCTGCAGCGTGCGATCGGCGAGCAGCTCACCTGCGTATTCGTCGATCATGGCCTGCTGCGCCAGGATGAAGGCGATCAAGTCATGCAGACCTTCGCGCAGCGCCTGCAGGTGCATGTGATCCGCGTGCAGGCCGAGCGCCGTTTTTTCGAGGCATTGCGCGGCATCAGCGATCCGGAGGAGAAACGCAAGATCATCGGGCGCCAGTTCATCGAGGTGTTCGATGAGCAGGCGCGAGCGCTGCGGGATACGAAGTTCCTGGCACAGGGCACGATTTATCCCGATGTCATCGAGTCGGCCGGCGCGCGCACTGGCAAGGCGCACGTGATCAAATCACATCACAATGTCGGGGGCCTGCCGGCTGAGCTGAATTTTCAGCTCGTCGAGCCGCTGCGCGAGTTGTTCAAGGACGAGGTGCGCCGCCTCGGAGTAGCACTTGGATTGCCGCACGAGATGGTGTACCGCCATCCATTCCCTGGCCCGGGACTGGGCGTGCGTATTCTGGGCGAAGTGCGTCCCGAGTACGCGGCGCTGCTGCGCCGTGCTGATCACATCTTCATCGAGGAACTGCGGCGCCACGATCTGTACGAGCGCACGAGCCAGGCATTCGCGGTGTTTCTGCCGATACGCTCGGTCGGCGTCATGGGCGATGCACGCCGCTACGAGCACGTGATCGCGCTGCGTGCGGTCGAGACCATCGACTTCATGACCGCGCAATGGGCGCACCTGCCGTACGAGTTTCTCGATCTGGTCTCGCGCCGCATTGTCAATGAGGTGCCTGGCATCTCGCGCGTCGTCTACGATATTTCAGGCAAGCCGCCGGCAACGATAGAGTGGGAGTGAAAAGGGCCTTTTGGCACCTTTCACGATCGATCGCCTACAAGCGCAGGTCCCTGAAGAACCAGGGTTGGTGCTACGCCATAATTTTGACCTCTCGTCCCCTGGCGAAACTTTTTGACGGTAAATCTGACGCTAAAGGCCCTCGCTCTCCTGAAGAACTACCTCACGCTGTTATTCAACAAGGAGACTTAGCCATGAGCGCCACCGGCAGTTTCATCTGGTACGAACTGATGACCAGCGACGCTACCGCAGCCGCGAAGTTCTACGGTGCGGTGGTCGGCTGGAAGATCGCCGTTCATTCTGATCCGCCGGGCGGCGACATGGATTACCGCATGATCGGCCGCAGCGATGGCGGCTACAACGGTGGCGTGCTCGCGCTGACGGCTGACATGGTACAACACGGAGCGCGGCCCACGTGGCTGGGTTATCTGCACGTCGCCGACGTTGATACAGCGGTGAAGGGCATCGAGGCCGATGGCGGCAGACTGCTGATGCCTCGCAAGGATCTGCCCGTCGGCGCGATTGCGATGGTCGCCGACCCGATGGGCACGCCTTTCTACGTGATGGCGCCGATTCCGCCGCCGGGCATGCACAACGCGAAGAGCGATGTTTTTGATGTCTCCTCCGCGCAGCACGTGCGCTGGAACGAACTCGCGAGCCCTGACCAGGCGCGCGCAAAGCAGTTCTACGCGAAACACTTCGGCTTCGAATTCAAGGACAGCATGCCGATGGGCGCAATGGGCAGTTATGACTTTATCGATCATGGCGGCATACGCCTCGGCGCCATCATGCAGAAGCCCCCGCAGAATCCGAACGCCGCATGGCTGTTCTACTTCGGTGTACAGTCGATCAACGCGGCGAAGGCAGCCATCGAAAAGGGCGGCGGCAAAGTCACGAATGGCCCGCATCAGGTGCCGGGCGGTGACTGGGTCGTCATCGCCGTCGATCCGCAGGGCGTGGCTTTTGGTGTAGTGGGCCCGCAAGGAGCAAAAACGTGAGCGCGCGAGTCCCCAAAGCGACTCTGTGCCTGTGGTACGACCACGATGCCGAGGACGCTGCGAAGTTCTATGCCCAGACATTTCCGGGAAGTTCGATGGGTGCAGTGCGGCGCGCCGCTGGCGACTACCCGAACGGCAAGGAGGGTGATGTGCTGCTGGTCGAGTTCACCGTGCTGGGCGTGCCCTGCATCGGGCTCAACGGCGGCCCGGCGTTAAAGCATTCCGAAGCCTTCAGTTTTGCGGTGGCAACCGACAGCCAGGAGGAAACCGACCGCTACTGGAACGCGATTGTTGGCAATGGCGGCCAGGAGAGTCAGTGCGGCTGGTGCAAGGACAAGTGGGGTCTCTCGTGGCAGATCACCCCCAAGGCGTTGATCGAAGCCTTAGCCAAGGGCGGCGGAGCTGCCAAGCGGGCTTTCGCGGCGATGATGACCATGAAGAAGATCGACGTTGCGGCGATCGAAGCAGCGGTGCGCGCCGATGCGTAACATTACCGGCGGCGTCTTCCTCACGCTCGATGGTGTGATGCAGGGGCCGGGCGGACCAACCGAGGATGTTACCGGTGGCTTCGTCGAAGGCGGCTGGGTATTCAAGCTCTGGGACGAAGCCGTGGGTGATGCGATCGGCTCTCTTTTCGCCGGTGAGTACGACTTGTTGCTCGGTCGCCGGACCTACGACATCTTCGCCGCCTATTGGCCCTATGTGGAAGGCGAAAGCGCGGCGATGGGTGAGGCGTTTACCCGCGCGAACAAGTACGTGCTGACGCGCGGCGGCCATCCGCTCGAATGGGAGAACAGCCATCGATTGAATAGCATCGCCGATGTCGCTGCGATCAAGCAGGACGATGGCCCCGATCTCATCATCCAGGGATCGAGCACAATCTATCCGGGGCTGCTCGCCGCCGGGCTGATCGACCGGCTGACGCTGATGACCTTCGCGGTGACGCTGGGCAAGGGCAAGCGGCTGTTCGGCGACGGCACGCCTATTACGATGCTAAAAATGGTCGATCATAAGGTCACGGCAAAGGGCACTGTGATCGCGACTTATGAGCTCGGCGGCACGCCTCCCGTCTTCCCGCAATTCGGGCCGCAACCCAGCACAAGCTCGCGCGAGGCGGAGCGCCAGCGCCGGATGGCAGAAGGCAGCTGGTGATCTATCGCTGTGCCGGCCGAAGAACTACCGGGACGAACGAAGTTCCTCGCGAGGTTTGGATGAACTCATGGCGGCGAGCTTGGCGATCGTATTGATATTTCGCGCCGTTCCGCGGCGCGCTGCAGGAATTCGCAGCCGCGACTTGCCCATGCCCGAAGGGTAGTACACGTAGATCTCGCGCCGCCCGAGTCGAATCTGTTCGTCCAGCCGACCCGAGCAGGCGGCGATAGCATCCCCAGGCGGCTTGTCGGCGAGAAAGAAAGCGTACGTGTACCCCGGCGGGGCACGCGCAAAGGGATTGCCCGCGAGCACGGCCCGCATTTCGGCCGCAGTGCGCACGAACACGCCGATCGACTTCCCCGAATAAGCCCGCAGCCCCGACATCAGCGTCGATCGCACCTGGGCCGCACCGTCCTGGCTATCGAAGACGACGTTACCGCTGGCAATATAAGTCTCGATGCCCTTGAAGCCGGCGTCGCGGCATATCGACTTCAATGCGCTCATCGGCAGTGTGCCCGTACCGCCGACATTGACCGCCCGCAGCAGCGCGACGTATCGGCCCATCTCAGCCGGGCTTAACAGGTGCCGTATTGATCTTAGGCGTGCCTGAGCGGCGTATCCGCCGCGGCGCTCAGTCACCCTTGGCGTAGTTGCTGGCCCCGAACCAATCCACCACCACTACCGGCTCGTCGCCGACGACCCAGGCGTCATGACCCTTGGGCAGCGAGGTGATGTCCCCCGGCCCGGCGATAAACTCGGTGCCGTCATCCATGCGGATGGCGAGTTTTCCAGACACGTGATACTGGAAATGCGGCGCCTGGCAGCTGGAGGTCTTGGCCAGAGGCTTGACGTCGTTCGACCAGCGCCATCCGGGGCTGAAGACCAGGCGGCCGACCTCGGCGCCGCCCACCTTCAGGATCTCGGCTCGGCCGTTCGGAAAATTGCGGACCTCTTCAGGACTCGAGAATGACTTGTGCTCGGTGTTTTGTTCGTGATTGCGCATGACTGACTCCCTCACGCTGATTAACACTTCCCTCGGGCCGGCAGCGGCCGTTGCCGGGCCTGCCTCCACGTGCTAGTTTACTTACCAGTAGGTTAAAAACAAGCGAGTGACAGCTATCTTGCTGCAAAAAGATCCTCCGCCTGCGCGCACGGCAGCACTCACGCGCGCCGCGACAGCCATTCTGGACGTGGCCGAAAAGCTCGCGCAGACGCGCGGCTATAACGGCTTCAGCTATGCGGACATCGCCGCGCACCTGGGGGTCACCAAGGCGAGCCTGCACTACCATTTTCGCTCCAAGGCGGAGCTGGGGCGCGCACTGATCGAGCGCTACGGCAGAATCTTCGGCGCGACGCTCGCTGCGATCGATCGGCAAACTCAGGCACCGGAGGCGAAGCTGCGGCGCTACGTTGAGCTTTACCATTCGGTCCTGAGCAATGAACGCATGTGTCTGTGCGGCATGCTGGCTGCCGAATACGCGACGCTTCCCAAGCCGATGCAGGAAGGCCTCAAGCGCTTCTTCGACGCCAACGAACGTTGGCTCAGCACGGTGCTCGAAGAGGGCCTGCGCACCAAAGCGTTCGCATTCAAGCAGAGCGCGAAAGCGCGTGCCTGGCTGATTCTGGGCGCGCTCGAAGGAGCCATGCTCGTGGCGCGTTCGTATGGGGAGCCTCGGCGCTTCATGGCAGCCGCGGCATCGGTGCTGGCGGATCTGCGCGCCCGCAGGCGATCAGCGCCGCGCCGCACGGCGCTGCGCAGCACGTCGCGTTGAACTGCGCGCATCAGGTGCCGCAAAACGTCTGCAGAACACGCTCCTGCGGCTGCGGCGGCTCGGCATAAACGGCGTAGGCGCTCTGTTCCTCGTACGGCCGCGACAGGACCTGCAGCAGATCTGAGAATGGCGCCAGGTCGGCGCTCGCGACGGCGGCCTCGAGCGCGCGTTCGACCCGATGGTTACGGGGAATAAATGCCGGATTCACGCGGCGCATGGCCTGGGCGCGCTCGCCGGGATCGCGCGGCTCGCGGCTCAAGCGCGCGCGCCAGCGCGCGGCCCATTCGTCAAAGTTGGCCGGATTGGAGAACAGCGATCGCACGCCGGTGTCGGCCTGCGCACTGTCGGCGGCGTTGCAGAGTCGCCGAAAGGTCAGCGTGAAATCGGCATTGTTGCGATACATGGCTTCGAGCAGCGTCTGCGCGAGTTGCAGATCATCGTCTTCGGCGATCTGCAAGCCGAGTTTGCTGCGCATACCCTCGAGCCAATAGTGCGCAAAGAGCGAGGGCAGTGCGCCGAGCAGTTCGTTGGCCCGCTCGACGGCACGGGCGGGTTCGGAATCGAGCAAGGGCAGCAGAGTCTGCGCGAAGCAGGCGAGATTCCATTGTGCAATTCGCGGCTGATTGGCATAGGCATAGCGGCCGAACTGATCAATCGAGCTGAATACGGTCGCGGGATCGTAGGCGTCCATGAACGCGCAGGGGCCGTAGTCGATGGTCTGCCCGCTGAGCGCCATGTTGTCGGTGTTCATAACGCCATGGATGAAGCCGACATGCAGCCAGCGGGCGATCAATCGCGCCTGGCGATCGGCGACGGCGCGCACCAGCGCCCAAAGCGGCTCGGGAGCGTCTCGGGCCTCAGGGTAAAGCCGATCGATCACGTAGTCGGCCAGGCGCTGGATTGCATCAAGATCGGCACGGGCGGCGAAATATTCGAAACTGCCCACGCGTACGTGGCTCAAGGCTACGCGCGTCAGGATCGCGCCGGGCAGGGATCGCTCGCGATGAACGCGCTCCCCGGTGGTAACCACCGCAAGTGAGCGCGTGCTGGCAATGCCAAGCGCATGCATGGCCTCACTGATCAGATACTCGCGCAGCATCGGCCCAAGCGTCGCGCGACCGTCGCCGCGTCGCGAATAGGGCGTCGGTCCGGATCCCTTCAGTTGGATATCCTGGCGCACGCCCTGGCGATCGATGAGCTCTCCGAGCAGGATCGCCCGGCCGTCGCCCAGGGCGCTCACAAAGCCTCCGAACTGATGACCGGCATAGGCCATCGCTAAAGGCTCGGCACCCTGCGGTATCAGGTTGCCAGCGAAAATCCCGGCGAGCGTGTCAGCATCCAGGCCGGCGATATCCAGGCCCAGCTGCGCTGCAAGCGTGGCGTTGAATTGGATCAGACGCGGACTGTCGACCGGTGTGGGCTCAAGCCGGGCGAAGAAGCGCTCGGGAAGCCGCGCATAGCTGTTGGAGAAGCTCGCAATCGGCTCGCAGGCGTGCGCGGCGCTGACAATCTCATTCATGGCGTGCTCAGTACTGCGCCATGGAGCTGTCGACCTCGCTCGCCCACGCATCGATGCCGCCCTCGAGGTTCAGGGCGTTCTCAAAGCCGGCGCGACGCAGGAATTGCACGACCGCGCGGCTGCGCCCGCCACGGTGACACATGACCACTAACGGCTGCTGGCGCGGCAGCTCGCCGGTGCGCGCGGGTACGCTCGCCATCGGAATATGCATGGCGCCTTCGAGCCGGCAGATCTCGAGCTCGTCGGCTTCGCGCACGTCGAGCACGAGATGCGGCCGGTCTGCACGGCGCAGTTCGGCGAGTTCGCGCACATCGATGGCGTCGCGTCCTTCGAAATCCTCGGTACTCATACGGATTGCTGCGTGGCCGAAGCCGGTCGGAAAATCTCCTCGAGGAAAGCGCACATCTGCTGCCAGGAGCGCGCATCGGCCCTGGCATCATAGCGCTGGAATTGGAGCCGGCCGCGCCGATCGGCCTCGGGGTTAGTGAAGCTGTGCACAACGCCGCCATACAGAACGAGCTGCCAGTCGACCTGCGCCGCGCGCATCTCCTGTTCGAATGCCGCACGCTGCTCGGGCGGGATGCCGGGGTCGTCGGCGCCGATGCAAACCAGAATCTTCGCGCGGATGTTCCTGGCGTCCTGCGGCGCCACGGTGGCAAGGCCGCTGTGAAAACCCACGACACCCACGATGGGCGCGCCAGCCCGTGCCAGCTCGAGTGCGACGGTGCCGCCGAAGCAGAAGCCAATCGCGCCGATACGCGCTGGATCGACTTCGGCACGCGCGCTCAGCGCATCGAGCGCGCCCTGCGCACGCGCGCGGATGCGTGCGACGTCCTTGCGGATCGGCTGCATCAGCATCATGACCTCATCGGTGTGCTTGTCGTCGAAGACGCGGCGCGCGCCGTGCAGATCGCAGGCCATTGCCACATAGCCGAGGCTGCACAGCCGCCGGGCGCGTGCCAGTGCGTGCTCCCCCAGGCCGAATATCTCCGGAAACACGAGCACTGCCGGCCTTCGGTCCGCGCCCGGCTCGTAGAACAGCTCCGAGTCCATGTCGAGCCCGTCGGCTTGATACTTCACGCTCTGGCTGTGCATGCGCGCTAGCATAATGCACATGAACTCGGCAGCGGCAAGCGGCTCCAATCAGCGCAGCGACATCGACTATATGCGCCGTGCGCTCGAGCAGGCCCGCTTGGCGGGCGTGGCCGGCGAAGTGCCGGTCGGGGCGGTGCTCGTGCTCGATGATCAGGTGATCGCCAGCGGCGCGAATTGCCCGATCGCAGCCGCCGATCCAACCGCTCACGCGGAGATCCAGGCGCTGCGCGCTGGGGCGCGCTCGCTCGGCAATTACCGACTGCCCGACAGCGTACTGTACGTGACGCTCGAGCCATGCCTGATGTGTGCCGCGGCCCTGATCCAGGCGCGCGTGCGCCGTCTGGTCTTTGGGGCCTGGGATCCGCAATTCGGCGCCGCCGGGAGCATGCTCGACGTGTTCCGGCTTCCCGGATCCAATCATCGCCTGGATGTCTTCGGCGGCGTGCTGGCCGACGAATCCAACGCGTTGCTGCGAGATTTTTTCGAGCAACATCGTTGACTGCGGTATGTGCCGGTACCCGCGGCTCGAAGCACAGGGCTAGCTAATTGAGCCCTCGTTCAGTACCGCCCCATGGCTCTAACGCGGCGAGGGCAAGGCCGTCCTGGGTGCGTGCGAGCTGATCGGCTCCGCGCCATTCGAGTACGGCGAGGAACTGGCGCACCTGCTCGACCAGCGTTGCTGGCTCCCAGCCGCGCGCGTAGCCGCGTTTGACGCGCGTATACCATTGCGCCTGCGCCAGCAGCGGCAATTGCGCGCGCACATCGTCCCAGGAGTCGGGATTCTTGCCGCGCATCTGCGCCAGCACGCGCGCATCCTCCAGATGTCCGTAACCGACGTTGTAGGCTGCGAGCGCGAGCCAGGTACGATCCGGTTCCGCAATGCGCGCCGGGATCGTGGCCATGACCTGCGCGAGGTAGCGGGCGCCACCGAAGATGTTCTGGCGCAGATCCGTGCGATCGCTGACCCCAAGGCTCGTTGCGGTATCGCTGGTCAGCATCATGATGCCGCGCGCGCCATCGGCGGAGCTCGCGCCACTCTGCCATTTGGATTCCTGGTAGCCCACCGCGGCCAGCAGCCGCCAGTCCAGGCCCGTGCTGCGAGCCGCTTCCTCGAACAAGGGCTGCAGCTCCGGCAGACGCGTGGCAATATCAGATTGAAACTGATGCGCCATTTCGTAATCGAATGCGCGCGATTCGGCGCCGGCGTCGCGCCCGATGCGCGCGAGCTCGCCCGAGGTTCGGGCGCTGACAAAAAATTGATCGGCGGCCTCCGCCAGCTCCGTAGCCCCATGGCGCACGACCCACTGCAGCGGGCGCGAATCGGGGAGCGAGAAAGCCACGCGCGTTTCAGGATACAGATGGCGCGCGAACTCAAATTCGTTGGCATCGACGATTGCAAAGTCGGCGTTGCCGCTATTGACCTGATCGATGGGATCGGCCTGCGTACTGGGCAGCGCAGTCCAATGCAGCTCGGAGGTCGCATCGCGTGTCGACTGCAGCAGTGCCAGTTGCGGACTGTCGGCGCGCACGAGCAGCTGCGCATCGCGCAGACCGGCGAGCTCGTGCGCCAGCAGTCGACCGCGGCCCTGCACGACCAGCTGCTCGACCTCCCCGTAGCTCGCCGTGGGCTCACCGATCCGCCGCCAGCGCGCGTCGGCCGTAATCTGCGCCGCGGCCAGATCGGCGCTGCCAGCGGCCAGCGCCGAGCGCATCGCGTTGGCATCCACCACCGTCTGCACCACGAGCCTGACTCCCAGCCGCTGCGCGAACGCAGCCGCCAGACGGTATTCGAAGCCCTGCGGGCCATCCGCCCCGAGGTAATAGCAGGTCGGCGCATTGATCGTGACCACGCGCAGCTCGCCGCGCGCGCGAATCTGCTGCAGCGCCGACGGCGGCGCGCCGTAGCTGCCCAGCAGCAGCGCCAGCGCCGCGAGCGCGATGGGCGTAGCGCGCACGCGCCGCAGGGGCACGCAGCGGCGCAGCACTCGCATTGATGCCTGCATCTTGGAGGTCATGGTCTTGTTCACTGGGCTAGAATAACAGCCAATCCCCGGAGAGGTACCGAAGAGGTCATAACGGCGCCGACTCGAAATCGGATGGTCGGGTTAAACCGGCACGTGGGTTCGAATCCCACCCTCTCCGCCATATTGTCAATCACGTATGTCAAGTTCGCGCAATCGTAGCTTTTTCACGACACGCTGCATCTAGCGCCAAGAAGTACTACGTCGTTGTAGGACTGCGCTGCAAATAGTTGAAGTTGTTCTTCTGAATCGAGCGCGGCGCGTGTCGCGTTATCACGCAAAGATCAGCAGCGACGCACCGAACAATATGAGACCTATGAACAGGGCGATCACGCAATAGCCCATGATGTCCTTGAGTCCGAGACGCGCGATCGCCAGCAGCGGCAGGGCCCAGAAAGGCTGAATCATGTTTGCGGTCTGCTCACCCATCGCGGTTGCCATGGCCGTCATGGCCGGATTGACCTGCAGTTTGATCGCCGCGGGAATCATGAAAGGGCCTTGCACCGCCCAGTGCCCGCCGCCGGAAGGCACGAACAGAGTGATGATGTTGGATGCGATGAACGACCAGAATGGCAGCGTGCGCGCAGTGGAGAAACTCACGAAGCTCTGCGCGATGATCGCAGCCAGACCCGTGCCAGTCATGATGCCCATGATGCCGCCGTAGAGCGGAAACTGCAGCAGTATCGGCCCGACCGTGCGCGCCCCGGATTCAAACGAGCGCACATAGCGGATCGGTCGCCAGTGAAACAGCAGCCCCAGCATCAGGGCGATGAAAATAAAGCCGTTGATATCGAGCGTGAAACCATGGCGCCGGATCGCGTGGTATTCGTAGAACACGCCCATAAGCAGCAGCAACATGATGATAAGCCATGAATCCTCGAGCATGCTCGCGAAAGTGCGCTCGCGCTGCGCGCTCTGCGGGACCTCGTCCTGTCTGATGAGCACTTGCGGCTCGACGCGCTTCATCTCGTGCTCGCGCGGGCCCATGAAGCACAGGGCGATGGGGACCAGGATCACGAGCAGTGCGACCGGAATCAGGTTAAAGCGCGTGAAAATGGTCTGATCGAAGCCGGCGATGCGGCCGGTCATCTTCTCGACGATATTGAGCGCGCTGCCGGGCGTGGCCGTGGCCAGTGCAATCGAGCTGGACAGACCGGAGGCCCAGATCATGGAACCCATATAGGCTGCGGCAACGAGAAAGCCGAAATCCACGTCGCGCAGGCGCTTGCCGATCTCGCGCGCCACGAGCGCGCCGACCACGAGGCCGAAGCCCCAGTTGAGCCACGAGCTGACGGCGGCAATCAGAAACACGCTGATCGCGGCGCCGGACTGATGTCTGGGCCACGACGCGAGCCGGCTGAGCAGTGCCTTGATCGGCGGCGCATCGGCGAGCGCCACGCCGGTTGCGAGAATCAGAGCCATCTGCAACGCGAAGCCGAGAATGCTCCAGATGCCGTCGTACCAGGCATCGATGATCTTGAGCGCACCACTGGGCGTGTAGATGAGCGCTGCCGCGACCGCGATGAAAGTCAGGATGGCCGCGTACAGAAAGGGATTGGGAATGTAGCGCTCGGCGTAGCGGATACAGAGCCGAGTCACTGATCTCAGCATGAATTCACGTAATAATATTAGTTATAAAACAGAATCTCATAGAGCATTTAGAGAATCTAAATTAACTTACTTTCATACCACCCGCCCGGTGATTCATCAGTTGTCAGGTGTCCTGGTCGA
Organism: Steroidobacteraceae bacterium; assembly: GCA_049515055.1. Lineage (GTDB taxonomy): Bacteria > Pseudomonadota > Gammaproteobacteria > Steroidobacterales > Steroidobacteraceae > FEN-1191. The sequence continues at coordinate 8,114 of JBEKUL010000020.1, read as the reverse complement.
GCTTGAATTCCTCGGCGAACTCGCGCGCGAAGGCTTCTGCGTACAGGTGCGGTAGTCGGCCGGGCGGCATGTTGGCAATGCCGCGGAAGCGCTCCACGAGCACGCCGATGTCTGTCTTGCCGCCAGCGCCGGGCTGCACGAGGCCGTTGTGCGCAAGCATCTCGGGATCCAGACGCTCCAGAAACTGCGCGAGCGCGGCCCGCTGCGCGCGCACGAGCGCGACATCGTGGCGGCGGATGCCCGCGAGCGTATCGCGCAGCCATTGCACGGCGTCGAGCTCGTGCGCATCGTGGCCCTGCAGAAGCTGTTGCAACAGGTCCTCGACCGGCAGGCCAGTCAGGCCAATGCGTTGCGCTTCTTCGCGCTCGACCTCAATCTGATGCCCGGCGCGCACTTCGCGTTGCGCGATGACCAATGCTTTGAGGCCAACCAGGGCCTCGCGCAACAACGATCCGGCCAGTTGCAGGGCGCGCGCCTGCGCCTCGCCGGAGAATGCCGTACGGTCGATGCCGGCGCCGCGACAAAATGCTTCAATGCCTGTGCCGGCTGCATCGTCGCGTGCGCCAGTCCGGCGCTCGGGCCGGCTGGCGGGCAGCTCGCGCTCGGGCCCGGGTTGCAGCAACGCTTCCACGGCACCCATGAGGCCGGCCGGTGAAGGAGTCAGCTGCAGCAGTTCGCCCAGATCCCCTTCCATGTCCAGAGTCTCGTTCGCGGCCGCGCCGTTGGCCGCGATTGGCGTTACGGTCTGGGCAGTCTCGGCAGCCGCATCATCGATGCTGACCGCGATCACATACTCGCCAAGGCGCAATCGATCGCCGTCGCGCAGTGAGTAGCTGCCGCGCCGGCCCAGCGCGGTCGTGCGCTCGTTGATGAAGACCCCATTGGTGCTCGTGTCGAGCAAATGGAATGCGCCGTTAGTGAAGCGCACCCGCGCGTGGTGCGCAGACAGGTAGCGCTGCGGATCGGGCAGCACCCAATCATTGTCATGGGCGCGGCCGATGCTGCCGCCGCCCACGCCAAAGACGATGCTGCCGCGCGGCCCGAGGGGCGCGCGCTGGTCGCTCAGCACGGTGAGCTTCAGCGCCATTTACTTGGACCCACGTTCAGTGTACCGCGACATATAATACGCCGGCAGCGCCTTGCACCAGGCTGAACCATTATCCGGTCATCGATGGCATCGAATCACATCTACAAAGTTATCTTTGTGAACCAGGGCAAGGTTTACGAGGTTTATGCCCGCAAGATCAGCCATGGCTCGCTGTTTGGGTTCGTCGAGATCGAGGAGATGGTGTTCGGCGGGCGCTCCTCAGTCGTGCTCGATCCGGGCGAAGAGCGCTTGAAGAGCGAGTTCGCGGGAGTCTCGCGCAGTTACCTGCCATTGCAGTCGATCATACGCATCGACGAGGTGCGCAAACAGGGGATCAGTAAGATCCTGGCGCTGGAAGGCGCCAATGTCGCGCAGTTCCCGCTGACGCTGGTGCCGCCATCAGCCGCCGATCCGGGTCCCAAGAAGAATTGATGCTGACGCTTCCTGGCTCCCAGGCGCTGTCCGAATTTCGAATTCACCGATTGCTCGAGCGCCTGCGCACGATCGAGCCCGCTGTCACGGCGTTGAGCGCACAGTTCGTGCATCTGGTGGATTGCCGGCGCGAGCTCGATGAGCGCGAGCACTCGCGGCTGGTGCAATTGCTCCAGGATGGTGGCACGCCAATGCCCGATGCCGCGTCCATGGCGCCCGCAGCGCCCTGGAGTGTGCTCGTGCTGCCCCGACCCGGCACGATCTCGCCCTGGTCGAGCAAGGCGAGTGATATCGCTCGGGTCTGTGGCCTGGAGAGTGTGCGCCGCATCGAGCGCGGCGTGCGCTATACGCTGGCGCTGCAGGCGGGATCGGCAAACGCGCGCCGCACGCAGCTCACCAATGTGTTGCATGACCGCATGATCGAGGCGGTGTATGAGGACCTCGACACTGCCGCGCAGTTGTTCGCCGAGCAGGCGCCGCGGCCGCTGCGGCGCATCGCGCTCTCATCCGGGCGCGACGGACTGCTCGCGGCCAACCATGAGCTCGGCCTGGCGCTGAGCGAATCCGAGATCGAGTATCTGCTCGAGACCTTCGAGCGACTGGGCCGCGATCCGAGCGATGTGGAGCTCATGATGTTCGCGCAGGCCAACTCCGAGCACTGTCGGCACAAGATTTTCAATGCGCAATTCGTGATCGACGGGGTCGAATGCGAGCACTCGCTGTTCGCCATGATCCGCAACACCACCGCGCGCGCACCGGCGGGGGTGCTGTCCGCCTACCGCGACAATGCGGCCGTGATCAGCGGCAGCGCGGCCACGCGCTGGTTCCCCGATCCGGGCAGCGGCGTATATGCGCGTCATGCCGAGCCGATTGATATCGTGATGAAGGTCGAGACGCACAATCATCCGACCGCGATCTCGCCGTTTCCCGGCGCTGCGACCGGCGCTGGCGGTGAGATTCGCGATGAGGGCGCGACCGGCCGCGGCGCCAAGCCCAAAGCGGGGCTCACCGGCTTCTCGGTCTCGCATCTGCGCATTCCGGAGTTCATGCAGCCCTGGGAGCGGCACAGCTGCGGCTTTCCCGCACGCATCGCCTCCCCGCTGCAGATCATGCTCGAGGCACCGATCGGTGCGGCGAGCTTCAACAATGAATTCGGGCGCCCTGGCATCTGCGGGTACTTTCGGACCTTCGAGGCCACGCTGCGCGAAGATCCGCCGGGGCTCGCGCGCGGCTATCACAAGCCGATCATGCTGGCCGGCGGGCTGGGTAACGTGCGCCGAATGGATGTGGAGAAAGCCACCGTCGCGGTGGGCGCGCCATTGGTGGTGCTGGGCGGACCGGCGATGCTGATCGGGCTGGGCGGGGGCGCGGCCTCCTCGCTCGGCAGCGGCGTGTCGAGCGAGCAGCTGGATTTCGCCTCGGTGCAGCGCGGCAATGCGGAAATGCAGCGTCGAGCTCAGGAAGTGATCGATCGCTGCTGGGCGCTGGGGGAGCGCAATCCGATTCAGCTCATCCATGATGTGGGCGCCGGCGGGCTCTCCAACGCGGTGCCGGAAGCGGTCGCACACAGTCATCGTGGTGCGCGCATCGAACTGCGTGCAATTCCAAGCGCCGAATCGGGCATGTCGCCGCTGCAGATCTGGTGCAATGAGGCGCAGGAGCGCTACGTGCTCGCGCTCGAGCCGGGCGCGCTCGCGCGCTTCAAGGCAATCGCCGAGCGCGAGCGCTGTCCCTACGCCGTCATCGGCCAGATCACCGCCGATGGCGTGCTGCTGGTCCGTGATCGCGAATTTGATAACGAGCCGGTGCATATGCCGATCGATGCGCTGCTGGGCCGGCCACCGCGCATGCGCCGCGAGGTGCGCAGTCACCCGCGCCCTGCAAGCCGCAACGACTGCGAGGCAGTCGATGTGCGCGAGGCCATCTATCGCGTGTTGCGCTTTCCGGCGGTCGCCGACAAGACTTTTCTGATCACGATCGGGGATCGCAGTGTGGGTGGGCAGATCAGCCGCGATCAGATGGTCGGCCCGTGGCAGGTACCGGTCAGCGATGTCGCCGTCACACTGGCCGATTATCATCACCTGCACGGTGAGGCGATGGCCCTGGGGGAGCGCACACCCACGGCGCTGCTGGATGCGGCCGCATCGGCGCGGCTCGCGGTGGCCGAGGCCATCACCAATATCATTGCGGCCGATATCAGCGCGCTCAGCGACGTGCGCCTGTCAGCCAACTGGATGGCGGCCTGTGGCGTTGCCGGCGAGGATGCCGCCCTCTATGCGGCCGTACGTGCCGTGGGCGAGGAGTTCTGCCCGCAGCTCGGCATCGCCATCCCCGTCGGCAAGGATTCGCTTTCGATGCAAACCGCATGGCAGGCGGCGGACGCGAGCCGCTGGGTCATCGCGCCGGTGTCATTGATCGTATCCGCGTTCGCCCCGGTGCAGGACGTGCGGCGCACCTGGACTCCGGTATTGCAGCTCGATCGGGGCGAGACGCTATTGCTGCTGATCGATCTGGGCCGCGGCCGCAACCGCCTCGGCATGAGCGCCCTGGCGCAGGTGTATGAGGCGCTCGGCGGGGCGAGCCCCGATGCCGAGGATGCGGCGCTGCTGCGCGGCTTTGCCGCGGCCATGATCGAATTGCGCGCGCGCGACCTGGTGCTGGCCTACCACGATCGCTCGGATGGAGGCGTGCTGGTGAGCCTGCTCGAGATGGCCTTCGCCGGCCACTGCGGGCTCGATCTCGCGCTGGCGGCTGAGCACGGTTCGGCCGTGGCGCAGCTGTTCGCCGAGGAGCCCGGGGCCGTATTGCAGATCGCGCGCGCCGAAGAGCCGGCAGTAATGCAATGCCTGTCCAGTCACGGACTGGGGGATTGCGTACGTCGACTCGGGGCCCCGACCGCGGCGCTGCGTATTCGCATCCAGATCGGCGTAGCGCTAATTGATGAGTCGTGGCGCGATTTGCGGCGCGCCTGGTCGGAGACTTCCTATCACATGCGCCGGCTGCGCGATGATCCGCTCTGTGCCGAGGAGGAGCTCGCCGCGATGCTCGATGAGGCCGACCCCGGGCTCTCGCAGCAGCTGAGCTTCGATGCGCAGCAGGATATCGCCGCGCCGCTGATTGCGAGCACGGTGCGCCCCCGCGTTGCGGTGCTGCGCGAGCAGGGCGTCAACAGTCAGTGCGAGATGGCCGCGGCACTGGATCGAGCCGGCTTTGAGGCGCACGACGTGCACATGTCGGACCTGCTCGGCGGGGTACGCAGCCTGACGGCCTTCTCGGGTCTCATCGCCTGCGGCGGCTTTTCATACGGCGATGTGCTTGGCGCGGGCCGCGGCTGGGCGAGCTCGATTCTCTATCATGAGCGCACACGCCTGGAGTTCGAGCGCTTCTTCGCCCGTAGCGACACCTTTGCGCTCGGCGTCTGCAACGGCTGCCAGATGTTCGCGGCGCTCAAGGAGCTGATCCCGGGCGCGCAGCACTGGCCGCAGTTCCTGCGCAACCGCGGCGAGCAGTTCGAGGGGCGCCTGGCGCGCGTGGAGATCCTGGAGTCGCCCTCACTGCTGTTCGCCGGCATGCACGGCTCGCGCCTGGCGATCGCCGTGGCTCACGGCGAGGGCCGGCCGCAATTTCAGAGCCAGCAGCATCTGCAGCATTGTCTGGCCGAGCAGCTGGTGGCGCTGCGCTTTATCGGCAATCGCGGCGAGCCGGCTGAGCACTATCCGGCCAATCCGAACGGCGCCGTGCACGGCATCGCGGCGCTCACGACGCGCGACGGTCGCGTCACCGTGACAATGCCGCATCCCGAACGCGTCTATCGCACGGCGCAGAACTCGTGGCATCCGCGCGCGGCCGGTGAGGACAGCGGCTGGATGCGCATGTTCCGCAACGCGCGGGTCTGGCTCGATTAGCGCGTGAGCTTGCGATACTTGAGGCGATGGGGCTGCGCGGCATCCTCGCCGCGGCGGCGCCTGAGGTCCGCGACGTAGTCCTGGTAGTTGCCCTCGAACCAGACTACTTCCGAATTGCCCTCAAAGGCCAGAATATGGGTGGCGATGCGGTCGAGGAACCAACGATCGTGCGAGATCACGACCGCGCAGCCCGGAAAATTCAGCAGCGCGTCCTCGAGCGCGCGCAGGGTCTCGACATCCAGATCGTTGGTCGGCTCATCAAGCAACAGCACATTGCCGCCGGAGCGCAGCACCTTGGCCAGATGCACCCGATTGCGCTCGCCGCCGGATAGCTCGCCGATCAGCTGCTGCTGCTGTGTACCTTTGAAATTGAAGCGGCCGACATAGGCGCGCGAGGGCGTCTCGTAATTATCCACGCGAATGACGTCCTGGCCGCCCGAGATCTCCTCCCAGACCGTCTTCTTGTCGTTGAGAGTCTGGCGCGACTGATCGACGTAGGCGAGACTGACGCTGGGGCCGATACGAATGGAGCCGCCGTCGGGCTGCTCGGTGCCGGTCAACATGCGGAACAACGTGGTCTTGCCCGCGCCGTTGGGTCCGATGATGCCGACGATGGCTCCGGGCGGAATGCTGAAGCTCAGCGCATCCATGAGCAGGCGCTCGCCGTAACCCTTGGACAGACCCACGACCTCGATGACGAGCTCGCCGAGCCGCGGGCCCGGCGGAATGTAGATTTCGTTGGTCTCGTTGCGCTCCTGGAATTCCTTCGACGCCAGCTCCTCGTAGCGCGCCAGGCGCGCCTTGCTCTTGGCCTGGCGCGCCTTCGGATTGCTGCGCACCCACTCGAGCTCGCGCGCCAGGGTCTTGCGCAAAGCCTCGCGCTCGCGTTCCTCGAGGGCCAGGCGCTGCTGCTTCTGCTCCAGCCACGAAGAGTAATTGCCCTGCCAGGGAATACCGTGGCCGCGATCGAGCTCGAGAATCCACTTGGCGACGTTGTCGAGGAAGTAGCGGTCGTGGGTCACCGCCACGACCGTGCTCGGATAATCCTCCAGATAGCGCTCGAGCCACGCTACCGACTCGGCATCCAGGTGATTGGTCGGCTCATCGAGCAGGAGCATGTCTGGCCGCGCCAGCAGCAGGCGGCACAAGGCCACGCGGCGCTTCTCACCGCCCGAGAGCTGTCCGATTTTCGCCTCCCAGGGCGGCAGGCGCAGCGCATCGGCCGCGATCTCGAGCTTGCGTTCGAGCTCCCAGCCGCCAGAGGCATCGATCGCATCCTGCAATCGGGACTGCTCCTCGAGCAACTTGTTCATCAGCGCATCGTCCATCGGCTCGCTAAACTGCTCGGCGATGCGGTTGAATCGCTCGAGCAGAGCAAAGGTGCCGCCCAGGCCCTGCATGACCACGGTACGCACATCCTGCTCGGCATCGAGCTGCGGCTCCTGCGGCAGGAAGCCCACGCGTATGCCCGCTTGCGCTCGCGCCTCACCGTCGATGCTTTGATCGAGCCCGGCCATGATTCGCAGCAACGTGGACTTGCCCGAGCCGTTCAGGCCGAGCACGCCGATCTTGGCCCCGGGAAAGAATGACAGGCTGATGTCGCGCAGGATGACGCGCTTGGGCGGCACCACCTTGGACACGCGGTTCATGGTGTAAATGAATTGGGCCATGGATTGCCGGGGAGCACTCTTAAGGGGCGCGCATTATCAAGCAACGTCCGGGGGCGCTGCTACTGCCGTGTGCTATGTTTGGACGGGTGTCGTGTTGCGGGCGCCAGCTCGAAGAGAAGCGTTGAACGCCACAGGCTCTAACGCCACAGGCTCTGAAGTTGCCGTCGTACTCGGTGAGCGCCTGGCCCGCTACGGTTTTGGCGACGGCCACCCGTTCGGCGCTGACCGCCACGCCGCTTTCGCGCGCGAGTTCGAGCAGCGTGGGCTCTCGCAGCGCGTGCAGCTGCTCGAGCCGCGCGATGCGCAGCTGTGCGAGCTGCAGTTGTTTCATACCCCCGAGTACATCCGCTTTGTCATGGAGCGCTCGCAATGTGGCAGCGGCTGGCTGGATGCGGGCGATACGCCGGCGTTTCGCGGGGTATTCGAGGCCGCCTCGTGCGTGGTGGGCGCGAGCCTCGCCGCCACCGAGTGGATCATGGCCGGCTCACGCCGCCGCGCGTTCGTGCCGATCGCCGGTCTGCATCACGCGGCGCGCGACCGCGCCGCCGGCTTTTGCGTGTTCAATGACTGCGGCGTGGTCATCGAGCATCTGCGCCAGACTCACGGCATCGTGCGCATCGCCTATATCGATATCGATGCGCACCATGGCGATGGCGTGTTTTACGCCTTCGAGGAAGACGCGGAGTTGATCTTCGCCGATCTGCATGAAAGCGGGCATACGCTGTATCCGGGTACCGGCGCGGCGAGCGAGGTCGGTCGGGGCGCGGCCGCGGGCACGAAACTGAATCTGCCGTTGCCGGCCGGTGCCGGCGCCGATGAGTTCAAAGTGGCCTGGCAAAAGGCGCTCACGCACGTGGAGCGTTTCGAGCCCTCATTCTGCATCCTGCAGTGCGGCGCCGACAGCATCGGCGGGGATCCGATCACGCATTTGCAGTTCACGAGCGCGTGTCATGCACGCGCGGCCAGAGATCTGTGCGCGCTCGCCGACCGGCTCGGTCACGGCCGCGTGCTCGCTCTGGG
>JBEKUL010000019.1:0-32181 GCA_049515055.1 Steroidobacteraceae bacterium | reverse complement strand
GTCAGGTTCACATCAATCGTCGTGTCCCAGTCTGCATCTTGCATCTCGAGCAAAGGGTGGAAACTCTGAATGCCGGCATTGGCAAAGAGGATATCAATCCTGCCAAGTTGACCGTACGCCTCGGCAGCCGCCGCGCGCAGCTCCGGCAGCCGGCGCTGATCGGCGATGAGGGCGAGCCAGCGCTGGCCCGTCTCCTCGACGCGGCGTCCGGTTTCCTTCAAGTCATCCGGGGTCGCGGGCTCAACCCCTGAACGGGGATCCACGACCGCACAAATGTCGATCCCTACGACATCCGCACCCTCGCGTGCCAGGGCGACCGCCACCGCGCGGCCGATGCCGCGAGCCGCGCCGGTGACTACGGCTACCCTCCCCCGCAAAGATTTCTGGGATTCCAGGTTGGGTACGCCTTCGGTCGTCATAGCTGTCACCCTCGGTTACTTCACGTGCGCGGCGAATCGGTGCGCGCCAGCTCCACGCGACCGCCGGCGGCCAAGAGCAGCTTCACGGCATCCACGTAGCGCTGGCTCGTCGCCCGTACTTGTCCGAGTTCCGCCTCCTGGTGCAGCCGCTGGGCGTCCAGCACCTGGATATATCCGGCGTTGCCGGCCCCATACGCCTGGCGGGTCAGTGACAGGGAGGCGCTGGCGGACTCAAGAGCCTGCTGCTGCGCGCGCAAGGAGGCTGCATCGGTGCCCAGGGCCTGCAACGCGGCGGCGACCTGACTGAAGGCGTCAAGTACGGTCTGTTGGTACGTGGCATAGGCCGCGCGGTACTCATCCTGCGCGGCACGGCGCTCCGCGGTCAGGGTGCCGCCATGAAACAGTGGTGCGGTAAGGCCGCCGAGGACATTAAAGGCCGTTTCCGACGGGCCACCACCGAGCAGTCCCTGCTGACCCAGTGTGGCGCTTAGGGTCAGTTGGGGATACAGGTTCGCGGTCGCGACCCCGAGGGCAGCACTCGCGGCGTGCAGTTGCGCCTCAGCCGCGCCGATGTCGGGCCTGCGGTGTACGAGTTCAGAGGGCAATGCGACGGGAAGGCTGCCTGCCAGCCGGATGGTGTCCAGATCCACATCGGGCGCTGTCCAGTCCGAGGGCGCAAGCCCCACGAGACTCGCCAGTACGGACTGCGCCAGGTTCAATTCCTGCTGCAACGGCGGCACGAGGGTGCGGTCGTGATCGGTCTGGCTCTGTGCGCTCAGTACGTCCATATCCGAGACCGCACCCGCATCCCGGGCGGCCCGAATGAGCGCAAGGCTGTGCTCATCATCCGTCACGATGCCCTGCGCGACCCGGATCTGCGCGCGCAGTGCGCCGATCTGCAACGCCTCGATGACGACATTGCCGGCGACACTGAGCGCCACGGCGTTCAGTTGCGCTGCGTCATACTGCGCACGAGAGCTCGCCTCTTCGACACGGGATCGTGTTCTTCCGAACACGTCGAAATCGTAGCTGACGCTGGGCCCTGCCGCGTAAGCAGAATATGGTGGGAAGTCCTTCGCCAGCGAACCGAGCACGGGAGCGCCATAGCGAGTCCGCTGCGCCGCCACGGCCACGTCCACCTGCGGATACCAAGCCCCTTGCGCCGCACGCACGCGCTCGCGCGCCGCGGCCAGGTGTGCCTGAGCGCTGGCCAGGGTCTGATTGTTCTTAAGGGCCAGGGTCACCAGCTGATTGATCTGCTCCGACCCGAGCAGCGTCCACCATTCAGCAGGAGGGGCCGCGCCGAGGGACACCCGGGGGACCTCTCCGCCGGCGGGCTCGGTGGCACCGGTCTTCGACGGCGTCTGCAGATATTGCCTTTGCGGCGGAGCCGCCGGCCGAACATACGCCACGCGCGATGCACAGCCTGCGCCCATCACCGCCATGACGAGTCCTGCGAAGGCGCCCGTCCTGCGAAGGGCACCTGGATTTCGGTTACTCATGGGCCTGCCCTCCTGCAGGAGACTGGGAAACCCTGCGCACGAACCAGACCGCCATGAGCCCGAGCCCCAGTACGGCACTTTGCATGATGATCGTGTCGCTGAACCCCAGGAGAAACGCCTCATGGCGGATCTCTCGACCCACCGCGACCAGCGCCTCGTGGTAGGCCGTAGCGGTGTCGCTGACCCCGGAGTTCAGGAAATACGCGGTGAGATGAGCGAGCCGCTGCCGCGTGTTCGGATCAAGCAGCGTGACCTGCGAGGACAGGATGGCGGAGTGAAACTGCTCGCGCTTGGTCAGAAAGGTCTGGATCACGGCGATCCCGACGGCGCCGCCCATGTTGCGCATGGCGTTGAAGAGTGCCGAGGCGGAGCCTGCCTGCTCGTGCTCGATCCCGGCAATCGCGATGGCCGACAGCGGCGCCATGGTCATCACCTGCGCCAGCGCGCGGACCAGGCTCGAACTCAGGAACTGGGGGCCCGAGAAATCATCCGAAAGGTGCATGGCGAGCAGGCTTCCCGCGATGAAGAGGCTGTAGCCGGCGATGACCAGCCAGCGAGCTTCAATACGCTGCATTATCTTGGGAAGGAAGGGAATGAGGAGCAGCTGCGGCACGCCAATCCAGATCATCACCCCGCCGATCTCCTGGGAACTGTAGCCCTGCATGCGCGAGAGGTATTGCGGGACGAGGTAGATCCAGCCGAACATCGAGAAGCCAAAGATGAAGTTCGCGCAGGTGCCGAGCCCGAAGTTGCGGCGCGCCAGCAGACGCAGATTCAAGAGGGGCGCCGTACGCTTGAGCTCCACGTAAATGAACGCACCGAGGCTCACGACCGCGACGAGCGCCAGTCGCACGATAAACGGGGAGCCGAACCAGTCATCCTTGTTGCCCTCTTCGAGGACTGTTTCCAGGCACCCAAGCCCGAGGGCCATGGTGAGCATCCCAAGCCAGTCCCCGCGACGCAGCAACTGCAGCTGGCGCGGCGAGGGCTCGAGGGCGTACCAGAGCATTGCCACCATCACCAGGCCGGGCGGCACGCTGATGAAGAAGATCGACTGCCACCCGAACGTGTCGCTGAAGTACCCGCCGAGCGCAGGCCCGATAGAAGGCGCAAACACCACCGCAATCGAATAGATCGCAAGCCCGACGGGATATTTAGACCGGGGCAGCTGGGTCATGATGATGCTGAAGGCGAGCGGAATCAGCGCGCCTCCGGCAAATCCCTGCGCGGCCCGGATCACGATCATCTGGCTCAAGGTCTGCGCCGAGGCGCATGCCGCGGTGAGCCCCAGGAAAACAATGGTGCTCGCCAGAAGGTACGTGCGAAGCGAAAAGATGCTCGCGAACCAGGCACTCAGTGGGATCACGATGATTTCGGCAACGAGGTAGGACGTCGTGATCCAGCCGCCATCATCAATGCCCGCACCGATCCCTCCCTGGATATCCGCCAGTGAGGCACCGACGACCTGGATGTTCAGGATGGCGAGAAACGCACCGATCGTGGCCCCGACCACGGCCACCCAGGTCTTGAACGACACTTCGTCGGCCGCCGGTGCGGCTGACCGCGGAGCGTCAAGCGCCCGGGGAACGCCGGGGGATGGGATCACGGTCGAAACGGCGGCCATGGTTCGTTTCCGGCCTCAGCGGAACTGGGGAGCCGGTGCCATCGCGAGCGATGGGGCGGGTGAGGCCGCACAGACATCGGTTCGCGCCGCGCCCGTGCCGGGCGTCGTGTCGATCGAGGCTTCGACGGACATTCCCGGGCGCAGGGTGCCGGCCAGTGTCTGCCCCGGATCCAGAACGATCTTCACCGGAACCCGCTGCACGATCTTGGTGAAATTGCCTGTGGCGTTGTCCGGGGGCAGCAAGCTGAACTCAAGACCGCTCGCCGGCGCCAGGCTGTCGACGCAGCCGCGCAGGTGAGCCCCCGGGAAGGTGTCGACCCGAAGCCGTACCGGCTGACCCGGGCGCACATGCGTCAGCTGCGTTTCCTTGAAATTGCCCGTGACATAAACCTCGGCGAGCGGCACCAGCGCGGTCAGCTGCGTGCCCGCCTGCACGTACTGTCCCAGGCGAACGGTGCGGTCCGCGACTACGCCGTCGATCGGCGCGATCACGGAGGTATAGCCCAGATCCAGAGCCGCCCGTCGGGCAATCGCCTGCGAGCGATCCTCAAGAGCTTGTGCCTGGATGAGCTTGGCCTGCAGTACCTGCACCTGCTGCTGCGCCGTGGCGAGCGCTGCCCGGTCGCGGGCCAGATCGGCACTGCGCTCGCGCGACTGAGCATCCGCCTCCTGGGATTGCTGCTGCGAGCCGAACCCGATGTCCGCGATCTTGTGGTAGCGCACCCGGTTCAGACCGGCCAGGTCGACAGCGGCCTCGCTCGCCACCACCGTCGCTCTCGCCCGGGCGATGAGGGTGTCCTGTTGCGCAAGTTGCGCTTGAAGGTCGTGGACTTCGGCCTGGGCTGCGCGCGCGTCCGCCTGCGCCTGATCCAGGGCCGCACGAAAATCACGGTCATCAATGCGCGCGATCACCTGGCCCGAGCGCACGGCCTGATGGTCCTCTATGAGAACGGCCGATATATAACCCGATACCCGGGAGGCGACGATGGTCGAGTCGGCCTGAACATAGGCATCGTCGGTTGACACCACAAAACGCCCTACCCTCACGTAGTACGCCCCGAAGGTGACGGCCAGAACTACCGCAAGCGCCGCCCCGAGGCCCAGCAGGTAGTGCTGCCGCACCCATCGTCCGCCAACGCGAAGCCGTTGCGCGATCCCAGGGGTGGTTGCAGCCTCGGTCTGAGTCTTCATTAACATCGTTGCTCCCTCTGTCGCCCCGAACCGCCTGACTCATTGAAGCCAGTTACGGTGGTCGGGCGTCTATGGAAGCCAATGGTGCGGGGGAAATCCGGCGACTTGATGTCGCGCCGGCCGCCTTTTGTATCAACCGTAGCGCGGCCGGGTGCCGCTCCGGGTCGCATCGAGGAGACCGACGTCAGCGACCTCGGTATCCCGTACGGATGCATCGCGGGCTACAAACGAAACACGGCCCGTCCAGAGCGAGATGGCAGACCCGCCCGTCGCCGGGCCGTCGCGACTCTCCCTAGGGGGATGACGGCCGATTCAAAGCCATGACGGGGCTGCTTTGCGGGGTCGCAGAGTCCTCCCAGCCACCCCCGAGTGCCCGGACCAGGTCAACGCTCGCGCGCAACTGCAGGGTATCCAGGTTCAGGGCCTCGAGCTGAGTCTGCAGGAGCGCGGTCTGTGACGTAACCACGGTCAGATAGTCAGTCGCACCCTTGACGTACAGTGTCATGGACAGGTTGAGGGTATGCTGCGCGGCATCCACCGCGGCCTTCTCCTCTGCCGCGGCATCGTGATAATGGTTGAGTGTCGCCAGGTCGTCTTCGACCTGCTGGAACGCCGTGACGACGGTGCCGCGGTAGTTGGCAGCAGACAGGTCGAAATTCGCCCGTGCCTGCGCGACCTGTGCCCGGCGCAGGCCGCCATCAAACACACTCAGCAGCGCGCTGGGTCCGATTGCCCAGTACGAGCTCGGCGCACTCAGCAGATTCGAGAAGGCATTGCTCTCAAAACCTCCCGCAGCGCCTAGCGTGAGCGTCGGGAAGTAGGCCGCGCGCGCGATTCCAATGTTCGCGTTCGCCGCAACCATGCGCCGCTGCGCAGCCGAGATATCCGGACGGCGTTCCAGTAAGGCACTGGGTACGCCGCTGGGCACCTGCGGCAGTGCAATAGCCACGATCTGCGGCCGGATCGAGAATGTCGAGGCAGAGATGCCAAGCAGTGCCGCGATGGCATGTTCCATGAGCGCGCGCTGGGCGAGCGTTTGGTCCGCCTGCGAACGGGCGACATTGAGCTGCGTCTGCGCCTGCGAGACGTCGAGCCCGGGAGCTATGCCGGCATCATGGCGTTGCTTCGTGACGGTGAGCGCACGCGCGTAAGCCGTGACGGTCTGCTCAAGGATCGCGCTGTCACGGTCGAGGCTGCGCAGCTGGATGTAATCATCCAGCAACTGCGCGATCATCGAAAGCCTGGCGTTCTCCAGGTCCGCAGCCGCTGCAGCCGCATTGGCCTTGCCCGCAGCGACTTCGTTGCGAATGCGCCCCCACAGGTCGAGTTCGTAGCTGGCGCTTCCGCCGACCGTGTTCTGGTCATAGTAGGTTGGTGTCGTCGGCCCCCGCAGCGGGTCGTTGAGCGATTCACGAGCGTGCTGGACGCCGGCGTTGGCCCCGAGCGTCGGAAAGAGTCCCGCGCGCGCCTGATCGCTGAGCGCCCGCGCGACGGCGTAATTGGCCAGCGCAGCGGCCAGGGTCGGATTTCCGGCGATCAGTCTTTGCTCAAGATCATTGACTTCCTCATTGTCATAGAGCTTCCACCAGCTGTCGCGCGGCAGGCGATCGCCGGGCTGCGCCGGCGTCCAGGGTCCGAGCTCCTTGTAGGCCTCGGCCGTCGGGATGCTCGGGGTCTTAAGCGGTGGCGTCAGGGAGCATGCACCGAGGCATAGGCTGAGTGCTGCGCCAATCGACCCTGCGAGGCTAAGCCTTCTCATTGCCTCGCCTCCTCGGGTTGCCGGCTGCCTCAATAGCCGCGGACCCGGCCAGGCGTACCTGGACGCCCGTGCCGATGCCATCGGGCGGGTTACCGATCACGCGGTCACCCGGTGAGAGGCCGGAAGCGAGCTCAACCACCGCGCCCAGGTCACGCTCGATCGATACCGGCTTGATCAGAACGCGGTCGTTGTCATCCACAGTGGCGACCGAGAGCCCCTTGGCGTCGAAGATCAGCGCACTCGAAGGTACGCGCAGCACCTGGGCCCCCTTCTCGACCTGCAGGTGAATGCTGGCGTAGTCACCCGGCATCAATTCGCCAGCCCTGTTGTCAACGATGAGCTGCATGAGCGTTGTCCCGGTGCTCGCGTTGACCGACTGTGAAGAAGCTTCCACCGTTGCGCTGTAGGTCCGATCGGGGTGCTCCGGAACGCGGATCGTCGCTTTGGTGCCTGCCGGCACACTCGGTACATCGTTCTGCGGCACATTCACATAGATACGCAGCCGGCTGGTGTCGGAGATGACGAAGAGCTCCGCGCCGCCGGCCGCACCCACATTGATCAGTGCGCCGATGTCCGCTTCCCGCGCGGTCACCACCCCGTCGAAGGGTGCACTCAGGTGCTTAAAGCCCTCCTCGGCGACCAGGCGATCGACATTCGCCTGGGCGGCCTTAACCTGAGCGATATTGGCGTGGAGGGCAAAGGTGCGCTGATCGACGTCCTGCGTCGCGACCGCATCAGTGCCCGCCAGCGATTGCCAGCGTTCGGCACTGATCTGGGCAAGCTTCGCATTGGCCTTCGCCACGCTCAGATCGGCGCGCGCCTGCGCCAGCTGCTGATCAAGGTCCGGGGTATCGATCTCGGCCAGCACCTCGCCGGCCCGCACTTTGTCCCCGATGTCGTGCCTCCAGGTCTTCAAGTAACCCGGCACGCGCGCGTAGATGGGTGCCCGGTTATAGGCTTCCAGGCGTCCGGGCAACTCAAGCCCGGCATGATCCTGCCCGGTCATGGGGGTAACCACCGCCACGACCGGCACAGCCTGGGCGTCGGTCAGCTCGCGCAGCCGTGCGCCCTGTGCCGCGCGGGCGAACAACCCGTAGGCCACGATGACCACGGCGAGAAGCCCGAATGTGACGCCAAACCAGCGCAGCCGGCGCAGAAGGGAACGACCGTGATTCGGGTCAGGCGGGGACATGGCTTACTCCTGCGTTTAAGTGGGGCTCCGGAGCCGGTGTTGGCCGGTAGTTCCGGTGAATGAGGCTGAACACGACGGGCACGAAGAACAGCGTCGAGACCGTAGCGAAGATCAGGCCCCCGATTACCGCGCGCCCGAGGGGCGCATTCTGCTCACCCCCCTCTCCCAGCCCGAGCGCCATTGGCAGCATCCCGATCACCATGGCCAGCGCCGTCATCAACACCGGGCGCAGGCGTACAAATCCCGCCTCGAGCGCAGCCTGAGTCGAGTCACCGAGCTCTACGAGCCTCTCGCGCGCAAAACTGATCACCAGCACGCTGTTCGCGGTCGCAACTCCCATGCACATGATTGCGCCGGTGAGGGCTGGCACCGAGAGCGTGGTGCCGGTCGCAAACAGCATCCAGACGATGCCGGCGAGCGCAGCCGGAAGCGCCGTAATAATGACAAAGGGATCACTCCAAGACTGGAAATTGATCACGATGAGGAGATAGATCAACACGATCGCGCCGATCAGCCCGAACAGCAGCCCGGAGTACGCGCTGTTCATGGTTGCGGTCTGTCCGACCAGAGCGACAATTGAGCCTTTGGGCTTGTCCTGGTCGTTCCGGGTAATGATCTTCTGAATGTCTGCGGACACCGCTCCGAGGTCGCGTCCCTGGGTGGTCGCGTAGATCTCTACCATGGGGGCGATGTCGTACTGCGACACCACGGCGTCGCCCCGGCTGCGGCGCAGGTCGGCAATCCCCCCGAGCACCGTGGTCGGCGCTCCGCTGGCGTTAATCGGCAGATTCCGCAGCGCCGGGAGCGAATCGAGCTGATATTGAGGGGTCTGCAATGCGATTGGGTAGGTGACGCCGTTCTTCTCGTTGAGCCAGTAGGTGGGCGCCACCTGGATCGAGCTTGCAAGATTGACCACGAGGCTGTCGGTAACGTCGGCCGCCGTCACGCCGGTGTACTGGGCCCGCGTCCGGTCGAGGTTCACATCAATGGTCGGCAGCGCGGCCGACTGCTCGATGCGCGCGTCCGCCACACCGCTGACAGCGCGAACCTGCGTCAGGAGCTTGTTGGCGTACGCATAATCCGCGGCGAGGTCGTTGCCACGAACCTGCAGATCAATCGGCGCCGGGGCACCGAAATTGAGGATCTGGCTGACGATATCCGCGGGCAGGAACGAAAACGTCATGCCGGGAAAACGGCGCGGAAGCTCCTCGCGCAGGTGACTGACGTAGCTTGCCGTCGGTGCGTGCCCTGGGGTCAGTGAAATCTGGATATCCCCGTCTGACTCCCCGATCGTTCCGGTATTGTTGTAAATCGTGTTGATGGCCGAAATGTACGTGCCGATATTGTCCGCAACTGCGGCCACCTCTCCGGGTGGAATCACTTCGCGAATCGCCTTTTCCACATCGGCGAACCGTGCGGCCGTCTCCTCGATACGCATACCGACCGGGGCACGCACGTGGAGCAGGATCTGGCCCCCGTCGACCTGTGGGAAGAAATTGCGGCCGAGAAAGGGAGTAAGCAGGAACGAGGCTGCAACGAAACCAAGGAACCCCAGAAGAAACCCACCCCGGTTCGCGATCGCGACCGCCAGGAGCTCGTGGTACCCCGACCGCAGCTGCGTAAAACGTGCCTCGAAGCCACGCTGCAGGCGCACCAGGGGGTTCTTCGACGCCGCGGGTTCGGAAATGCCCTGCCCTTCAGTTACCGCTACGTGCCTGCGCAGCAGATACTTCGCCAACGTCGGTACCAGCGTGCGCGAGAGCAGGAACGAGAACACCATTGCGAACATGACGCTTTCCGCCATGGGAACGAAAAGGAAGCGTACGACGCCATTCAGAAAGAACATTGGAACGAACACGATGCAAATACACAGCAGGGAGACGAAGGCCGGGACGACGATCTGCGACGCCCCATCGAGGATTGCCCGCTCCACGTCCTTGCCCTGCTCAAGGTGATAGTTGATGCTTTCGATCGTCACCGTCGCCTCATCCACCAATATACCTACGGCAAGCGCAAGGCCCCCGAGGGTCATGATGTTGAGCGTCTCACCGATCGCGGCCAGGGTGCCGATCGCCCCCAGGATCGCCAGTGGAATTGAGGTCGTTACTATGAGAGTCGAGCGCGCGCTCCCGAGGAATAACAGGATCATCAGACTGGTGAGCGCGGCAGCGATCACGCCCTCCCGGACGACGCCCGAGATGGCGGCACGCACGAAGACCGACTGATCACCGATCGGCTTGATGTCGAGGGCATCTGGCAGCGAGGGCTTGATGGTCGTCAGCATCTTCTTGATGCCGCTGACGATGTCGAGTGTCGAGGTCGACCCGTTCTTAAATACACTGAGCAATACCGAGCGATTGCCGTCGACGTGAACGATATTGGTCTGTACGGCGTTGCCGTTGTGCACCTGGGCCACATCGTGCATATAGACCATGGCGCCGCCCACGCTCTTGATCGGCAGGTCGCCAAGATCCTGAATGTTCTCAGGCGCGCTATTCAAGTTGATGTTGTATTCGTAGTCGCCGATCTTCTCGGATCCCACGGGGGTAATGAGATTCTGCGCGGCCAGCGCGTTGGCCACGTCGAGACCCGTAAGGCCGCGCGACTGGAGCGCCGCCGTGTCGAGGTCGAACATCACCTGCGGCGTTTTGCCGCCAAACGGCCAGGGGATGCCCGCACCCTGAACCGTGATCAGCCGCGGACGCACGAAGTTCATCCCGAGATCCGCCAGATTCTGCTCGGTCAGTCCCTGGCCCGAGAGCGCGAGCTCAAGTATGGGCACGGTCGATGCGCTGTAATTGATGATCAGCGGCGGTGTCGTGCCTGCAGGCATCTGCTTAAGCAGGCTCTGGGCAATTGCAGTGACCTGTGCGTTCGCGGTAGCGATGTTCACCGAGGGGTGAAAGAAGATCTTGACGATGCCAAACGTGGTGTACGAGCTTGCCTCGAAGTGCTCAATATCGTTGACCGTCGTCGTCAGCGCCCGCTCAAAGGGAGTAACGATGCGCCCCGCCATCTGATCCGGCGGCAATCCCTGGTATTGAAACGCCACGGCGATGATCGGGATGTCGATGCTCGGAAAGATGTCCACCGGCATCCGTACGGCGGCCAGGATGCCCATGAGCAGAATGAGCAGCGCCGCCACGATAAACGTGTAGGGCCGACTGAGCGCGATGCGTACGATGGCAAGCATAGGAGGGGCCGGATAGTCTGCGTGGTTATGAGGCGCGGTAGCCCGCATCCTGGGCCGCAAGGCCCCCGATTGCCGTCCAGTCGAGGTGCTCACCGCCGTGGGCAAAGAGTCGCACGAAGCGATCGCGCAACAGGCTGGCGAGCGGCATAGGCACGCGAAGGCCCTCGGCCGCCGCCAGCGTCAGGCGGATGTCCTTGTACCCCAGGGGTGCGGCGAAGGCGGCCGGCTCAAACGCACCCTGGGCGATCAGGGGGCCAAAAATCCGGTACGCGGGAGCCGTGAATATAGTGGAAGTGAGCACGTCGACGTAGGCGCGCGTGTCGATGCCAGCCTTGCCAACAAGAGCAATGGCCTCGCCCAGACTTTCGATGGCGGCTGCCTGAAGAAAGTTTCCGCTGAGCTTCACAAGATTCGCCGCCGGAGGTGAAGCGCCAATGCGCGACACCTTCTGTCCAAGGACATCAAACAGTGGCGTGCAGGCATCGAGGGCGCCAGATTCTCCGGCGGCGACAATGAAGAGCTTACCGGCCGCCGCCATGTCTGGCCGCCCGAAAACCGGCGCGGCCACGTAGCGCTGTCCGGCATCCGCATGCGCGCGTGCCAGCTGGGTAGAGAGAGCAACGCTGATGGTACTCATGGACAAGTGGATGGCGCCCTTGGGCAATTGCGCGATGAGACCTGCGCTTCCAAAGGCGACGGCGGATGCTGCGTCGTCGTCCGCCAGCATGGTGATGACAGCCGCGCCGTCGCACACGGTGGCGATACTGGTCACCTCCCGGGCACCCAGCTCGACGAGCGCTGCCGCCTTACCGGGGCTGCGATTGAATACGCTGACATCATGCCCGGCCTTGACGAGATTGGCCGCCATGCCGCTACCCATATGCCCAAGCCCGATAAACCCGAGTTTCATAGGAATCTCTCCTTTGTCCGATGTCGTCACGCGCGCGGCGGGGGCGCCATGAACTCCGGGCCCACAGGGTCGCGTACTGCCATATTTACGATGCGATCGATCAACTCGCGGTCCGCGCCATCGAGTGACCAGCCGGCGACCCCGACCGCGTCTCGCACCTGTTCCGGCCGGCGCGCCCCCCAGAGCGCCACGCTGATACCCTGGTCGAGCATCCAGCGGACCGCCAGATCGATCACGCGTCGCTTAAAGGTGCGCCGGGCAAGCTCATCGAGCCGCTGCACGGCATCCAGATACTGGCCGAAGCGCGGCGGTCGGAATTTCGGATCAATGTGCCGCAGATCATCGTCTGGAAAAGTGGTATCCGGCCGCATACGCCCGCTCAACAAGCCACGACAGAGCGCTCCGTATCCGAGCGTCACAATGTTGTGGGTGTGGCAATACGGGAGGATGCGTGCCTCGATGGCTCGCTCGAAGAGGTTGTACGGTGCCTGCAGTACGTGCAGAGGAGCCACGCTCCGGAAGCACTCCATCTGCTCTTCGGCGAAATTACTGACGCCGATGGCGCGAATCTTTCCCATCTCGTAGAGCTTGCGCATCGCTGCGGCGGTTTCTTCGATGGGCACGAGTGGGTCAGGCCAGTGCACCTGATAGATGTCGATATAATCCGTACGCAGGCGACGTAGCGAATCATCGACCTCTTGCATGATCCGAGTCGGCGTCGCATTGCGGGCGATTTTACCGTCGCGCCATTCAAGGCCTACTTTCGTTGCGATGACGGCGCGCGCCCGTAAACCTGACGCTCCGAGTGCCTGGCCGACGATCTCCTCGGAGACGCCAAATCCGTAGACCGGCGCGGTATCGATCAGATTGATTCCCTGGTCGAGCGCCGCACGGATGGTGGCAATCGCAGCGCGCTCGTCGGTACCGCCCCACATCCATCCGCCCATAGCCCAGGTTCCGAGCGCCACCCGCGAAACCCGGAGCTGCGTACCTGGTATTTCCAAAGATTCGGTCGGCGCTTCTCGCATCTGGATTTCGGCTGCCTGTTGCATGGGAACACACTCCTTATTTCAAGACACTGGATGCCGACCTTCTGCGCCACTCGCAGATCTAGGGTCTGGAATCCTCGTAAGTTGGTAGCTTGATGCCGGAGTCTTGCGTGGGCATGTCTGCTGGCCCGCGGTGCATTTCAATTGGCATAGACGGCCGACCGAACCCGTCCTCGTCCTCAAATCCGTCGGTGTATGCTCCGGAAACCACCAGGACAGACGCCGCCACCCCGAGCAACCACACCACCCCCACCACAATGATCCACAGCGGACTGCGACCGGCGTTGCGGGTGCCCGGCTCATCGTTCGCGCGGACCTGAAAGGAGCTCGACATCAGCAACGGATCCGGTCGCACCGCGACAAGAGGCGCGGACCGCTGACCCGCGGATGGATCGAACACCGGTGGCGCCATCGCTCCAGGCCGCTTTGGCTTCCCCTGCGGATGTGTCATCTCTGCTCCTCGGCCGGCGGTTTCGCGCATGTTGTGAATGAGCCTGAGCGCCGGACGTTTCGGGCGCCTCTCATGGCGATGTTCGGGTGGTTCAGTCGTCACACGCTCCGCAATGGGTTGGAAGGCGCAGGTGGATCCCGAAGAGAAATCACGCTTACCGTGATCGCTCTCCTCAGCCCTAAACTGTCGGTGCGCCCTGCGCTATTGCGCGGAGCGGGCAGACAACGGGGCATCACGGACGCCGGCCATCATCGACTTTCGGCGCTGGCGCCGAACGTCGCAGGGAGAACACGCGGTTGAATCTCCCCGGACCGCTCAGCCGATCGCCATGACCGCCGTCATGACGCCAAAGAGGCAGGCCATCGCCATCGCGATGATCCACAGCGGGTTGCGGCTCGTATCCTGAGTCTCCGCTAGGGCGTCATTCGCAGCGGACGCACCGGGTGCGGCCGCCACCACGACAACGTCCGGCGAGGCGATGATTGCTGAAGGGTCTGGTAAATGTTTGAGGTTCGGATGCGTCACGTTGCTTCTCCATTCGACGGCGCGGTGCCGCCGATCTCAGGGAGTAAGCGTAAAACGCGGACGTTTCCGGTCTGCCGATGGGGCGGTCAACGGCGTTTCAGTCGTAATCTCCGCGGAAATGCGGCTTCGATCCTACGCGGGTGATCTGTCCGCGATCGATTCCACGCGTGCTATTCGGCCGCGTCGCTAAGGTCCCTGCCCGCGCGACTGAACCTACCAAACGTAGACACAACTCAGTACAAGACTTCCACGGGACAGTCGAACGTATACCCCACGCCGCGCTCGGTAATGATGAACCGGGGATTCGATGGATCTGCTTCGATCTTGCGCCGCAGGCGGGCCACCTGCACGTCAATGGAGCGGTCATAGACCTCGTTGTCGTACACACGACTCGCCTCGAGAATCTGGTCCCGGGTCAGAATCTGTTGCGGAGCAGAGAGCAGAGCCGCCAGCAGATTAAACTCCCCATTTGTAAGACCAACGGGTTGACCATCGCGCTTCAGGCGGCGCGTTCGCAGGTTCAGCTCCAGCTCGGCGAAGCGGTAGGCGCGCACCTTGTGCTCGCGCGCTTGCGCAAGCGCCGCCCCTTTTGTGCGTCGCAACACCGTGCGAATCCGTGCCAGAAGCTCACGCGGGCTGAAGGGCTTGGTCAGATAATCATCCGCGCCGAGTTCAAGTCCCATGACGCGATCAGCCTCATCGCGCACGCCAGTAAGCATCACTATGGGAATCGCCGATGTATCGCGGAGCATACGGACAATTGCCATGCCGTCCTCGCCGGCAAGGCGCAGGTCCAGAATGACGAGATCGATGGCCTCTTCCGCCAGAAGCTGCGACATCTGCACGCCGCTCTCGACGACGCTGACCCGCAACGCGTTTTCGTTGAGGTAGTCTTCCAGCAGCTCACGGATCTGCGGATCATCGTCCACCACCAGGATGTGCGGCTGAATTGTTTCCGTCATACCTGCAGTCCTCTCCCGGCGGGCGTCCACAATTTAACACGAAAAGTCGTTCCCGATCCTCACGGCCGTCCAACTAAAACCGCCGGCAGATGTAGTAGACCCCACTCAGCTTGCCAGCCCCAACACTCGCGCAAGCGACTCCGCGAGGTCGCGACTCTGAAGCGGCTTGCGCAGCACGTCATTCACGCCGATGTCAGCTGCGATCTCCTTCATTTGCGTACCGCCGTGCCCGCTCATCAGGATGATCGGTACGCTCGGCCGAATCTGCCTGATCTCACGCGCAAGTTCAGTACCGACCAGATCTGGCATGGCCTCGTCGGTCAGAATGAGATCGAAGCGGCCCGGCTCCGTTCTGAATGCCCGCAGGGCCGCGGCGCTCGATTCGAACCCCACAGCCTTATAGCCTAGTTCGGCGAGCGTCTCTGTGGCGAGCTCAACGAGGGGAGCCTCATCATCGACAACCAGTACCGTTTCACCGTGTCCGCGCGGCAACTCCTGCACTGCATCCGCCGTGGAAGTCCCGATCTCGCCCGAAAGTGGCAGCCATATTTCAAACCTCGTTCCTTCGCCAACCTTCGTAGTGACATCAATCACGCCGCCAAACTCAGCGACAATGCCGTGCACCAGGGAAAGACCGAGGCCCGTGCCCTCCCCGACACCCCTGGTTGTGAAAAAAGGATCAAACATGCGCTCCAACACCTGCTCCGGGATGCCAGTTCCGGTATCGCTGACGCCGAGCCGCACATAAGACCCCGCCCGGAGAATTCCGCGCCTGGCCAAACGTTGCGCGCCCAACTCGACACGCTCAAGCACCACACTTAAGGTCCCGCCGCGCCCCATCGCGTGGAGTGCGTTGGTAAACAGGTTCATCGCCACCTGGTGCAGATGTGTCGCATCGCCGATCACCGCGGCATCTCCCGCCTTGAGTGTCTTCTCGAGCCGAATCCCCGCCGGCAGCGAGGTTGCCAGCAGTTCAAGGGTCTCTTCGATCACGGACTGCACGTGCACCGGCACCCGCTCACCGAGTCCCATCCGGCTGAACCCGAGAATGCGGTCGACAAGGGCCTTGGCACGGCCCGCGGCACGCATCACATTGTCAAGGTAGCGTCGCATCGCCGTGCCAGCCGCTGCCTGTTGCTGCGCAAGCTCTCCGTAGCCCAGGATCGCGCCTAGAATGTTGTTGAAGTCGTGAGCAATGCCTCCGGCCAGGGTGCCAATGGCCTCCATCTTTTGAGACTGTCGCAGTTGAGCCTCAAGGTTCTCCTTGTCGACTTGCGCGTGCTTCTCGGCGGTAATGTCAGTAGACGAGCCCACCATCCGGTAGGGCTCGCCGGACGCGTCGCGTAGAAAGCGTCCGCGCCCGCGCACCCAACGCCACCGTCCGTCCGGCTGAGCGACGCGGTATTCGCACTCGTAGCTCGGCGTACGTCCTTCGCGGTGGTCTTTCAGCGCGGCATCGAAGCGCGGCACGTCATCGGCGTGAATAGCGATCTTGGCCCGCCATGCGGCGCGAGTCGTGATGACACTGTCTGGGCTCAGGCCGCCCCAAGCTATCATCTTCGGTGAGAGGAACAGTCGATCGGTCACCACGTCCCAGTCCCAGTGCCCTTCATTCGCCCCTTCCATTACCAGGGCGTAGCGCTCTTCGCTTTCCCGCAGTGCTTGTTCCCCAGCTTCGACGCGTCTTAATTGCTGCAATAGCCCGAGAATGGCAATGACTCCGAACAACGTTCCGATAAGCGCTCTAAGACCGATGCGGATGGTCTCTGCGCGCCACGGACCCAATGCGACGACTGCCTCGCGGGTCACCGTGAGCTCCAAGGGCGCGTCACGAACATGCGCAACGGCGATGAAGTTCCGCTCGCCTCCGATCGGATTAGTGATTCGCCCTGCCTGTTTGCCCGGCAGGGATACCAACTGCGGGAATTTATGTCCCACGGCGTCGGCGGTCGGCGGCTGAGATACGAGCAAGCTTCCGTCCGCGCGCAACAGGTAGATCGCGCTGCCCGCGCCGAGGTCGATGGCTTCGAAGAACCGCTTGAGCCCGTCAAGGTCTGCGATTGCCGTTACGACGCCTGCGAAGCTCCCCGTGTCATCTTCAAGCCGGCGGGAAAATGCGATGTCCTCTCGATTCTCCGACCGCGTCATGATCGGCTCGCTCATGAAGAGACCCCTCGCAGTGCCGTCCCTCTGAGCGGTGAAATACGACCGGTCGGAGACGTCAATGTGCGGCGGGGAGGTCGCGCCTGAGCGGTAACGCTGCATTCCCTGTGCATCAACAATTGTCAACGAGCGGACTTGTCGCATCCCCGCGGCGCGGTGTGCGAGAACCTCCTCCACACGCTGTGGCGCGAGCCGGTGACCGTCGTTTTGATACCAGGTCGCGGTTTCGCGCAGCAAAAGGTCGAAGCCCTCGCAGGCCCACGCTGTCTCCTCGGCCAGGGCCCGGGCCACGGCTCCCAACTCACGATCGGTGGTGAGGACTGCAACACGATAGGCCCGCCAGGCATCGTAGGCAGTTGAGATGCAGAACGCGAGGATGGCCAGGCCACCCACCGCGATCACGCCGAAGCCAAGACGTCTAAACCGGGCGGAGCGGTCTCGCATGGAACCTGAGTCGACGACCGATGACGGGCTGGACATGCGCAAGATTAGTCTGCAGCACCGATGATAGCGCGCACCGCCTCCAGAAGGTCGCTTCGTGCGAGAGGTTTCGCAAGCATCCGCTGGACGCCTGGCATTTGGGCACTGCTACCGGCCGCCGAAAGACCCGAGCGAAACTGCCCCGATATCGCGATCAAAGGCGTTCCAGGATGAGCGGCTTGAACTTCGCGCAACGCGTGTACGCCCGCTTGTTTGGGCATGTAAATGCTGGAGATCACGAGATCCGCGGCGCGTCCGTGTTGGATACCACGAACCCTGCCCTCGAACACGTCGTAGCCCGCATGAGTGAGCCACTCCATAAGAAGGGCGCGCATGAGGTCATCTTCCTCATATATTGCAATGCGTGGCATGATTTTCGGTACGAGACACCTGAGGAATTCGGCTTCAGTGCCCTCTGTGGGCAGCCCCTAGTCGCCTGTCGTTGCACTGCAACACAGGCTTCCCGAGAGAATATGCGCCGCGCATTCCCTCGGTTGATTTCTAACGCCCCATCGTTTGTTTCAATCGCAATGAAAGCCGGGAGACGGTTGCCGGGCTTTAGTCCTAGAGGCTGAGGCGGCCATTGCCTGGGCTGCCGAAAGTGCCGGTATCCTCAGATTCGTAGCTCCGGTTCCCGATACGGCAATGGCCCGTGGAGCCGCGCGAGGCCAGGCCGGACGTTGCAAACGATATACGGCCATCAGCGCCAGACATCCGCCGTTTAGCCGGCGTATGTACCGTTGCGCCGGACAGCCACCATCCTGGCCGCGGAGCCACATCAGAGCTATGGAACCCCGGACCTTCACATGCACGCTCGCACGATCAGCGAGCCGACAACGGGCGAGAACCTCAACCGGTCGGGCCTTGCTGATATTCGTGTTCGCGACCCTTTCCGGTTGCGCGGAATACTCGGGATACCGAAGCTGCGCAGGCACTCCCTGCTTCAGCGATGCGGAAATAACCGCGCAAGTTGAGTCGCAATTGGAGGAGAGATCTGATTTCAGCGAGCTGGATGTCCGCACAATCAATCGAGTTGTACATCTGAGCGGCAGGGTTGCGACGGAGGCTCAAAAGGAGTGGGCGGAATCCGCTGCCTGCCACGCAACCGACGTCAGGGAGGTGGTCGACTTAACCACGGTCACGGCCGATTCGCCCAATCGGAACGGAGGCCGAATCTACGATGCGTTCGAGGCCGAGCCCGGCTGCGGGTCCCGCGCGGCATCGCAAGGAAGCCGGTGAGCGGGTCGCGAAGCCAGCCTCTGGAGCGAAGAGCTGACCGATATTCTTGTGCCCAGCGCCTCGGGGGTCTCAGAGTGAACATTTCAATCGTAATGGGCACCCGAAATCGCGACACCACGCGGACATGTCCGGCTCCTATGGTTGTCGGGCGCGTCACTCACTTGGGAGGGTAACAATCATGCGCCTCGGTTTACTGATCATTGTCCTCATGGCAGCCAATGCGGTGAGCGCACAGGCACAGCCGTCTGGGGCTTACACAACCGCGCAGGCCAGTCTTGGAGCAAGCGTCTACGCGCAGAGGTGCTCCGTATGCCACGGCGCAAACCTTCAGGGCGAATCAGGAACTCCCCTGACCGGTCCCACTTTCTCGCAGGCATATGGCAGCGGCACCGCTGCCCAGCTGTACGATTTCCTCAGTCGTCAGATGCCGCTGGACGCGCCGGGTACCTTGACCCAGCAGCAGTATCTCGACGTGACGGCCTATATCTTGTCGAGAAACGGTGTTGCGGCGGGCGATGCGCCACTGAGCACGGGGTCACTCGATCAAGTGCGCCTGGCGGGGATGCTCGCTACTGGGACCGTGGCGACATCCAATACTGACGAGATAGTGCGTGCTGCGCCTCCCACCCGCAAAGTCTATGCGGCACCGCCGAACGGCGCCAACGTGAACATCAGTGACTCAATGATGCTCAACGCCGGTTCCGACGAGAGCAATTGGCTCCTGCACGGCCGTACCTACGACAACCAGCGGTACTCGCCGCTCAAGCAGATTAACGTCGACAACATCAAGTCTCTCAATTTGGTGGCACTGGTTCAGACCGGCATGACGGCGAGCTTTGAAACGACACCCATCGTCGCCAACGGCGTGATGTACATCACGACGCCGGTCGTCGCTCACAAGATGATGATCATGGCAGTCAACGCGTCCACCGGCGAGAGACTCTGGGACGTAACCTACAACTTGGGCACTTTCCAGATTTGCTGCGGTCCGGTAAACCGTGGTGCGGCAGTCGGTTACGGCAAAGTCTATGTCGTTACCCTGGATGACCATTTGCTGGCACTTGATGCCGCCGACGGCCACATTCTCTGGGACACGACTATCGTCAGTTCGCAAAGCGGCTACTCAGAGACGCTCGCTCCCCAGATCTACGACGGGATGATCATCGTCGGCAGCGCGGGGGGCGAATGGGCCCTGCGCGGCTTCGTGGCGGCCTACGATGCCAACACTGGGCAGCAGCGTTGGCGGTGGATGGCGACGGACCCGAAGACATACGCCAACAATTCCTGGGAGAGTGGGGGCGGGATGGTGTGGACGACGCCGGCGATTGATCCGCAGCTCGGCCTCGTCATCTTCAGCACCGGCAATCCGAACCCTGACCTCGACGGTACGAATCGCCAGGGAGACAACCTGTACACCGACAGTATCGTTGCCCTTGACGTGCACAGCGGTAAGCTCAAGTGGTACTACCAGGAGGTCAAGCACGATGTGTGGGACTACGATGCGGTCAGCAATGTCGTGCTCTTCGACGTGCATCAGAACGGCAAGACGATTCCGGCGGCCGCCGAGGCGGGCAAGGTCGGCTGGGTATTTATCCTCGATCGGCGCACTGGTGCGCTGATCCGGAAGTCCGATCCGTACGTGATGATGTCCAAGAACATGTTCAGCACGCCCACAAAGGAAGGTGTTGACATGCTGCCTGGCGCGAATGGCGGCGCGGAATGGTCGCCCCCCGCCTATTCCCCGCAGACACACTATCTGTACATTTTGGCCATGGACCAGCTGATGCGCTTCACGACACAGCCCGCATCAAGCGCTCCGGGCCTGATTCGGCTGGGAAGTGCATTCACCAATGTCGCGCCCGGCTCGATCCAGGATGGCCCGTTCGTCGCGCTCGATGTCGAGACGGGGAAAATTGCCTGGCAGTACAAGGCGCCGCAGCCGCTGATTGGCGGGGCTCTGGCGACCGCCGGAAACCTCGTGTTCATGGGCGAAGGCAACGGGTGGTTCGACGCCTTCAATGCTCGCACTGGCGAGCGCGTCTGGCGCTACAACCTGGGCGCAGGGGTAAATGCCCCGCCCATCACGTACCAGGTGAACGACGAGCAGTACCTCGCGGTCGCCGCGGGTGGGAACTTCCAATTGACCTATCCCTACGGGGACACGCTAGCCATTTTCAAGCTGCCCTCTTCGAGTGCTGGCCACTGACGCCTCACAAACGAGCTAGGCAGCCAAACCCAACCAAGGAATTCCTATGAGCAAAACTACCACCCAGCATCGCAACGAGCTTCAGGCGCGTCGGGCTTCGCCGCTCGCCGCACCTACCGACCTTAACGAGGAGGCCACCCGAAACATCGCGGCCGGACTCAACGGGATACTTTCCGATGTCTTTGCCTTGTATCTGAAGACAAAGAACTTCCATTGGCATATGAGTGGACCTCATTTCCGCGACTATCACCTGCTGCTCGACGAGCAAAGTGACCAGCTGTTTGCGATGACCGACCCGATAGCGGAGCGCGTCCGAAAGATCGGACACAGTACACTTCGGTCGACAGGTGCAATTGCCCGCACGCAGCGAGTGCTCGATAACGATGCGGACTACGTCGAGCCCCTCGACATGCTGGCGGAACTTCGGGACGACAACAAGGCGCTTGCTGGGCGTCTGCGCGAGGTTCATGGTCTTTGCGACGAGGGCGGGGATGTTGCCACAGCCAGCCTGATTGAAGTCTGGATAGACGAGACGGAGAGGCGCACCTGGTTCTTGTTTGAGACCACTCGTCGTGGTGATGTGACTGGTCATTAACAGGTCGTCCCCGTCCTGCAACTTCAGGCTCAAAGGTGAATCGGCCACGGGTAGGCTGAATGTTGCATAGGTGCCTCAAGCACCCCAGGCGAGCGACGTCGAACGCACGAGACTTAGGAGAGGCATGTTCCTTGAGAGCTAGCCGGTACGCATCGAAGCAATAACCCGCACCAGTTCGTTGGTGGCGTAGGGGCGACGCGTCAGTGCATCTTCAATAGACATGTATTGAGGAGCGTGCGCATCGAAGACTGGCCACGCGCTCCCATCGGAAATGAGCGGCATGCCTGTTCTTGCAAAGGCACTCCATGCAAAGAGCATGGCATCGGAGATTTGTCGATCCGCTTCGTCATAGTATCCATCGGTCGTGAGATTCCCAAACACATATCGGATCTCAGAGGTGTGCTTCGCTAGATCTCTACTAATCCGTGCCCCGGGCGCGACGTGCGCGAAGTTATAGCAGTAGAAGCGCCTTTTCAAAGCAGTGAAACGCTGGGTCGTCTGGTAGAGCGGCTCCCTCCATATGAGGGAGGTAACTAACCAGTCGAGGCACTCGTAGGGTGTCTTGCCCGAAGCACGGAGAATGCTCAGGATCTGTTGGCTGTGTTCACCGCAGAGCGTAGTCGCAATCCTTTCAACGATGTTCCATCCGTATACTCCGCCCGGCTTGACGAGATTAAGAAGCGCCAAGCCCACGTTCTTGGGGAACGGCAGATCGGGACCTTTGGGTTTTATGAAATAGCGAGCTTCGTTTTCCGTGCACCCAAACAAGACCGGCACATCGCTGGCCCAGCCGGGAAACCCCGCGCCCTCGACGAGTTCATCGGGTACGGTAACCCACACAAGATCGGCCGGCGTGTGGACCACGCCAGGTTCCCGAGCGACGCCGCTCAGAGCCTGGGACTCATCGCGCAAGACATCCACCGGCGTTTTTCGCAGATCATTGATTGTTTTGGCACCGACCCTTTGCATGAGGCGCTCCGTTACCGCCTGCGTCCGCGCAAAGGTCCATGGTTGGCCGACGGCACTATGCTCGCATCCCGCGCTCTGCATGATGGCGCGATGAAACAGACCGCGCGCGCTGCCCGTGGAGAGTAAGGAGCGGACCGCCTCCGCGCCGGCCGATTGTCCGAAGATCGTCACATTGTCACGGTCCCCACCAAAGCTTTCAATGTTCTGCGCAACCCATTCGAGCACGGCGAGGAAATCCTGCACGGCGAAGTTCGCGCCGGCATCAGGATGTGCGAGGAAGCCAAAGACACCCAGGCGATAGTTGAACGTTACAACGGTGACGCCGCACCGCGCGAGCCTGGTCCCGTCATAGGCATCTTCAGAACCCGCACCGCCCAGGTTACCGCCGCCGTGGATCCAGACCATGACGGGCTGACGCACCTCGCGATCAAGCGTAGCGGTCCAAATGTTTAAAGAGAGGCAATCCTCACTCTGACGTGTCTCGCGCAGGGTGAAACAGGCGCCTGTCGTCTGAATCGCGATAGGACCGAAGTGCTTGGCGGGTCGTACGCCCTCCCATCCTGCCATCGGCTGGGGCGCACACCACCGTGAGGGACCAACGGGAGGTTTCGCGTAGGGAATACCCAGGAAGCTATAAATGCCGTCCTTGATTACGCCCTCAAGCCGACCTTGTTGAACTGTTGCCAGTGAGTTCATTTTTCTGTTCCCAACCGCGCTGCGCCGTAGAGGTCGGTGCGGTTGCAAAGCCAGAAGCAGTCCGGACGATACGACCTCGAACAGGCTGCGCTTAATCCCCCTTCGTAGATCGACGCTGTCGTGCCACAGCGTCGCGTGGAAAGAAGGAAGCCAACACCAGGGCGCGAACATCGGCTCGCGCGAACTCCAGGGTCGCCATCGAATCGCCGCGGTAAATTGTTGATATGCCTGGAGGCTGTGGACGTACCTGCCGCTCCTACCCCGATTGGCACCGTTGCGAGGCTCTGCGTGCCGAGCATCGAATTGTCAGTCCGATGACCGCCCCGCAAGTAGCCAACAGCTCGCGCTGGCTGTGTTGTGCCGGAGAGCGGAAGCGCACTGACTTGAGCTGCAGATTGCATCAACCCTCGGTCGAGGAAGACCAGCGGATTCTCAAGAACACGAGACACCAGGCTATGGACACCTTCGCTGCGCAATGCCCGCTGGACATGTATGTGAAGGATCGGAACCGGCTAAACCGACTAACTTTTCGATAAAACTTAAAATCATACGGACCTTCGCAGGAGGGTGACGGCGCGACGGTAGATAGGCATAGAGCGGATATCGCTCCTGATTCCACGCAGGCAGAACTCGGATTAGCCGTTTGGAGCGCAAAGCATCGCGGCTGTAGAGATCCAACGGCTGCGCTATGCCGTGGCCGCTAAGGCATGCCGCCAGCACGCTCGGAGCGTCGTTGACTATCATTCGGCCCTTCACTGGCAGGGATTGCCATGAGCCATCGATCAGAAAATCCCAGTCGGCTATCTTTCCCGAGTGGGGAAACCGAAATTGTATGCACCGATGCTGCCCGTTCGCCAAATCCAGTGGCGTGTTTGGTAAGCCATGCTTCTCAATGTAGCTAGGCGCAGCGCAGGTGAGTACTTCTGTCTCAGTGAGCTTACGCACCACAAGGGATGACGGTTCGGGGTTTCCGAAGCGCACCGCAAGATCGAACGACTCGCCGACAAGATCCCCTAACTGGTCACGTATTTCGATATCGACGGACAGCGCGGAATGGTGCTCGAGGAATGTATGAACATTGGGAACAAGAACGTAGTGCGCAAATGGGGGACAGCACTGAATCTTCAAGCGACCCGTCACGTGCCCTGCGGAGTCCTGCGCCGTTTCCGCGGCATGATTGATTCCATCCACCAGCGGACGGATCTCGTCGTGAAAACGTTGCCCTTCGTCGGTCAGAGCAACGGCACGCGGATGTCGGTGAAAAAGCCGGACGCCGAGCTGCTCTTCCAGACGCGCAATCGCGCGACTGACTCCTGAGGGAGTGATCTCGAGCGCGCGCGCGGCGCGCCGAAAGCTTCCAGCCTCCACGACAGTCACAAACGTAACAGCTCCTCCTAACATACGATTTGCGACGTTCACGGCACCTCCGAAACAGGCTTCCGATTCACTACGATGACTAATTGTCATGACTATGGTGCCCATTGGATGACTTTCGATCAATGTTCTTCATGCAGATAATCAATTTCCGCGATTGAGAGACAGACGCGCGGGCGGCTGATGACAATGAGATCTCTGACGTTCCATGCCTACTCATAGCATGCAGCTGAGCAGCGGATTCGCCGAACTGCTGGAACCAAACGGCTGAGCAACAGAAAGGATGAAGACGATGAGCCATGAGCTTCTGCTTCGGAACGGCACAGTTAGCACGGTCGATGGCCAGCTCGGAGATCTACGAGATGCCGATGTTCTGATCCGGAACGGCGTGATCGTTGCAGTCGGCTCTGGGGCACTGACCGCGAGCGCGAATGCCGAAGTAATCGACTGCACAGGGCGCCTTGTCATCCCAGGTCTCGTCGACACGCACCGCCATGTTTGGCAGGGAGCAATCGGCGCCTTAACGCCGCAGATGACGGGTGCCGGCTACGGTCCCGCGGTGCTCGACGGCATATCCAAGAGCTACGAGCCCGACGACATTTATGCGGGCACGCTCTGGGGCGCGCTGCAGGCCCTTGACGCCGGCATTACGACGATCGCCGATTGGGCACACAATCTGCGGTCGGCCGAACATGCGAACGCGAATCTTCGCGGTTTGCAGGAATCGGGGATTCGCGGCTATTTCCTTTACGGCGGTCCGGGACCGACGAGCGACACGCCGAACCCACCGCATCCGCTCGATGCGCGAAGGATGCGGGACGAACATTTCCCCAAGGGCGTGAACGGACGTCTCCGCATGGGTATGGCACTTCGCGGGCCGTGCTTCACGTCTGCAGAGCGAAACGCGGAGGACTTCAAATTCGCGCGTCAGCTAGGGCTCCCGATTTCAACGCATGTGGGCATGGCGGGAACGGCAGACGCGATCATCGCGCTCGACCGGTTCCGCCTACTGGCCGACGACGTCAATTATGTCCACGCCAACATGTTGACCGAGAAAGAGTTCGATTTGATCGCAAAGAGCAACGGCACAATATCGCTCACGCCATCGACCGACATGCTCATGCAGTTCGGGACTTTCCCCGCAACTGGGCCCGCTCTTCAGCGTGGCATCCGCTCCGGCTTCGGTGTGGACACGATCTGCAGCTGCGGAACCGACCTCTTCTCTGAGATGCGACTGGGGCTTGCGGCTGAGCGTTCCAGAGCCAGTGCGCAGACGTTGGCGCGAGGGCAACCAGCTCCGACCGTCGCTCTCCATCAACGGGACATGCTGCGGCTTGCGACGATCGATGGCGCTCGCGTATGGAAAATGGACCACGAAATCGGAAGTCTCACGCCGGGAAAGCTAGCGGACGTCGCGGTCATCGACATGCGATCGCCGCATCTCGATGGCTACGGCGACTGTATAGCCACGATGGTCTTGGGTGCCGGTCCCGCCGATGTGGAGACAGTGATCGTCGGCGGCGATGTCGTTAAACGGCACGGCCAGCTCGTGGGTGAGAACGTAAAAACGGCTCGCCAACTCATGGCGGCGAGCCGCGAGCGCATCCGTAAACGCGAAACCGCTGCCGGCCGCGTATGAACACACTCTTGAATGGTAACAACAAGGTCAGAGTCAAAGAGCGCCAGACCGCAAGGAGACTTCCATTTCTACTCGACCGACCATAGTTCTCGTTCACGGCGCGTTCGCAAATGCGGGCTGCTGGGCCAAACTCATTCCGCTTCTGCGAGCGAAGGGATTTGCCGTAGTGGCTTCGAACTGCCCTCTGAGTTCGCTCAAGAACGATGTCGATGCCGTTCGGCAATCAATTAAAATGCAGGACGGGCGGGTATTGCTCGTCGGGCATTCCTGGGGCGGAGCGATCATCACCGAGGCGGGCAATGAGCCTCAAGTTCGTGGTCTCGTCTACATCGCGGCTGCGGCACCGGATTCGGGCCAGTCATTCAATGATTGGTGGAAAGACTATCCCGCAGCGCCCGGCGCTCCCGAAATCAAGCCGTATGGCAAAGAGCGCTTCGTGCTGACTCTCGACGGATTTCGTCGCTTTTTCGCGCACGACTTAGCGACCGATGAGATCGAACTTCTCTACTGCACGCAAGGTCCGTATGCCGCCGCTGCAAACAACGAGCAGATCATGCATGCGGCGTGGCGAGACAAACCGAGCTGGTTCGTTATGGGCGAGCAGGACTATATGCTCACGATCGACCTTGAGCGCGCTACGGCGAAGCATTTGGAGGCGATAACGCTCGTCCTTCAGTCGAGCCACGTCCCGATGATCTCGCACCCCGGAGAAGTCGCTGACTTCGTTGAAAAGGCCGCGCGCGAATTGAGCTGACCGCGCCTGGCGCGGCGGGTCTCCCGAAGTCTGCGACAACCATTCCCAGGCCGATCCCGGGGGCTTCTGCTTCTGGCTTGTCAATCAGCGCCGTCGAAGCAAAATAGGGTTAGGAAGGAGAGGGAGGAAAGGCAGCCCTGGGCTTCAACGCTCGAAGTTGGGGGGAATAGCTGATGGCACGGTTGGTCGCTGAAGTTTCGCTACCGCCACTTGCTACTCGCAAATCGATGCAGTGCGGCCAATACTTTGAGCCCCAGCACCTACCCACGGTCTAAACGTTGCTGGTCTTAAGTAGCACCCACGCAACACAAGGAGAGGTCTCATGTCACGCGTCTTCATTACGGGCTCCTCTACCGGCTTGGGACTCATGGCCGCAGAGTTGCTCGTCAGTCAAGGCCACCAGGTCGTGCTGCACGCTCGTAGCGCCGATCGTGCGGCGGATGCGCGGCGACAACTGCGCCAAGCCGCAGCGGTGGTGATCGGCGACCTGGAAACGATCGCAGGCGCCAAGGGTGTCGCGGCCCAAGTGAATGCGCTGGGGCATTTCGACGCCGTGATTCATAACGCGGCGGTGGGTTATCGCGAAGGGCATCACGTCACGGCTGACGATCTGCCGCATGTCTTCGCAATCAACACGCTATCGGTGTATATCCTGACCGCGTTGATCGAGCGGCCAAAGCGGCTCGTTTACCTCAGCTCCGGTATGCATCATCACGCTGACGCCCACCTCGATGATATTCTCTGGCAGAAGCGGCATTGGAACGGATCGCAAGCCTACGCTGAGAGCAAACTCCACGATGCAATGCTTGCTTTTGCGATCGCGCGACGCTGGCCGGATGTGCTGTCGAACTCGCTTGAGCCCGGATGGGTGCCAACCAAGATGGGTGGTTCAGGTGCGCCGGACGACATGGACCAAGCGCACCGGACCCAGGTTTGGCTCGCCGCCAGCGATGACCCGAAAGCACGTGTGACGGGCGGCTATTTCTATCACCTGAAACCGAAGGCCCCCAGCCCACAGGCCAACGATCCGGCGC
Organism: Steroidobacteraceae bacterium; assembly: GCA_049515055.1. Classification (GTDB taxonomy): domain Bacteria; phylum Pseudomonadota; class Gammaproteobacteria; order Steroidobacterales; family Steroidobacteraceae; genus FEN-1191. The sequence continues at coordinate 4,255 of JBEKUL010000019.1, read as the reverse complement.
TGCAGGACCGCCTCATCGCTATCTGCGCCGACATCTCTGGGGTCGCTCTGCCTTCGTGAGACTCCATTTCATGGGGCACCCCATTTGAATGAAGCTTCTTCATGAAAGCGAATGCATGGCTGCTCGGTGCTGGTGTGGCATTCCTTGCAGCCTCTACCGCGTTTGCGCGGCAATCGGACCGTTTGTCTGAGCATATATCCGTTCAACTCCCAAATTCGGTAAAGAGCGCAGCCGCGGAACTGGCGAAACTGGATAACGTTTCGCTGAATCAGTTCATTGCGGCAGCGGTAGGAGAGAAGGTCCGCACGCTTCGTACGGCCAGCGAGTTTCTGAAGGGCCGTGCCGAGATCTCAAAACCCAAGGACTTGACGAAGTACCTACGGGGGGCGCCTAAGGTAGCGCCAGTGGACGGCGACAAACTCAAATAGGAGCGGCGGCGAACGATAAGGTTTCTAAAACAACGATGAATGCGCTTTCGCGAATCTATTTGGTGGCTAGGGTGGGACTCGAACCCACGACCTCGGCATTATGAGAGCGAATATTAGTTTTTGGAGCTTTTAATTTTCGATAGGTTACCGCGCGGCGCCCGTTGCAATTGGCACGACTGAGTACAACAGAGCATCACCGAGTCACGGAAAAGTCACCCGGGGCAGCGCCTGCCACTCTGTCGGAAACGCGACCTGGGCTCCTGGGCTGGAATTGCCTCGTAAGAGTACGCCTTGGCCTAGGAGCCAGCGATCGGGTAGGACAACCTCGCGCTGGCTAGGGCGCGTCAGCCGCCGGTCACCGGTCGCGAGCCTCAGGCACGCAGCATTGTCGCCCGGATCCACGTTTCCGCGTCAATTGTGCTGAGTGCATCACCCTCGCCTCGCCAGTTTCGCGTCATCATCGTGCGCACTCGGCGTGGGCGACCTTAGTCAGTAGTGCGGCGCGTCAAAATCGCCCAAGGATGGCATGTCCCACCCTCGACCCACGCCGGTTTCGAGCTCGCACACGCCCGAAGACACGCTCTCGCAACCGGGAGCCGGCCCGCCGGATCCATTGGTATCCGCACCTGGCGTCAGGGCGACTCGGCAATTCCTGCCCTTGATCGTGGTCTGCAGCCTGACGCTCCTGGGGGTGTGTGCGGGCCTGACCGCGGGCGCCAGAGCATTGCTCGACAGCTTCAGGCTGATCGAGGCCGATGCTATGAGCCAGAACGCGATGCAGCTCTACCGGGCGTTTGATTCCGACCTGCAGCAGCTGAGTATCAGCAATCGCGATTACGCCGAGTGGGATGACACCGCGAATTACCTGATCAGCGGCGACCCCAAGTACATCGCGGCGAACTTCGTTCCCGAGACTCTCGGCGGCCTGCATGTCGACATCGCCTGGATCGTCGCAGCCGACGGGCACGAGGTCTTTTCGTGTTATCTGGATCGTGCTAACGGCCGCATCATTTCCCCGGCGCCCATTGCGCTGCTGCAATCCCTGCGGCCTTTCATCGCCCAGGACCAGCACCTCGCGTTGCTGGCGCCCGCCGATCGGCTCGTGAGGACTCCGGCCGGCCTGGCGGCCGTCACGGCGATGGAGATCAAGCGCACCAACCGGACCGCTGCCACGGGCGCCATCATGCTGTTCGCACGCCTGATCGGCCGGCAAGAGATTCAGCGCATTCACGCCACCAGCCGATTACCCGTGTCAGTGACCTATCTGACCGGCGGCGCGGACAAACTTGCGGGCTTTCCCGCGGCGGTTCGAGACTGGCTCGCAATTCCTTACCCATCGCCACGTACGCTGGTGGTCGCTTCGGACAAAGATCGGATCACGGGCTATACGATGCTGCGCAGCATCGACCATCTTCCGGCCGCGTTCCTGAGTACACCCGCCGCGCGTGACATCTTCGCGCTCGGTTACCGCACCACATGGTATTTCCTGGTAGGCCTGCTGGGTTTGTTCATCGTGTCCGGGGCGGCGATCGCCTGGTTGCTGCTGCGGCTGCGGCGCACCCTGGCGGCACAACGGGAGGTCGAAGTACGCTATCAATCGATCGTGCTGCAGCTGCAGGAAGCGATCGTGCTCGTGGACCCCAGCTCATGGCGAATCCTTGAAGCCAACCTGATCGTCATGACGGCGCTGGACTGTACTGCCGCCGACCTACCGCGGTACTGCGTCCAGGACATCTTTCCCGATATCAGTCCCGAGATTCTCGAAGTCGCCGCGCGTGATCCGACACGACGAGTCATCGAGTCGCGAGCCCGCCGCAGCCACGGCCACTGGTCGGATGTCGAAGTCGCCGTAACGGCCATCGAGATTCCAGGTCGCCGGCTGCTGACCCTGGTCGGGCACGATGTAAGCCACCGCCGCGAGGCGGAGAATCTCGAACGATCGAACCGGCGCAAACTGCTGCAACTGGCGCAGCACGACGCACTCACCCGATTGCCCAATCGCATGTACCTGCACGCCAAGCTGCCTCGGATTCTGAAGAAGGCCGCGGTGGGAAACCGCTTGCTGGCTCTGATCTACCTCGATATCGATCATTTCAAGAACATCAACGATTCGCGCGGTCATGGCTGCGGCGACCAGCTGCTGCAGGTCATCGCTGGTCGACTGCGCGCTGCCGTCCCCGGGCACAATCTGGTGGCGCGCATGGGCGGCGACGAATTCGTTGTGATCGCACCGCTGCTGGCCGGAGCTGAAGCGGCTGGACACCTGGCAGGACTGCTGCTCACGGCCATCCGGGCGCCGTTGGTGCTGGTGGGAGAACCCATCAACGTAACTGCCAGTCTCGGTATTGCCATGCACCCGCACGATGGCCTGGACATTGAGACACTGCTCAAGCACGCGGATATTGCCCTGTACCAGGCTAAGGAGGCGGGCCGCGACTGCTATCGCTTCTTCTCGCAGAACATGGATGTGCGGGTGAGCGAGCAGGTGGCTTTGGAGCAATCGCTGCGCCACGCCATCGGTACCGATCAAATGTTCATGAACTACCAGCCGATTATCGAACTCCGCACCGGCCGCATGAGTTCTCTCGAGGCACTCATGCGCTGGCGTCACCCCGAGATCGGAATGATTGCACCCAGTCAATTCATTCCAATTGCAGAAAAGAGCGGCCTGATATTCGAGCTGGGACAACTGGCGCTGCGGCAGGTGCTGGCACAGCTGCGCGAATGGATCGATGCCAAAGTGCCCATCGTGCCGATTGCCGTCAACGTGTCGCCGCTGCAGTTCGACCGCACCGACTTCGCAGCGCTCGTGGTTCAGTATGCGAGCGAGGCCGGCGTCGACCCATCCTGGCTGCGCTTTGAAATCACCGAATCGGCGCTAATGAAGGAGCCGCAGAAGCTCATTGGCACGCTGAAGACACTTCGCTCGCTCGGTTCGCAGATCCTGATCGACGACTTCGGGACCGGGTATTCAAGCCTGAGCTATCTCAATCAGATGCCAGTCAATACACTGAAGATCGATCGCGCGTTCGTGCAGGATATTGGTACCGATACTCCGCATCAGCCGATCATCAATGCCGTGATCGACATGGCAAGGACGCTGCATCTGTCCACCGTCGCGGAGGGTGTCGAGACGGCAGCGCAGGCCGCAATGCTGCAGAAGCTGGGCTGTGATTTCGGCCAAGGCTACTTCTACAGCAAGCCGGTCAGCGCCCGGCATTGCCTCGCGCTGCTGCTGGAACTGCAGTGCGAGCTACCGCTGACGGCCACCATGCTGGTGCGTGCGGTGTCTTCCGGCTGAGCCGAACGGGCCAGGCGCTGCGGCTGCGAAGTCGATATAGGAGCCCTTCGCTAGGATGGCACCGGCTGCGTCCGACTTCTTTGACAACTTGCGAGTGGTGGCGACAAGCCAGGCATACAAGTTATCGAGCAATGGGCCGGCGCGAGCTAGTCGGGCGCCTCGGTGCTCATCTGGTGCCTTGCCGCGGATCTCGCCCTCGATTGCACGGAGCGCACCGATACAATCCAGGGTCTCTTCGGGGATCGGCGAGGCGGCCCTGCGGGCCCGGCGCCGCCTCTTGTCGTGCCGGGCTTGATCCTCCATTCTCGGGAGCAACTTCACCAACTTCTTCAGCTTGGCATTCAGTAAGTCGAGGAGATCTGCCCCGAGCATAACGATTGGTGGCTAGGGTGAGACTCGAACTCACGACCTCGGCATTATGAGTGCGAATTCGCTATCTTCGCGGCCCGCGTTTCACATATAAACCACTGAATATATAGGACTGTAGTGGCCGCTCGCGGCCGCTCGCGACACCTGTTTCCGCACA